>JAKPEG010000087.1 GCA_029552065.1 Actinomycetes bacterium
CAGCCCCGACTCCTGGATGAGGTCGCCGAGCAACAGGGTCGTCAGCGGCGTGCGCGGCGACGGCAGCAGCACAACGGTGCACCCCGCGGCCAGCGCCGCACCGAACTTGAAGATCGCCAGGTTGAGCGGGTAGTTGTAGCCGGTGATCGCCGCGACGACTCCGACCGGCTCGTAGACCACGTCGCTCATCGTGGGCACCGGCTTGTCGTAGCTCCCGAGGTGCACGGTCCGGTCGGTTGCCGCGGCGTCGGCGGCCCAGCGCAGGTGCTCCTGGACCGCCATCTTCACCTGCAGGTATTCGGCGAGGCTCACCGGCGTGCCGACCTCGTTGACGATCGAGGGCAGCAGCCGGTCGGCGGCGGCCTCCAGCACGTCGGCGAAGCGGTGGATGTGCCGGGCCCGCTCCTGGCCCGACAGCGCCGCCCAACCCGGGAAAGCCTCGCGGGCGGCCTCGACGGCCGCGTCGACCTGCCCCGCAGAGGCGCCGGTCACCGTCGCGATGACCGCCTCGGTGGCGGGGTTGAGCACGTCCCACACCTCGCCATCACCGTCGACCATCCGGCCGCCGATGAGCATGGTGCGGGTGTCGGGGACCCACTCGCGCACGGAGGCGGGGAAGGGTTCGGCCTGGGTGGTCATCGCTGCTCCTCGGGGCTGGGTTCGGGGGCGCCCACCAGGGCACCCCGCTCACGGTCATAGGTGCCAGCCGGTATGCCGTCCTCCCGGAGGACGGCCTTGCGCACCTTCTCGGACGGGGTCTTGGGCAGGGCCTCGACCACGCGCAGATAGCGCGGGATCGCGAAGGCGGGGATCCGGCCGACACACCAGTCGAGGATCCCGGCCGGATCGACAGTGCCGCCTGGCCCGGCCTCACCGGAGACGATGACGGCGGCGAGCACCTCGTCCTCGCCGGCCTCGACGTCGGCCGGCACGCCGACGACCGCACACTCGAGGACGTCGGGGTGGCCGAGCACGGCCTGCTCGACCTCGTAGGAACTGATGTTCTCGCCGCGTCGGCGCAGCGCGTCCTTGTAGCGGTCGACGAAGTAGAACCAGCCGTCGGCGTCCTTGCGCAGCGCATCGCCGGTGTGGAACCACAGGTTGCGCCAGGCCTGCACGGTCTGCTCGGGCATGCCGTAGTAGCCGAGGCTGCAGGTCCACGGCGCCACCGGCCGGACGACGAGCTCGCCGACCTCCCCGAGGGGGACCTCGCGGTCGGTCTCCGGATCGACCAACCGGATGTCGAACCAGTCCGCCGCCTGCAGGCCGGCCGCGCCGGGCGGCCGCGGCTCGCCGTAGGGGGTGATGATGGGCGCCGAAGTCTCGGTGAGCCCGAAGGCGTCGACGAAGGCCTCGATGCCATACCGGGCCTTGAACTCCTCGACGATCGACGAAGCGGTCGGGGCGGCATACACGCAGCGCAGGCGGTTGTCGAGGTCGTCGGGGCGCGGCGGTTGCTTCCAGGCGAAGTCCATCATCACGCCGACGAAGTTGGTCACGGTGACGCCGGAGTCGCGCACGTGGTCGATCCAGCGGCTCGCGCTGAACTTCGACCGGATCACCGCGCGTCCGCCGGCGAGCAAGGCCGGGTATGCCGCCATGAACTGGGCGTTGCCGTGGAAGAGCGGGGTGGTGGTGAGGTAGACGTCCGCGCTGGTCAGCCGGGTGAAGCAGACGACCTCTTGGGCGAAGAAGTAGAGCTGCGAACAGGGCATCGCCACGCCCTTGCTCGGCCCGGTGGTGCCGGAGGTGAAGAAGATCGCGCCGAGGTCGCGTGGGGACGGTGGAGTGAGCTGACGCGGGGCGCTTGCTTGCAGGTCGTCCCACGGGTCGGCCTGCCAACCATGTGCCCGCAACAGCGCGATGGCCTCCGCAGCCGAGCCGGTGTCGATGACCCAGAGGTGCTCGATGCAGCGGATCTGCTCGGCGATGGCGGCCAGGCGTTGGGCGTGCACGTCGTCGACGACCGCGAACCGAGGCGTGGTGAGGGTGACCTGGTGGCGCAGGAACTCGCCCTCATAGTTGGTGTTGACCGGCACCTCCACCAGCCCGGCCACCGCGGTGGCCCACCAGGTCCGCACGAAGCGCGAGGAGTTGGCCGCCATCACCATGACGCGGTCGCCGAAGACCGCGCCCGCGTCGAGCAGCCCGCCGGCGACGCGTTCGGCGCTGGCCAGCCCCTCGGCATAGGTGAGGGTGAAGTCCTCCTCGGGGCACTCGAGGGCGAGCGCGTCGGGACGGATGGCGGCATGGTGACGCAGCACCTGGTCGAGGGTCCAGGTCTGCGGGTCCGGGAAGGTCGGCACGAGCTCGCGGTAGGTCCGCATCACGGGGCGCTCCCCGCCGCGAGCAGCGCCTCGTCGATGTCGGTGCGCGGGGTGATCGCGGTGATCGCGGGCACGACCTCACGGCCGAGCCGGTCAAGGGCGGCAACCGCCTCGTCGCTGCTCATCGACGGCCAGGTGGGTCGCAGCAGGATCGGGTCGACGGGCAATCGGGTGACCAGGTCGGTGAGCTGGGCGATCACCTGCGCATCGGTACCGACCACCGCGTGCCCCGAGACCGCCTGGGCGAACTCGGTGGCCAACTGCTCGGCGTTCATCACGTCCAGGCCCTTGTTGGCATAGGTGAGATACCGTCCTTGGGCGACCCGGGCATACTCGACCATCGCCTCCTGGGCGGTGTCGGCGACCTGCACGTTGCGGCGCAGTGGCTGCGGGCCAAACGCCTTGCCGCGCTGCGCGAACATGTCCCGGACGATCGCGTAGCGGCGGGCCACCTCGGGCACCGGCGTCTCCGGCGGGCAGGCGTAGGCATCGCCGTACCGCCCGGCCCGGCGCACCCCGGCCTCGGCGTGCGCGCCGATCCAGATGGGCGGATAGGGCTGCTGGACCGGCTGGATGTGCGGGTGCACGTCGTGCAGCTGCCAGAACCGGCCCTCGTGGTTCACCGTCTCCTGGGTCCACAGCTTCGTCATCAGTTGGAGCGATTCGTCGAAGCGCGCGCCGCGCTCCTTGTAGGGCACGTCGAGGTAGTCGAACTCCTCCGGCCGGTAGCCGCCGCCGGCACCGAAGACCAGCCGCCCCTCGGTGACGATGTCGAGGGTGGCGATCTCCTCGGCCAGCATCACCGGGTGGTAGAGGGGAGCGATGATGATCTGCGGGACGAGTCGCACGTGTGGGTCGACCTCGGCGGCCAGCCGCGCGAACAGCGGCACGGGTTGCAGCCAGCGCAGCTCGCCGTAGAGGAAGTGCTGGCCGATCGCGAGGTATGTGAACCCGTTGCGCTGGGCGGCCTCGACGTAGCGCAGCAGGTCGCTGAAGTGCTGCTGCGGCGAGGTCGTGCGCGGGATGTCGCTGATGAGCAAACCGACGTTCACCATGGTCGTTGCCTACCTCTCACTCGAAGCGTGCCGGCAGACCGGCGGTCGACCAACCGCCGTCGACGTGCAACACCTGACCGTTGACATAGCTCGCCCGGTCGGAGGCGAGGTAGGCGACAGCGTCGGCGATCTCCTCGGGCCGCCCGAGCCGGCCCATCGGGATGCGCGAGGTGTAGCGGCCCTCGTCCACCCGGCCGGTCGCCACCATCGCCCGCAACATGTCCGTGTCGATGGAGCCGGGCGCGACCGCGTTGACCCGGATGCCTCGCGATCCGAACTCGGTTGCCAGGGCGATCACCAGGCCGTTGACCCCCGCCTTGCTGGCCCCGTATGCCGCGCGCTCGGCGAAGCCGAGGGCCGAGACGATCGAAGAGAGCATGACGATCGAGCCGCCCGGCCCGAGCAGCGGCGCCGCGTGTTTGGCGGCGAGGAAGGCGGCCTTGAGGTTGACATCGAGCACCGTGTCCCACCGCTGCGCGGCGTAGTCGGGCGTCGCACCGGGGTCGGAGATCCCGGCGTTGACGACCACGCAGCGCAACCCGCCGCCGATCGCCGCGCCGGTCGCGCAGGCCCGGGCGAGCAGTTCCTCGTTGACGACGTCGCCGACGATGGCGGTGTGCGGCGCGCCGAGGGCGTCGAAGACCGACCGCAGACCTGGCTCTGCGAGGTCGACCCCGACCACGGCATAGCCCTCGGCTGCGAAGGTGCGCGCGATGACCGCGCCCATTCCGCGGGCGGCACCGGTGACGACGACACCGCAGGCCCGGCTCGGCTCGGCGCTCACCGGTCGCCGCCATCCTGGGCGGCCCCGACGTTCGTGTATGCCGTCTCGGCGGCCGGCAGGTAGAGCACCCGATCAACGCGAATCACCTTGTGCGCCAACAGTAAGGTCCCATCCTGGTCGACGTGCACGTCGTCGTAGCGGCCGGCGATGATGCGGGTCCGCTCAGTCTCGAACATGGTGGCCTCGAAATAGGCGTGGGTCTGGATCTTGTCCGAGGGTCCGCGGTGGGCGACGACATTGGAGATGACGTGGGTGGAGCGGGGGATCGCCTCGGCGGCGAAGGCACGATAGACCTCGAGGAAGGCCTCGACTCCCGTCCGGGTGCCGTCGGCGCGGGTCATCCGCACGTCTGGGGTGACCAGGGCCCGCAGCGCGTCGAGGTCGTGCTCGTCGACGGCCCAGGCGTAGCGGTGATAGAGCAACGTGCAACGCGCGGTGAGCAGGGCACGGTCGGCGTCGCTCATGGAAGTCCTCTCGGGTGTGCTCACGGGGTCGACTCCGGGGTGGGCTGTGCACCCGCCGGCCCTGGCGGCGTCCGGCCGCCGCCGGGGATCTTGCGCGAGTCGTGGCTCACCGCGACAGCGACCGGCCGCGCCTGGAAGACCACCCGATTGGGGCTGTCGAGCAGCTTGCGCCACGGCCCGGTGTCCTCGGGCTGGAGTCGTTTGGTGAACTCGCCGAGGAACCAGTCCAGCGTGGTCCGGTCGCGGTGCACCGTCACGACGCACTTGTATGCCGCCATCCGTCGCCCCGGCAGGCCGGTGCCCGCGTTGCTCACCACGATCGTCGCGCGCGGGTCGCGCTCGATCCCGCGGGTTTGGCTGCGCCCCTCGACGGCCGTGAGCCAGAAGACGCCATCGACGTGGATGAAGGTCATCACCACGCCGCTGGGCCAGCCCGCGTCACTGGAGAAGACGAAGGTGCACTCGGTCTGTGCGGTGAGCAACTCGGTGCGCTCGGCACGCTGCAGCCCGAGGCCCTGCAAGGCCTCCAGATCGTCGATCCCGACCCGGCCCATGGCTGTTCTCCCTTCACGCACGGCGACCTTTTGATGGTATTCATATGCAGGATTTAAGGTCAAGCACTCTGCCGAGATCGTCTCGCCCTGTGTATGCTAACCATGATCAGAGATTGAGATGGGAGGAAAGGTGACCACAGCCGTCGTTGTCGAGGCGATCCGCACCCCGATGGGCAAGGGCAAGGTCGGCGGGGCGCTCAGCGGGCTGCACCCGGTGGATCTGCTCGCCCAGACCCTGTCGGCCCTGATCGAGCGCTCCGGTATCGATCCGGGCAGCGTCGACGACGTCATCATCGGCTGCGTCGGCCAGAACCTCGAGCAGTCGGCCACGCCCGGACGGCAGGCCTGGCTGTCCGCCGGCTTCCCGGTCCACGTGCCCTCGGTCACCATCGAACGCAAGTGCGGCTCGGGTCAACAGGCCGTCGAGTTCGCCGCCGCCGGCATCGCCGCGGGCCTCTACGACATCGTCGTCGCCGGGGGAGTGGAGTCGATGAGCCGGGTGCCGATCTTGTCGGCCCGAATGGGTGCCGACCCCCATGGGCCAGGGGTCCGGGGACGGTTCCCGGACCTGGTGCCGCAAGGCGTGTCCGCCGAGTTGGTCGCGCACCGCTGGGGGCTGTCCCGCGAGGTCCTCGACGAGTATGCCGCCCGCTCCCACCACCGTGCGGCCGGCACCGCTTCGTCGGGCGGCTTCGCCGACGAGATCGTCCCCGTGACCCCTGCGGAGGGCGACCCGGTGACCGCCGACGAGTCGATCCGGCCGGGCACCACCGTCGAGCGGCTGGCCGGTCTTGACCCGGCCTTCGGCACCGACGAGATGCGGGCCCGCTTTCCCGAGCTGACCTGGTCGGTCACGGCCGGCAACTCCTCGCAGATCACCGACGGCGCGAGCGCGCTGCTGCTGATGAGCCGGGAGCGTGCCGAGGCGCTGGGGCTGCGGCCGCGAGCGCGCATCCACGCCTCGGCCGTCGTCGGCGACGATCCGCAGTTGATGCTCACCGGCCCGATCGCGGCGACCACCAAGGTGTTGGCTCGGGCCGGGATGACGCTGGCCGACCTCGATGTCGTCGAGGTGAACGAGGCGTTCGCGTGCGTGCCGCTGGCCTGGCAGGCCGAGCACCCGTTCGACTCGGAGCGGCTCAATCCGCGCGGTGGGGCGATCGCCCTGGGACACCCCCTCGGCGCCTCGGGGGCCCGGATCATGACGACCATGCTTCACCACCTCGAGCAGACCGGCGGCCGCTTCGGCCTGCAGACGATCTGCGAGGCCGGTGGGATGGCCAATGCGACGATCCTCGAGCGCCTCGACTGAGCAACCACGACCACCTCCGACTCAGCCCGCGATCACGTCGCCCCACACCCCCGACCCACCCCGTCCGACAAGGAGCCAGGCATGCAACTGCACGACACCTCGGCCGTCGTCACCGGCGGCGCCTCCGGCCTCGGCTTGGCCGCGGTCCGAGCCCTGCTCGACCGTGGCGTCCGGGTGACCATCCTCGACCTGCCCACCTCCGCGGGGGCCGAGGTGGCCGCCTCACTCGGCCCGGACGCGAGCTTCGTCGCCGGTGACGTGCGCGACGACGAGGCTGCCGCGCAGGCATGTGCGGCAGCCGACGAGCAGGCCCCGCTGCGCACCCTTGTGCACTGCGCGGGCCGCGGGGGCACTGTCCGCTTGGTGGGTCGGGACGGCACTCCGGGTGACTACGACCTCTACCGGGAGATCGTCTCGGTCAATCTCTTCGGCACCTTCAACCTGCTGCGCCACGCGGCCGCCCGCATGGCGGCCCACGAGCCGGTCGACGGCGAACGAGGGGTGTGCGTGCTGACCGCGTCGGTCGCGGCATACGAGGGTCAGATCGGACAGATCCCCTATGCCTCGGCCAAGGCCGGAGTGGTCGGCATGACGCTCGTCGCCGCCCGCGATCTTGCGCAGCGCCAGATCCGGGTCTGCAGCATCGCCCCCGGCGTGTTCGACACCCCGATCCTCGGCCGCTTCTCCCACGAGATCAAGGAGGGCCTGGCCGCTCAGGTGCCCCATCCGGCCCGGCTCGGCCGGCCCGAGGAGTTCGCCCTCACCGCCATGCACATCGTCGACAACCCGATGCTGAACGGGGAGACGATCCGGCTGGACGGAGCCATCCGGATGGCACCCCGCTGACCCGAGCCAGGTGCCTTCGCACCGAGCGACACCCGACCGCGAGGACACACCATGAACACTCCCGTGCACACCGAGGCCCGCGACGGCGTGTTGATCGTGACGATCAACCGGCCCGAGGCACGCAATGCGATCAACACGGCCACCGCCGAGGCGATCGGGGCTGCGATGGACCGTCTCGACGCCGACCCCACCCTCGTCTGTGGGGTGGTCACCGGGGCGGGTGGGACGTTCTGTGCCGGAATGGATCTCGCGGCCTTCCTCGCCGGGGAGCGTCCCTCGATCCCGGTACGCGGCTTCGCCGGCATCGTCGAGCAACCGTCCGCCAAGCCGCTGGTGGCCGCCGTCGAGGGGGCGGCAGTAGCCGGTGGCTTCGAGATCGCCCTAGCCTGCGACCTCGTCGTGGCGACCGAGCGGACGCGCTTCGGGTTGCCCGAGGTGTCCCGGGGGCTGGTGGCGGCCGGTGGTGGGCTGCTGCGGCTGGCCGAGCGGATCCCCATGGCGTTGGCGATGGAGTGGGCCCTCACCGGTGCCCTCGTGCCCGCTCAGCGGGCCTACGAGGTCGGGCTGGTCAACCGGATCACCACCGTGGGTGGGGCGCTCGACGCCGCACTCGAACTGGCCGGCGCGATCGCCGCGAACGGCCCGCTGGCGGTGCGGGCCAGCAAGCGGATCCTGGGGGAGTGCGGCGGCTGGCCTGCGCCGGCGCGTTTCGACCTGATGCGCGAGATCAGCCTGCCGGTGCGTGGATCGGCCGACGCGCGCGAGGGTGCCCTCGCGTTCACCGAGAAACGCCCACCCGTCTGGCGCGGTGAATGACCCCCGTGTCGCCCCATATGCCGTGTGCAGCCGCTTCACCGGTCGGCTGCGGATGCGTCGCACCTGCGCCGCGGCTACCCTGCGTCTGGCGCAAGGGAGCGCTACCCCTCCGTGGACGCGGGTCTCACACTGCTAATCTTTAACAGCATTTCTCCCTCGGCGAGAGAACGATTTCATGGAGCCCATGTCGACCCGTCCGCCCAAAGCGGCGATGATCGTTGCCCAGCGGATCGTCCGCGACAGCCTGCGCGAGGGCCTCAAGCCAGGTGACCTCATGGCTCCCGAGCGGACCATGCTCGAGAAATACCAAACCGGTCGCGGGACGTTGCGCGAGGCATTGCGGCTGCTGGAGTTCCAGGGTGTCATCGCCCTCAAGCCCGGCCCGCGCGGTGGCCCGGTGCTGCGCAACCCCGACCCGTCCCACCTCGCTTCGACGGTCGTGCTGCTCATGCAGATCAACGCCGCGCCCTTCCGGACCATCGTCGAGGTACGTGGCGCGCTCGAGCCGATGATCAGCTCGTTGGCCGCTGAGCGGATGGACGCCGACGATCTCGCTGCCTTGCAGGGGACGATCGACCAGATGCGCGCCGACCTCGGCGATCAGCACTCCTTCCTCGAGGCCAACAAGCGGTTCCACGACGTCATCGCATGGTCCTCGGGCAACGTGCTGTTCGGCTACATCGTCGACTCGCTACTGGGCATCATGGACGGCGCGGTCATGGGCATCCACTACCCGCCGCACCGCCGGCAGGCGATCCTCGTCGCCCACGAGGAGATCTACGCCGCACTCGCCGCCCGGGATCCCGCCCTTTCCCAGGCGCGGATGCAGGAGCACATCGATGCCTATACCCGCTACGCGGAACGCAAGTACCGCGAGCTATTGGACGAGACGATCCCCTGGGACCAGCGCTACGTCGGTTGAGCGTCGGCGCACCGGCTGCCGCGGCCGAGTTCACTCACGCGCCGAGTTCACTCAACTGTCGGCCAGAGCCGCTTCGCCGAGGAAGGCGCGCAGCACCGACGCGTGCGAGCGGGCGGTATCGGCAGCCCCACTGAAGACGACCTCTCCGCGCGCGACGGCCACGACGTGGTCGGCGACCTCAAGCCCGGCCTCTGCATTCTGCTCGACCATGAGGATGCCGATCCCCGAGTCGGCCATCGCCCGGACGTTGGCGAGGATGGTGTCGACCACCGTGGGCGCCAAACCCATCGACGGCTCGTCGAGCAGCATCACCCGGGGTTGGCCCATCAGGGCGCGTCCGAAGGCGAGCATCTGCTGTTCACCGCCGGACAGCAGCCCGGCGGCACCATTGCTGCGGTCGGCGAGGATGGGGAACATCGTGAGCACTTGCTCGAGCGTGGCCGCCATGTCGGCACGGCTGGCCGTGTACGCGCCCATGCGAAGGTTCTCCATGACGGTCAGCGGTGCAAACACCCGTCGCCCCTCGGGCACCAGGCTCACCCCGGAGCGGACCATGACGTGGGCCGGCCGCCCGGTGACGTCCTTGCCGTCGAGCATGACCTGGCCGCTGGTCGGTTGGTGCACGCCGGCCACCGAGCGCAAGGTCGTCGACTTCCCGGCCCCGTTGGCGCCCAGCACCAGGGTGACTTTGCCGGGCTGCACCTGCAGGCTGATCCCACGGACTGCCTCGATCTTGCCGTAGCCGGCGTGGAGCTCACGGACCTCAAGCATGCTTGAACCTCTTTCCGAGGTAGGCCTGCTGGACCTGGGGGTCGCGCACGACGTCGGTCGGGCGCCCCTCGGCGATGAGCCGGCCCATGTTCATGGCGAAGACGTAGTCGCAGGTGTCGACCATCATCTGCACGTCGTGTTCGACGAGCAGCATGGTCAGGCCCTCGTTGCGCAGGTCCTTGAGCAGGGTGGAGATCTCGCCGCGCTCGCGCTGGTTCATCCCGGCCACCGGCTCGTCCAGCAAGAGCAGTCGAGGGTCCAGGGCGAGCGCCCGGGCAATTTCGACCCGGCGCTGGGTGCCGTAGGACATCTCCGCAGGGCGCCAGTCGTCGAAGCCGCCCAGATTGGTCCGCTCGATCGCCGAGTCGACCGCCGCCGAGCCCGCGGTACCGAGGTTGCGCGTCCACCAGCCCAGAGTCCCCGTGGCCTTCGAGGCGTCGGCGCCGAGTTGGATGTTCTCCCGCACCGACAGGTCTGGCAGCAGACGCACCGTCTGGAACGTCCGGGCGATCCGCCGGGCCGCGATCTGCGAGGCCGGCACCTCCTGGAAGGGCTCGCCGTCGAAGAGGATCTCGCCCCGGGTGAGCGGGGTGAGCCGGGTCAGCGCGCCGAGAAGGGTGCTCTTGCCGGAGCCGTTGGGCCCGATGATGCCGTAGATGCGCCCCTCGTCCATGCTGAGCGACACCCCGTCGACGGCCTTGACCCCCCCGAAGTGGACCGCCACGTCCACGGTCTGCAGGACCGGGGTGTTGGTGCGCCGGTCGCCGGCAGCCGGACTCGTGGTGGGCTCGGTCGTGCTCATCGCAGCCTCCCGGCGTCCTTGGCGGTGAGGTCGTCCAGAGCCACCGCCGACGCTTCGGTTGGCTCGGTGGTCGGTTGTTCCGGGGCGGTCCGCTGTGCGCGGCGACGTCGGTATGCCGCGCTGGTCACCAGCCCGTAGAGCCCGCCGGGGACGAAGATCGCGGCACCGGCGACGATGAGCCCGTAGACGACGTGTTGCAGTGAGCCGAGCCCGGCGAGGGCGGGCGGCAGCCAGGTGAAGATGACTGCCCCCAACAGAGCGCCCTTCCAGGACCGGGCCCCGCCGACGATGATCATCGTCAACGCCAGCACGATGAGGCCGAATCCGATGTCGCTGGGCGAGATGGTGCTGCGGACCAGCGACTGCAAGGCTCCGGCGACCCCGCCGAGCAGCCCGCTGAGGGTGAATACCGCGAGGCGGTAGCGGCGCACGTCGATGCCGACCGACTGGGCGAGCTCCGGGTCGTCGCGGACCGCGTCGATGCGGCGCCCGACCCGGCCACGTTCGGTGAGTGCCACACCCACCACACCGAGTACGGCGAATGCGACGAGGTGGACGATCGAGATGTCACTGAGCACGCCGAACAGGCCGGTGACCCCACCGGTAAGTTCCCCGCCGTTGGTGACGATGACCGACACGATGAGGTCGAAGGACACCGTCGACATCGCGAGGTAGAGCCCGGTGAGGCGGGCAACGATCAGCCCGAGCAGCAGCGAGATGACCATCGCGACCAGGCCACCGACGATGACCGCGAGCCCGGCGGGCATCCCGGTCTTGAGCACGGTGATCGCGGCGACATAGGCCCCGATGCCATAGGAGCCGGCCCCGGCGAACGAGAAGACGCCGGCCCGCATCGGGACCTGCACGCTGAGCGCCAGCAGGATCCCGATGAAGGTGGACTGGATCAGGACAAGGTTGGCGGTGTAGAAGTCGCTCACGTCCGGCGCACCTCCTTGCGCCCGAACAGACCCGCCGGCCGTATCAGCAGGACGAGGAAGATGAGTCCGAAGGCCACCGCGTCGACCCAGAGCCCACTGGTCCGGGTGAGGACGAGGGTCTCGGTGACGGCGAGCAAGAGGGCCCCGATGACGACGCCCCCAGTCGAGCCGACACCGCCGAGGATGATGCACGCGAAGGCCTTGATGAGCAGCGTGTCGCCGCTCTCCGGGGCGATTGCGCCGAGGGTGTAGGTGAACAGGCAGCCGGCCAGTCCGGCAAGCCCGCCGGAGACGGCCATCACGCCGAGGGCGAGACGGCGTCGGTCGACCCCCATGATCGAGGCGACCTCACTGTCGACGCCGATGGCGCGCAGCGCCAGGCCGTGTCGTGAGCGGCGCAGCCACCAGGCGGTCCCGGCCGCGAGTGCGGCGGCGAAGGCGATGGTGATGAGTAGGACGTTGGTGCCCCGCAGACCGGCGAACTCCCACGTGGTGGTCTGGAAGGTCGAGGCGCTGAACCCGAACGGGTTGCTCTTGGTGTGGTCTTGGGCCACGGCCAGCGGGATGATCGCCACCCCCATGCCACCAATGAGGATCTGCATCTCGGCCGTGCGGCGGTCCCGGGCGCGTTTGATGATCTGCTCGAAGGCGAGCACCTGGATGAGGAAGGACAGCACGGCCCCGACGGCAACGCAGATGAGCAGCACCGGCAGGAAGCCCAGGGGCGAGTGTTCGAGCGCGACCGAGGCGCTGAACGCCGCGAACATGAAGATCGAGCCGTGCGAGAAGTTGAGGATGTCGATGGTGCCCCAGGTGAGGCTCATCCCCAACGCGAAGAGCAGATAGATCGAGGCGAGCCCCACAGCTCCGAGGAGGTCTTGCAGCACCGTCCGTCCTTCCGTTCGTCGGTATGCCGCCGGCCCGATATGCGCCGAAGGCGGTCGGCCGCGGGGTGAGGTGGTGTGCCCGCCCCGCGGCCGACCGGTCGGGCTCAGCTGCCGGAGCCCTCGTAGAGCAGCACCTCGTTGGTGCCGTCGTAGCGGATCATCACGCCGGGCACGACGATCTCGCGGTCTTTCCAGGTGAGGCCGGTGCCCAGCGCCCCGTCGAAGCTCTGCCCGGAGACCGTGCCCATCGCGGTCTTGATCGCGGCCCGGTCGGCGTTGCCTGCGGCCTTGATCGACTTGGCGAGGAACCAGGCGGCGTCATAGGCCTCGGCCGCGTAGTTGAGCGGGTTCTCGCCGGGGTTACTCGCCTGGTAGAGGGTGACGAACTTCTGCGAGGACGGCGCCTTCTGTTGGTAATTGAAGTCGGTTGGCCAGACCATGCCGGCACCGTCGGCACCGGCCGGCTTGAGGTTGCCGGCGCTGGCCCCGCTGTTGCCGAGCACGTCCCCGGTGTAGCCGGCTTGGCGCAGTTGCTTCATCGCCGTGGGGTTCGCCGGGCCCACCAGCAGGATCGCCACGGCGTCGGGCTTGCTGGCGAGCACCTGGGAGATCGGCGCGGTGAAGTCCTGGGTGGTGCCCTGGGTGGCCACGGTCGTGGTGACCGTCATCCCGAGTTCCTGGGCGATGGCCGGCAGGGCCTTGGTGCCGATGTCGACGAGGGTCGGAGCCGCGGCGGTGTGGATGATGCCGATCGACTTCCAGCCCTTGTCCTTGATGAACTTCTTGACGTTGCCGTAGTAGTTGCGCATCAGCGGGGTGGCCCGGTACGTGGCGTCGCCGACGATGACGCCGTCGCTGCCGGCCTGGGTGTAGATCGTCGGCACCCCGGCCTGCTGGACGAGCGGCGACATGGCGACCGCCTCCTGGCTGGACACCGACCCGAAGATCGCGCTGATCGACTTGTCGGCGATCGCCGTGGAGGCGGCCGAGGCGGCCGTCTTGATGTCGCCCTTGGTGTCGACCTTGGACAGCGTGAGCGTCGTGCCGCCGAGGAACTTCGTGTCGTTGATCTCCTTGATCGCCAACTCGTAGCCCTTGTTCGCCGCCAGCCCGGCGAAGGCAGCCGGCCCCGTCTGCGGGTTGATCGACACGACGTTGACCGTGGCCGGCATACCGCCGGCGGTGCTGCTCGCGCCCCCGCTAGAACTCGAACAGCCCGCCGCTAGCCCGAGTGCCACTGCGGCGGTCAACGCGACGGCACTGCGCCGTCCCAGACGTACTGCCGTCAGGTCCATCTCGTCCTCCTTGAGGGTATTCATGCACATGATTCGCATGATGTGCCGACTCTACGGGTGGGGGAGTGGTCTGTAAAGCGCCGGACGCCAAGTTCGTGCTGATCGGTATGCCGTGGCCGACCCGCCCCGCCCCTGCGAGTCGTCAGTCCGCGATCTCGATGGCCAACTCGGGGCAACTGTCGGCGGCCAGCCGGACCGCGTCCTGCTCGGCCTCGGGGACCTCGGAGTCCTTGACGTAGGCGTGTCCGTCCTCCTCGCGCGGGAAGAACCACGTCGGGGCGCTGAGCCGGCACAGCCCGTGACCCTGGCAGCGCTCTTCGTTGACCCGGACCTGCATGGTGGCCTCCCTTAGATCGGTGGTGCGTGAGCGAGGGGTTTGACAATCCAGAATTAGTATAACCATAATCACTGATAGAAGCCACCGCCGTGCGCCGCCGCGGCTGACGCGAGAGGGAACCACCGTGACTGACACGAGCCAGCCCACCGCAGCCGGACGCTGCCCGGTCGTCCACTTCGACCACAACTCCGAGGCGCACTCCGCAGACCCGGCCGGCTCGTACAAGCGGCTGCGCGAGGAGCACCCGGTGGCCTGGTCCGAGTCCCACGGGGGTTACTGGGTGCTCTCGGGCTACCAGTCGGTCTTCGAGGCGGCCCGCGATGACGCCACCTTCTCCTCCGAGCGCAACACGCACGGCGGCGAAGGGCTGTCGGTGGTCATCCCGAAGACACCGATGCACTTCCACATCCCCATCGAGATCGACCCGCCCGAGTTCCGCAAGTGGCGCAAGCTGGTCAACCCGATCACCGCACCGGCCGCCGTCGAGCGGATGGAGACGATGGTCGTCAAGTACGTCACCTGGTTCATCGACGAGATCATCGAGCAGGGCCAGTGCGACATGGCCGAGGTGATCGGCGTCCCCTCGGTCGTCACCGTCGACTGGATCGGCCTGGACCCCAAGGACTGGAAGCGCTACGCCTTCGCCCACCGGGCGGCGCTCGCCGAGATCCCCGGCACGGACAACTGGCAGCGGGCCATCGAGGTCGAGTTCCCCTACATCAACGCCCGCACCTGGGAGGCCATCGCCGACCGCCGGGCCAACCCGACCGACGACATCATCAGCTACTTCGTCCAGCAGGAGATCGACGGCCGGCCGCTCACCGACGACGAGGTCTTCTCCATCGTCGACCTGCTGCTGGCCGGCGGGGTGGCGACCACCGCCTCGCTCGTCTCCAACACCGTGGTCTGGCTCTACCAGAACCAGGACGTGCGCCAACGGCTCATCGACGACCCCAGCCTCATCGACAAGGCGATCGAGGAGTTCCTGCGCTACTTCTCCCCCACCCAGGCGCTGGCCCGGACGGTCACCGGCGACACCGAGTTCCTCGGCTGCCCGATGAAGGAGGGCGACCGGGTGCTGCTGTCCTGGGCCTCGGCCAACCGCGACTCGGCACAGTTCGAGCGCCCGGACGAGGTGGACATCACCCGCTGGCCCAACCGGCATACCGCGTTCGGCATCGGCGTGCACCGCTGCGCCGGCTCCAACCTCGGCCGATTCATGGCCAAGGAGCTGCTCACCCAGATCCTCACCCGGATGCCGGACTACGTCATCGACCTCGAGGCCCTCGAGGCCTACCCGCACCAGGGCACCAACACCGGGTGGCAGCGCATTCCGGCGACCTACACGCCCGGTCCGCGCCGGCTCACCGAGCCGGTCGAGCTCTGAGCGGTATGCCGCCGAGGCAGCACGGGGTCCGCACCGTCCCGAGAGCCGCACGCCATGGCGGCTGAGCCGGGCCAGCCCGGTGCGGCCGGCGAGGGGATCCTCGTCGTCGGTGCCGGGCTGGCCGGGCTGCGCACCGCCGAAGCGCTGCGCAGCAATGGCTATTCGGGCCCCCTCGAGATCGTCGGCGCCGAGCCACACCTGCCCTACAACCGTCCGCCGCTGTCCAAGCAGGCGCTGGCTACCGGACCGAGCCTGGACACCCTGGTCTACCCGCGCCGGCCAACCGTCGCCGACGTCACCTGGACGTTGGGCCGGGCCGCACTGGCCGCCGACCTCGACCGGCGCACCGTCACCCTCGACGACGGCACGAGCCGTGCCTTCACCGGGCTGGTCATCGCCACCGGAGTCCGGTCCCGGCGGCTCGGCCTGGGCCGCGATGGCGCCGAGCCGATGCTGCTGCGCACCCTCGACGACGCGATTGAGTTGCGTGCCGAGCTCGGCCCGGGTGTGCGGCTCGTCATCGTCGGGGCCGGCTTCATCGGCTGCGAGGTCGCCGCGACCGCTGCCGGGCTCGGCGCCGAGGTGCTCGTCGTCGACCCGCTGCCGGCACCACTGGCCGGCGTGCTCGGGCGACGGCTCGGCGACGCGGTCCGAGCCCGGCTCGAAGCGCTCGGGGTGTACGTCCGCACCGACACCGCGGTCCGCGCCGTCACTGTCGGCACCGACCTCGCCGAGCCGGCCCGCTATGCCGTGCACCTGGCGCCCGCCGACGGGTCGGCAGCCGAGCCCGACCCGGTGCCGGCCGATGTCGTCCTCGAAGCCGTCGGGTCGGTCCCCAACGTCGACTGGCTCGCCGGCACCGGCCTCGAGCTGAGTGCCGGGGTGCGGTGCGATGAGGCACACCGGGTGCTTCGCGACGGCATACCGCTGCCGTATGCCGTCGCCGTCGGCGACGTCGCCCGGCTGCCGCACCCGCTGCTCGGCGAGCTGCGGATCGAACACTGGACCTGGCCCGGCGACACCGCCGCGCGCTCGGCCCGGAGTCTGCTGGCCGGGCTCGGGCGGGGCGAGCCGCCGCAAGACCCGCTCACCGCCCTCCCGAGCTTCTGGAGCGACCTGCCCGGCGGCCGCATCCAGTCCTTCGGGTTGCCCCAGCGCGGACACGCCGACGTCCGGCTGCTCGAGGGCGACTGGGACGGCGAGTGCGCCGTCGGCTACCACGTCGACGGGCGGCTGGTCGGGGTCGCCCTGATCGGTCTTGCCCGGCGAATGATGCACTACCGCGAAGCGCTGCTGCACGACCTCACGGTCTGACATGCGCCGCGGGCAGACCTGGACGGTCGTCGGCCTGGTCGCCCTCGTCGGCCTCAATCTGCGGGCCACCCTCGGCTCATTGCCGCCACTGCTGCCAGACATCGCCGCTGACCTGCAGCTGCCCTCCAGCGCGCTGGGGATGCTCTCCTCGCTGTGCATCCTCGGCATGGGTCTTGCCGCGCCTTTCGGTCAGGCCTTGGCTGACCGGCTCGGCGCGGAGCGGGCGCTGGTGTGGCTGCTGGTCGCGCTCGGAGCGAGCGAGCTGGTCCGCTTTACCGCGTTCAGCCCGCTCGTGCTCTATGCCTCGGTCGCGGTTGCGGGGGCGACGATGGGTGCCGCCTCGACGCTCATGCCGGGCTTCATCGGCCACCACGCGTCGGCGGTGCGCGGCTTCGTCACTGGGGTCTACTCCACCGGGCTGGCGCTGGGGGTGGCGTTGGCGGCGGCGATCGCGGTGCCGCTGTCGCTCGCCTGGGGTTGGCGGGCATCGCTCGCCTCCGTTGGGGTGCTGGCCCTGCTCACGGCGTTGGTGGTGCGACTAGCTGCGCCGGGCGAGGACCGGCCCCCGACGCGGGTGCGCGGGAGGACGAAGGGGCCCGGGCTGCCCTGGCGCGACCCGACCGCGCGGCTGCTCACCGCCCTCAACATCGTCGTCATGGTCACCGGCTTCACGGGCTTGGCCTGGATCGCGCCCTACTACCGTGACCTGGGGCGAGCGCCGACCGAGGCCGCAGCGATGACCGTGGTCTTCCAGGTCGTGCAGTTGGTCGGGATGCTCGGCTTCCCGGCGATCACCGACGCGACGCGTGACCGGCGCCCGCTGGTGGCCCTCACCCTGCTCTGCTCGCTGGCCGGGTCGTCCTTGTTGGTGCTCGCTCCGGGCTCCTTCGGGCTCGCGGCGGTGTTGCTCTTCGGGCTAGGCGCGGGAGGGCTGTCGACGTTGTTGCTGGTGCTGTCGGTCGACGTGTCGGCGAACCGGGCGGCCGCGGCTCGGCTCAACGGGCTGACGCTGTTCGTCGGCTTCACGGTCGGGGCGCTGGGGCCGTTCCTTATGGGCGTGGTGCGCGACCTCACCGGCAGCCTGGCCGGCGGCTACCTCTGCTCGGCCGGGCTGCTGTTGCTCGGCCTGGGGTTGGTGCCGTTCCTGCACCCGGGACGGCGGGTCCTCGAGCGGGTGCCGGCCATCCGGCATACCGGAGGGGTTGGTGACGCGATGAGCGACCCGGTGCGCGACCCGGGCGGAGACCCGCGCTGAGCGGCCCGGTGCGCGACCCTCCGACCGGCGTCGAGGAAGACCTGCCCGCCTGCACCATGCGTGGCGTCGGACCGCGACCGACTGAGCGGGCCGAGCGTCAGGACTGCCGGCCGCGGCCGATGCCCAGGGTCGCGAGCAGGTCCTCGTGCAACTGCATCCAGACCACGTGACAAGAGTCGATGCCGACGCCATCGACCCAGCGGCCCGCACCACGGACCGCTCGGTCCAGGGCAGAGCCAAAACGAACGGCGTAGCCGTCGAACCGCGGGAGCACGAGCGTCAGCTCCGCCTGCAGGCGGGTCAGCTGTCGTCCTACCAGCCCCAGCTCCTCCAGGACACGGTCGTCCCAACGGTGGTCGCTGTGGTCGTTGGCCGTCAACGGTTCACCGGGTATTGGTCGCAGCTGCCACCGGGTGACGGCCTCCTGCAGCCGCGCATTCACCGGCCGGAACGCTTCGTGCACCCCGGCCACCGCGACGCGCTTGGCGTCGTCCAGCTCCAGGGCCAGTCGCCGCTCGCCCTCGACCCGGCCGCACTCGGTCAGCGACCACCCGCTGGAGCCGCCGAACTCGGAGCGGGTGACCCGTCCGGTGGCCTCTAGGTCGAGCAGGCGCTCGGTGGTATCAGCGATGTCCAGCCCGAACCGGCGGGCGACGAGGCGGGTGTCGGCGTAACCGAGCAGTCGCACCGCGTGCAGGGTGAGGGTGTCCGGATCGGACTCAACGCCAGCCACGGTGACATCTTGTCGGATGTTCACGTTCGACCAGACACATCTGGCCGACTCGCGAACAACTGGCTCACCCGAGCGGCTCGACCGACGTCAGTCGTAGTAGGCCGACAGCCAGGCGTTGCCGGTCGGGCTGTAGAGCACCTCGGGCCAGTCGCTCGGCCGCGGATCGCCATACACGAGAACGCTGTTGCGGTCGCCGAGCACGGTCGGCAGCGCGGCGAGCGGCGCGTAGTACATATAGGACATCAGCCGCTCGGCGAACCGCCAGCGCCCGTCGACCCGCCGGTAGACGTCCTTGTAGCGCAGCGCCACCTGCATGGCGACCCCGTTCCGGTCGACCTCGGCGTGGCTGAACAGCAGCCCGATCGCCCGATCTGGATCGGTGTCGTCGAAGCGGATCACGTGCCCGTGGCTGAAGTGGTTGGTCGGCCCGAGCGCCGCGAACCGCCCGAGATAGGTCGTGACGATCTGCTCGATCCCGTCGGCCGCGAAGACTCCATCTTGGCTTCGCAGGACCGCGTCGTCGCAGAAGATCCGCCGGATGCCCTTCTCGTCGCGCTCGTCCATGATCACGCCGTAGATCACGCCGAGCTCGGCGATGGCGGCGCGGTCCTCCAGCCGGCGCAGGCGGCTGGAGAGGTCGGTGCTGGGGTCGGTCATGTGTCGCTCCTTCGGGTCAGCGTGCGAGGTATGCCCTGAGGCCCGTCGGCAGACCGAGCACGAGGGTGTGCCCCTCATGACTCAGCCGCAGCCCGCGGTCGTCCCAGCTCACCAACCAGTGGTGCAGCTCGACTCCCGCGGTGACGGTGTCGAGTAGACCGGAGCGGCGTTCGGCGGGGGTCTCGGCGTTGGTGTTGGCATGCACCGTGACCCGAATGGCCAGGTCCTCGGGGGTCAGGCTCCCGAGTTCGGTGAGACGTGCGTCGAGGTCGAGCGCCACGGGGGCGAGCAGCAGGTCGGCACGATCATGGGGGCGACGGGTGGGCATCGGTGGACTCCTCGTCGACAAGGGTGGACGAGATCTAGTATAACCATGATCACCTATTTGGGAATGCTGTGGCGGCATCGTGAGGTGTGAGCGGCATACCCGATCCGTCGAGTCCGTCGGCGCGCGCCGACGGCGCAACAGGAGGTAGCTGATGCAACGTAGGACCTTGCTCGCCGCGGCTCCGGCCACCCTGGTGTTCGGTGGGCTCGCCGCGGCTCCGGCGCAGGCTGCTGGCAGGGGCGTCGAAGGCGGTGGCATAGGTGCCGACGGCCAGGACATCCTCAACGCCCTGGCGCGCTGGTCGCTCGGTTACGACACCCGCGACGTCCCGCTGATGCGGGCGGCCTTCACCGATGACGCGTCGTTCACCTTCCATCTGCCCAACGGAGGCCCGACCCTGCAATTCGATGGGACTGCGGCGGTGATGAAGCTCTTCACCGACTCGCTCGCCGCCCAGCACGACGTGCGTCGGCACGTCACCACCAATGCGCTGGTCGAACGGGTCGACCGGGGCAGGGCCACAGTCACCAGCTATCTCACCCTGATCATCATCGACGCCGGCGCGTTGCGGGTGCAGGCGACCGGGATCTACCGCGACCGGGTGGTCCGTGGCGGCGACGGGGTCTGGCGGATCGAGCACCGGGACCTCACCCTCGACATTCCGTCCTGAGCCTCCCGCACGATCTCCGGGGGGCCCGCGCTCACACCAGCGGGTCCTCCGGAAAGATCCGCGGCAACCCCGAAGTGGCACCGGTGAAGGCCGGGGCGCGTTTGTCGAGGAAGGCCGCCACGCCTTCCTTGCCGTCGCCGATCGAGGTGTAGAACATGCCGAAGGAATCGGTGGGGTGAGCCGGCAGGGGATGCGCCGCTCCGGCAGACGTCGGACCGCGCGGAAGGAGCCGCATCCGTTTTCTCGCCTCGACGCGCACGTGCACCTCTGGGAGCTGGCGCGTCGCGGGCAACCGTGGATCGACCCGGCCGGTATGCCGGAGCTGGCCCGTGACTTCGGATTGGTCGACCTGCGCGCCGCCCTTGCCAGCGCGGATGTCGACGCGGCTCTGCTCGTCCAGGTGCTCAACGACCCCGCCGAGACCGACGACTATCTGTGGTTGGCCCGCGACCCCGCACTGCTGGGCGTGGTCGGCTGGGTGGACCTGATCGCCGATTCGGTCGAGGCGGATCTCATTGCACTGCAATCTCATCCATCCGGCTCGCGGCTCGTCGGGATCCGCCATCAGGCGCTCGCCGAATCCGATCCGGCCGGGTGGCTCTGCGCGGCCGGAGATCGCGCGGGCTTCCGGGCGCTCGCGCGGTCCGGGCTGGCCTTCGACCTCATGCTGCGCCCCGAACACCTGGCGACGGCCCGGCAGGTCGCGGCCCGGCACGACGGTGTGCAGTTCGTTCTCGACCACGCCGGGAAGGCACCGGTCGCGGCGGGCTGGGGCTCGCCGGTCGCCCGTGACTGGGCCCGCGCGGTGTCCCGGCTGGCGGAGTTGCCGCACGTCGTGGCCAAGCTGTCCGGCCTCACGACGATGGCCGACCCGACTGGCTGGACGGTCGCGGACCTGGCCCCCGTAGTCGAGCACCTGCTCGCCGCCTTCGGGCCCGAACGGCTGCTCTACGGCTCGGACTGGCCGGTGAGCCTGCGCGCCGGGACTTACCGGCGCACCGTCGGTGCCGTGGGGGAACTGCTCGCCGGGCTCTCGCCCAGCGAACAGGCGGCGGTGCTCGGCGGCACCGCCCGACGCGTCTATCGGCTCGACGAACCGACGGCGCCGAAGAGGTATGCCGCTCGGCCGGCAACGCCGAGCCGGTAGCCCAGCACGCTGCCGGCCAGCGGCTCGAGGTTGCGGTCGGCCGGGTCGGGCAGGTGGCAGCGCGAGGTGGTCACGTAGAGGACGCCGAGGTCGACGCCGCCGAAGGCGACCGACGTCGGGAAGCTGACCGGCACCTGCAGGACATAGTCCAGCCGGCGGTCCGCGGCATACCGATGGATCCGGCCACCGCCCCAGATCGCGACCCACACGCCGTCCGCTGCGTCAACGGCCAGCCCGTCGGGCCGCCCGGGGCCCTCGAAGGTCGCGAAGGTCAGAGGGCATCCGAGGCGCGCCCCGGCGAGATCGAGCACGGGATAGGCGTCGATCCGCGAACGGCCGGTGTCGGTGACCAGCATGGTTGCACCGGCGTCGAGCCAGCCCAGCCCGTTGACGGCCACGAGCCCGTCGAGTGCGCGGACCTGGGAGCCGTCGGGGGCGATCCGAGTGAGCGTGGCGTCGGCCCGGCCGAGCGTCGAGTAGCTACCGACCCACAGGCCCCCGAACGCATCGCATACCCCGTCGTTGAGCCGAGTGCCGTCATCGGCCCCGGCGACCGTCGTCAGCGGGCGCAGCCGTTCGCCGTCGTCGCGGCATACGGTGTCGACCTGGGTGACGACCCGGGCGCCGTCGGCCGCGGGCAGGGCTAGGCTCACCTCGCGGGGCAGAGTGCGAGTGGTGACCTCAGCCGGCCCGCCGGCCCAGCTGTGGACGCGCCGCCTGCGGATGTCCACCCAGCTCAGCGAGTGGGTCGCCGGGTCCCACGCGGGGCCCTCGCCGAGGGCGTCGTCGCCAGGCCCGGCCACCTCGTCAGGCTCGCGCATTCGCCTTCCACCCTCCCTGCGACCTTGACCAATTGCTGCATATCATTATGATTCTTATATGAGCGATGGCGGAAGGGTGCACGTGCACGATCGCGGCTCAAGCCGTTGGATCGTTCTGGACAACCCGACGGCGCGCAACGCCTATGACCAGGACATGGCGCTCGCCGTCGCGGAGGCACTCGACCGCTGTGCGGAGGTGCGCTCGGTCGTCATCACCGGCGCGTCCGGGGCGTTCTGCGCAGGCGGGATGCTGTCGGGGCTGAGCACCCCGACCGCAGCCGGGATGCGCGAGCTCTATCGGGCCTCGCTGCGCCTCTTCGACGCGATCCGCAATTGCCCACGGCCGGTGATCGCCGCCGTCAACGGGGCGGCCGCGGGGGGCGGCAACGAGCTCGTCGTCGCCTGCGACCTCGCGGTGGCGGCGCGCAGCGCGACCTTCGGGCAGACCGGCCCACGGGTCGGCTCGGCTCCGGTGACCGGCGCGACCAACGTGCTCGCGGTGCAGATCGGGGAGAAGCGCGCCAAGGAGATGGCCATGCTGTGCCGGCGCTACTCCGCCGATCAGGCTCTGGCGCTCGGGCTGGTCAACGAGGTCGTCGACGACGCCGATCTCGAGGCCGCCGTCGAGCGCCGGTGCACCGAGATCGAACAGCTCTCGCCGCGCTACCTCGAGATCACCAAAGCGAGCTCCAACATCTGGTGGAACAGCGCCCGCGACAACTTCCTCCAGGGCCTCGGGATGCTCGTGCAGGCCATCGGCAGTCCCGACATGGTGGAGGGTGCGACCGCTTTCCTCGACAAGCGCAAGCCGCAATTTCGGCTCGACCCGGGCGAGTCGCCCAC
Organism: Actinomycetes bacterium; assembly: GCA_029552065.1. Classification (GTDB taxonomy): domain Bacteria; phylum Actinomycetota; class Actinomycetes; order Actinomycetales; family Dermatophilaceae; genus Phosphoribacter. The sequence continues at coordinate 23,266 of JAKPEG010000087.1, forward strand.
TCCCCGTTCCTGACCAGACCGCACGACATCGCGACCTGACTGCCCACCTCACTGGAGCGCACCGTGGACTTCCGACCAGTTCCTTTGCACGAGGACATCCGCAAGGCCGTCCGCGAGATGATGGAGCCCTTCGACGACCAGTACTGGATGGAACACGACCGCGACCACGCCTTTCCCTGGGAGTTCTACCACGCGGTCGCACAGGCGGGCTGGCTCGGCATCACCATCCCGGAGGAATACGGCGGTGGCGGGCTCGGGGTCACCGAGGCGGCCATCGTCGAGCAGGAGATCGCATCGACCGGCGGCGGGATGGGCGCGTGCAGCGCCGTGCATATCGGCATCTTCGGGTTTGACCCGATCATCCGGCACGGCTCGGAGGACCTCAAGCGTCGCTTCCTGCCGCGTGTGCCGACAGGCGACCTGCACATCTCGTTCGCGGTCACCGAGCCGGACGCCGGCACCGACACGACCGGCATCACGACCTTCGCCCGCAAGGTCGAGGGTGGCTATCGGATCAACGGCAAGAAGGTGTGGATCACCAAGGCCCAGCAAGCCGAGCGGATGTTGCTGCTGGCCCGCACGACCAAGCGTGAGGATGCCGTCAAGCGCACCGACGGGATGACCCTCTTCTTCGCCGAGATGAACCCCGACCACGTGCAGATCCGCGAGATCCCCAAGCTCGGGCGAAACTCTGTCAACACCAACGAAGTCTTCATCGACGACCTCTTCGTCGCCGACCAGGACGTTGTCGGCGAGGTGGGTAAGGGCTTCCGGGCGATCCTCGCCGGCCTCAACGCCGAGCGGATCATCTCGGCCAACGCCTCGATCGGCATCGGGCGCGCATCGGTGCGGCGAGCCGCGGCATACGCCAAGGAGCGGATCGTCTTCGGGCGCCCGATAGGTCAGAACCAGGCCATGGCACACCCCATCGCCGAGGCGATGATGCGTCTCGACGCCGCGGAGGTCATGCTGCAAAAGGCCGCCTGGCTGCTCGACAACGGGCTTGACTGCGGAGCCGAGGCCAACATGGGCAAGTACCTGGCCGCCGACGCCGCCTTCTTCGCCGCCGACCGGGCCATCCAGACCCACGGGGGGTTCGGCTACGGCAAGGAGTTCCATGTCGAGCGCTACTTCCGCGAGGCCCGGTTGCAACGGATCGCCCCGATCAGCCAGGAGATGGTGCTCAACTACCTGTCCGAGCACGTCCTGCACCTGCCGCGCAGCTACTGACCCGGAGTCGCCCCGTGAAGCCCTATCGCACCGTCCTGTTCGTCCCGGCCCACAAGACCTCGTGGTTCGCTCCGGCGGCCGAGTCCGGCGCCGACGCGGTGTGCTTCGACCTGGAGGATTCGGTCCCCGAGCCGCTCAAGGCCGCGGCGCGCGAGCAGGTGGCGGCGGCTGTCGCGGCATACTCCGTCTCGCACCCGGCCATGGGGTTGTTCGTGCGACCCAATTCCCTGGGCACCCGGCTCACCGGTCTCGACCTCGAGGCGGCGGTGGTGCCCGGGCTCACCGGGGTCTTCGCGCCCAAGGTCGACGGGCCGCTCGACGTCGTGCGCTACGACGCGCTGCTCGACCACTTCGAGGCACGTGCGGGGGTGAGCGGGCTGGAGTACATCATCCCGGTCGAGACGATCCACGGGATCCAGAACTGTGAGCAGATCGCCGCGGCCTCGCCGCGGGTGGGGGCGATGATCGGGCCGACCGCCGAACACGCCGACATCGCCAAGGCCGTCGGCTACGAGTGGACCCCCGAGGGCATGGAGTCGTTGGTCCACCGGACCAAGATCCTGCTCGCGACCCGGGCCGTCGACCGGCACCCGCTGACCGCACTATGGGAGCGGATCCACGACCTCGACGGACTACGCGCGTTTTCCATTCGCAGTCGGAAGATGGGCTTCCGCGGCCAGATCGTCCTGCACCCCTCGCACGTGCCTGTCGTCAATGGTGTCTACACCCCAGACGCCGAGCAGATCGACTTCTACCGCGGGTTGCTGGCGACCTACCAGCAGGCCGAGGCCCGCGGGGACGGCGCCGTGATGTATGGCCAGATCCACGTCGACAAGGCGCACGCGGACAAGGCCGTCGAGTGGTTGGCCCGGGTCGGTGCGCTCGCCGCCCTGCACGGAGGCATACCGGGCTGAGCCCAGGCGCACGGTGACCGGCGGACCCCACGGCATACCGAGAACGCACGAGACCTGACCCCACCCACTGTCGAGGAGCATCATGGCCGGGCTGTATTTCGAGGACTTCGTCGTCGGCACCGAATACCGACACGAATGGTCGCGCACGGTCACCGAGACCGACACGATCCTCTACTGCGGGCTCACGATGAACCCGGCGCCGATCCACCTCGACGAGCACTACATGAAGACGACGATCCACGGACAGCGGCTCGTCCCAAGCCTTTACACGGCTGCCCTCGTCGGCGGGATGATCGTCAACGACCTCACTCTCGGTACCACGCTGGGCAACCTCGGCTACACGAAGTTCGACTTCCCCAAGCCGGTCTTCCACGGCGACACGATCCGTGCGGAGTCGACGATCATGGACAAGCGCGAGTCCAAGAGCCGCACCGACTCGGGCATCGTCTTCTTCGAGCATCGCGGTGTCAACCAGCGTGGCGAGGTCGTCCATATCGCGCACCGAGCCGGACTCATGCTCAAGCGCCCGACCGCCTGAGCGGGCTGGCCAGCGGCTCACCGACGGCGGGTGAGCCGCACGATCGGGATGAGTCGGTCGGTGACCTCCTGGTATGCCGCGACGGGGCGCGCAGGTGTCAGTGGGAGTGGCCGCCCATGAACGCAGCGGTCTCCGCGGGCACGACGACGAAGGGGCGCATCATGTCCATGTCCTCGTGTTCGAGGATGTGGCAGTGGTACATGTAGCGCCCGTTGTGCTGGGAGAAGTTGCCGAGGATGGTCACCATCTCGGCCGAGAGCACCCCGTCGTCGGCGTCGCGATCGCCCGGGTTGACCCTGATGGTGTCCTTCCACCCGGTCTCGTTGTCGTCGAGCACGCCCGGCGTCGTGGAGACGAAGTCGAACTCGTGCGAGCCCTTGGCGATGGCCACGGGCGGGCTCGCCGACGCTCCGGCGGTCTGCAGGTACTCCCGGTCGACCGCCTGGAACTGGGTGAGGTGGACGTGGAAGGGGTGCGTGTCAGGGCTGAGGTTGATCACCTTCCACAGCTGCCACGTGCCCCGCACGATCTCCAGCATCGTCGTGTCGGTGTAGCGCCGCCCGACCGTGACATAAGGCTCGGGCCGGCCGGGAAGCGTGAGGCGGATGCCGACCGGCACGGTGCCGAGGGTGCCGTCAAGCAGCACTCCCTCGGCCATGAGATCGTGGAGATTGGCGCCGGCCCGGTCGGCCACCGACTGAGGCTGCAGCTCGTGGAGGAAGAGCATCGCCATGCTCGTCGGCAAACCGTCACCGTCGAGCACCGGCTGGCCGCTCGCGTCGCGGATGAGTTCCTCCTCCTCGCGCAACGCGATGACCACATGGCCGTGGTCGTGGGGCATGTCCGCGTGGTCGGTCGGCAGTCGACGGTACGCCGGGTCGAGGGCGATCGCGCGAATCGGCTTCCCGTGCAGTCCGGTTGACCCTGGAGCTCCGGTCACGTCGAAACGCATGACCTGGGGGATCGGTCGGAAGCCATCGGGGTCCGGGGTCCAAATGTCGTTCGGTGCCCCGAGCGGCGATCCACCCCACGGCGCCGGCGCGCTGTTGTAGACGACGACATGCCGTATGCCGGCCTGCGCCACCAACTCGACGTCGAGTAGCAGGTCGGCGCGCTCGCCCGGCGCGAGCACGAGCCCCTCGGCCGGGAGGTCGACGGCGGCACCGAGCAGGCCGCCGTCGGTGCCGATCTGGACCACCGACCCGACGGGAAGGTCGGTCCGAGTGGCCTCGTCCGCGCAGGTGAGCCCCATGAAGTGGAGCCGGTAGGTGCGGGCGTTGGAGCCGTTGACCACGCGCAGCCGGTGGACTGCACGACGAACTGTCACCCTTGGCCAGGCCAGGCCGTTGACGAGGTTGACCGGGGCGAAGCACTCGCGCACGCCGACCTGGACCTTGTGCAACAGTCGCCCGTCCAGCGCCCCCGACGCACTGCCGTCGATGGTGTCCAAGCCGCGGTCCATCAGCACCAGGGGGATCTCCCGGTCGGAGTTGGTCGGCAGCCCCAGCTGGCGCTCGATGGGGTCGCGGACCAGGAAGAGGCCGGCGAGACCGGCATACACGTTGAAGCGGGTGACGGACATGCCGTGGTCGTGATACCAGAAGGTGGGCGCTGCGCCTCCGCGGTAGGTCGTCACCGTGCCATCCCCAGCACTGAGCGGCCACGTCTCGCGCGGGAACTCGTACTCGACCTCGTAGTCTTCCCCGGCGTCGACGACGTTTTCGGCCAGGCCGTCGGCATTGGGCCCGGTCGGCGCACCGTGCAGGTGCACGACCGTGTGGGCGTGCAGCGCGGCGACGTGTGCCGCCTCGGCCTGGTCGGTGGCGTCAAGGGACGTCCCCTCCGTCCCGGCGGTGTTCATCGAACCGCCCGCGGCCTCGTCGACGACGACGTGCCGGTAGGGCATCATCCCCTCGATCTCGTTGCGGTGCGTCACCTCGACGCGCACGCCCGAGTCGACGACGAGGACCGGACCGGGCACCAGCCCCTCGTAGGACCACATCGGTGTGGGGGGCAATTGGGGGTGGATGGAGGCGCTGGCCGCGCGCTGGGTGAGGACGACGTCCTGGTGGCACCCGCACGAGTCGCCGCCGGGCTCGTCGTGGTGGGGGTGTCCGTTGGGCCTGGCATGTCGGTTGGGTCGGTTGTGGTCACAGCTGCCCACGCCGAGGACGCGACGAGGTGGCCGAGGCATGATCCCGGACCGGTCGAAGAGGGTTGCGGGATCGAAGAGCTCGTCTGCGGTGATGGGGTTCATGGCACGCTCCTTCCACGCTGGTGTCGTCTGGATGAGCGGCGAGGCGGCTGACCAGATACGTGCAGGCCGGGGTCTGCGGGGCACATCGTGTGCCCCCAACGCCCTTCACGGGCGCTGCACGTACACGATCACGGGTTGGCGCCGTCGGCCGGCGCGTTGGCATGACGTGCTCGGGCGACATCGGCGTGAAAGGCCCAGGGCCGGGCCCTGCGGGCGCCTCCTGACCGATTCGGCAGGCCACCGGCGTGTGGGCGGCGACGGTCAGCCGCGGCAGGTCAGGCGCACGACCGGGATGAGCCGGTCGGTGCCCTCCTGGTATGCCGCGAAGCTCGCCTCCTCGGCAACGATCCGCTGCCAGGCCGTGTCGCGGTCGGCGCCGGCCAGAGTGGCAGCGGTGACCGGAAACGTTTGTCCGCCAACCGCAAACCTCACCTGGTCGGGGTGGGCGGCGAGATTGTGCAGCCACGCCGGATTGCGGGCCGCGCCGGCCAACGAGGCGACGACCAGCCACCGGTCGGGTCCGTCGGCGAAGACGCGCAACGGCACGGTGCGCTCGACCCCGGACTTGGCGCCGATCGTCGTGAGCTGGCCCAGTGGCGCGCGCTGGATCCGCTTGATCGTCTCGAAGACCTTGAGCCCGAGCCACTTGAGCGGCTTGGGCAGGTCGGGGACGTTGGCGCCGCGGCTGCCACGGCGCGGGATCTCGATGCTCATCCGCAGACCCTGACATCGGAACCGGGCTGCCCGCAAACGTCGTCCGATGCCGCCTCATCGATCGCACCGATGTCCCCGCCCGGCAGATCGTGCGGGTCGCGGTTCAGCCGGAGCCGGTGAGCCGAGCGGCCAGAGTCGCCCACCCAGGGCCGCCGAGCTCGCCGAGGGTGTCACGGCCAAGGGTCGCCATCAGCAGTGCCTCGGCGGGGCCGGTCACCGCTGGTCGGGATCCCCAGTGGGCGTCGAGGTCAGTGGGGACCAGGCGGAGCCCCTTTCATCAGCCTGCGCCCCGGCAGCACCAACGCCCACAGGGCGAACGGGAAGACCACCCGCAGGCCGTCGGCGGGGAGCTCGCGTGGGCGCCCGAGCGCCCTGCGGATGTCCTGTTGGTGGACCAAGCCTTCGGTGAGCCCGAGGCGCCCGCCGAAGGCCGTCGAAAGGCCGCGCGGCCCGGGGTGGCGAGGATAGCGCTCGAGAACCTGCTCGCGGGAGAGCCCGCGGTCGGCGTGGACGCCGATGTCGTTGGCCCGATCGAGGCCCAGCGGGGCCTGGCCGAACCGTCGCACGAATCCGCCCCAGCCGAGCTCGTCGTAGGCGATCGCGTGTGCCGCCACGTCGTGGACCGACCAGCCGGGCAGGGCGGTCGGCGCGGCCCACTCCTCGGGGGTCAGCTCCGCCAGCAGCCGCACGAGGTCGGCCCGGTCCGCCCGCACGAGGCCGTGCACGTTGATCCGCACCCGCCCACTATGTCAACCTCCGCCGACAGCCACTTGATCGTGTGCACACAACGCCCTCCGAGGGCGCTGCAGGCACACGATCACCGTTGGCGCAGTCGGGCGGCGCTGTGGCATCCCCCGATGTCAGGGGATCGGCCTAGCGTTCCGTTCGTGGCGAGCTCACGGCAGCTGCCGGCGGTCCAGGCATACGTCCCCGAGCTGGGTGGCGGCGCGCACGCGGCATACGACACGGAGGGGAGTGACGATGGCGCTCGAGGACGCCACGCGCGCGGCGGCCGACGACTTGGTCGAGGCGCTGCGGCCGCTCGACGCCACGGCCAAGGCGATGTTCGGCGGCTACTGCTACTACCTCGGCGGCAAGGTCGTCGGCCTGGTCTGCGATGGTCGGGTCTTCGTCAAGCGCTCCCGACGAGACGACCTGCTGAGCGGCTGGGCGCAGCTGGCGCCCGCCTACCCGGGCGCGAAGAACTCGTGGCGGCTGCCGACCGGCGCGCTTGTCGAGACACCGGAGAGGGTGCGCGAGGTCATCGAGCAGGTCGCCGCAGTGCTTCCGGCCCGCACGCCCCGACGCCGCGCGTCGCGCTGACGCGAAACGAGGACGAAGGAGCCGAAGGCTCAGGCGCCTGAGGCGCGCAGTCCTGCGGCGGCGCGCTCGAACCAGTCGCGGTCGCCGATCCGACGGCCGACCTCGCCGGCCGCCCCGCACACCGCCGCGATCGCCGCCGATCGTTGCTGCTCGGGCAGGTCGGCGGCAGGGACGACGATCCCGATCGCATAGACCCGCCCGTCGTCCGGGTCGACCACGGCAGCGGTCACCCCGACGGTGTCGGCGACGACTTCACCCACCGAGTGGGCGCACCCCTCACGGCGCACCGCCTGCAGCTGGCGGCGCAGGTCGTCGAAGGTCCGCGGCGCTCCACCGAAGCCGCCGGGCAGGTCGCGGCCGAACATCGCGAGGACCCGGTCGTCGGAGAGCCGGGCCAGCAGTGCGCGACCCATCGACGCGGCATACGCGGGCGCACGGGTGCCCGGTGGGGTGTAGACCTGCAGGGCGCCGTGCCCGGCCCGCATCTGCGTGACGAGCGACTCGGTCCCGTCGAGCACCCCCACATAGCCGGTGTAGCCCGTCTGCTCGACCAGGCGCGTGAGCGCCTCGGCGAGCAGGCCGCTCGTGTCGTTGACCCCACGAAAGGCGTATGCCGCCTGGACGACCAGCGGCCCCGGCCGGTAGGCGAGGGTGATCGGGTCGCGGTCGAGGAAGCCGGCCTCGGCCATGAGGGCCAAGGTGCGCGAAGTCGAGCTCTTGGGGGTGCCCAGATCGGCGGCCACCTCGGTGAGGGTGAGCGGCCGTTGACGACGTGCGAGCAGCTGCAACACGTCTCGTGCGTTTGCCAGGGTGCTCATCTGCCTCGTCCCCCTCAGGTGCGCCTGCGCCTCGGGCCGCTGCTGGCGCCGGTGGTGGCGATGGTGGCGGTGCGTGCAGCGGGCCTTGACATTGTCTCGAACACCCGCCACTATTCCAGATAGCTGAACATGGTTCAAGAATATAGAACCATCGGGATAGGGCCACCACGACTGGCAGCGCCGCCCGCACCACCCCCGCTCACGTCACACCTGGATCTGGAGGGACCGAACATGGCAGACACCGCAGCCAAACCGCAGCCGACGGGCGTCGGGCTGAGCCACCCCCGGGCACTTGCGCCCGGCAACCTCGTCCTCACCGTCATTCTCAGCGTCTTCGGCGCCCTCGTGGGCATCCAGATCCTTGCCACCCTCGGCATCACCCCGAGCACCTCGCTCATCGGCGCTCTCGTCGCGATGTCGCTCGGGCGGATCCCGCTCGCGATCTTCCGCGGCTTCCGCAACGTCCACTCGCAGAACCTCGCCCAGACGAGCATCAGCTCGGCCACCTTCGGCGCCGCCAACGCGCTCTTCCTGCCCATCGGCATACCGTTCCTCTTCGGCCAACCGAGCATGATCGTCCCGATGCTCTGCGGCGTGGCCGTCGCCATGCTCTTCGACGCCTGGCTGCTCTACCGGATGTTCGACACGCCGGCCTTCCCGGCCCGTCGCCCGTGGCCCCTGGGCATCGCCGCCGCCGAGGCGATCAAGGCCGGTGACACCGGCGGACGCGGCGCCAAGATCCTGGGCGGCGGCCTGCTCGTCGGGATCGCGGGTGCGATCTTCAGCCTCCCGATGTCGGCCTTCGGGGTCGCCCTCATCGGCGGCCTCGCCGCGATGATCGCCTTCGCCATCGGCCTGCTCACCCGCGGCTACTCCCAGTCGCTCCTGGGGATGGACCTGTATGCGATGTACATGCCCCACGGCATCATGATCGGTGCCGGCATCGTCGCGTTGATCCAGGTGGTCGGGGCCGTGCGGTCGGCTTCCAAGGAGGCCGCCAAGGCCGATGCGAGTGCCAAGGCGATTGCGGCCCAAGGCATTTCGACGACTGCGGACGCGACCCCGGTGGCTTCGGCGAAGCTGGGCACCTCGCTGGGCATCGGCGGGATCGGCTACCTCGTCATCGCGATCGCCCTCGCCCTCACCACCGGTATCGTCACCCAGATGAGCATGGGCATGCTCATCGCCTTCGTCGTCTATGCGACCCTCGCCGCCTTCGCGCACGAGCTCATCGTCGGCATCGCCGCCATGCACTCCGGGTGGTTCCCGGCCTTCGCGGTCGCCCTCATCACCCTGCTCGTCGGCATCCTCATCGGCTTCCCGCCGGTCGCGCTCGTCGTGCTCGCCGGCTTCACCGCCGCCACCGGGCCGGCGTTCGCGGACATGGGGTATGACCTCAAGGCCGGCTGGATGCTCCGTGACGAGGGCCGCGACCGGCGCTTCGAACTGGCCGGCCGTCGCCAGCAGCTCATCGCCGCGATGATCGGCTTCGTCGTCGCCATCGTCGTCGTTGCAGTCACCTACCGGTCCTTCTTCGACCAGGGCCTCGTCGCGCCGATCAACAAGGCCTACGTCGCCGCCATCAAGGCGGGTGTCTCCGCCGACACCGCGAAGGCGCTGCTGCTCTGGGCGATCCCCGGGGCGATCCTCCAGTTCGTCGGCGGCCCGCGTCGCCAGCTCGGTGTCATGTTCGCCACCGGAATGCTCATCCTCAACCCGGCAGCTGGCTGGCTCGTCGCGGCCGGCATCGCCCTGCGGGTGTTCGTCACTCGTAAGTGGGGCGCCTCGACCAAGGAGCCGATGGAGGTCTTCGCTGGCGGCGTCATCGCGGGCGATGCTCTCTACTCCTTCTTCAACGGAGCCTTCAAGTCAGCGAAACGCTGACCACGGCATACCTCGCGACACCTGACACCACACCCGACCGAACCTGAGAAGACGAGGAAACCCCATGAAGCGCATTCTCACCGACGACGACGTCCTGCCCATGGTCATGGGCGGTGCCATCCTGGGCGGCGGAGGCGGCGGGCTCACCGAGCCGGGCCTGCGGATCGCCCGACTGGCCGTGCAGGTGGGCCAGCCGCAGCTGTGGTCGGCCGACGAGTTCGACGACGACGACCTCGCGACGACCGTCGCGCTCATCGGCGCCCCGGCTGCCCCCCGGCCGCACATGACCCCGGCTCAGCTGCTGCGGGCGCTCGAGTTGCTGCGAGGCGAGCTTGGAGGCCGCCCGCTCGTCGCCATCCACCCCAACGAGAACGGCTCGGAGACCTCGGTCAACGGCTGGTTCCAGTCGGCGATGACCGGTCTGCCGATCCTCGACTTCGCGTGCAACGGCCGAGCCCACCCGAGCAGCGTCATGGGTGCGATGGGGCTGCACCTGGACCCTGACTACGTCTCGATCCAGGCCTATGCCGGCGGCGACCGCGAGCACTACACCGAGGGCGTCACCCGTGGCTTCCTCAGCGGCACCTCCGGGATCGTGCGACGGGCGTCGGTCGAGGCCGGCGGGATGCTCGCCTGTGCGCGCAACCCCACCACCGTCGGCTACGCGACAGCCAACGGCGCGCCCGGTGCACTGAGCGCCGCGCTCGAGCTGGGGCACCGGTTCATCCGCGACGGATTGGCCGGAGCGATCGACCACCTCGGTGCCGACGTCATCGCCGAGGGCGAGGTCGTGGACTACACGTGTGTCCAGGAGGACGGCGTCGACGTCGGGCGCCTCACCCTCGCCGGGGTCAAGCCGGCGACCCTGCACTTCGTCAACGAGTACATGGTCGCCGAGCACGAGGGCGAGCGCCTGGGCACCTTCCCCGAGCTCATCGCCACCTTCACCGACGACGGCCAGCCGATCCCGTCCGCACACGTGCGGGTCGGGCAGAAGCTCACCGTCATCCTCGCCCACCGCGACCACCTGCGGCTGGCCGGGACGATGTGGATGCCCGAGCTCTACGCCCCGCTCGAAGCCGCGATCGGGATCCGCTTCGCCCCCGAGCCTGTCGACGCGGTCGACCGTGGCTGAGCCGAGCCTCGGCGCCGGCTCGCACCCCCAGGGTGCGGGCCGGCGCCCGCCGTTGGACCCGCAGCGGGTCCGTGAGGTATGCCGTCGCGCCTGGTTCGACGGCGCCCTGCCGGCGCTCGAGGACTACATCCGGGTGCGTGCGCTGTCACCGGCCTATGACCCGGACTGGGAGACCCGCGGGCTGCTGCACGCCGTGCTCGGCGACGCCGCGGCATACCTCGACGGCCTCGCGATCCCGGGGCTCACCCACGAGATCCTCACCGAACCGGGCCGTACCCCGTTGCTCTACGTCGACGTCCCGGGCCGGGGTGCCGCCGCCGACGAGACCGTCCTGTTCTACGGGCACCTCGACAAGCAACCGGAGTTCACGGGATGGAACGAGGGGACCGGCCCGTGGACTCCGGTTTTCGACGGCACGCGCCTGTTCGGTCGCGGCGGTGCCGACGACGGGTATGCCGTCTATGCCACCGGCATCGCGCTCGCGGCGGTGGCCGACCAGGGCGCCGACGCGCCGCGCTGCGTCGGGATCTTCGAGACCGGCGAGGAGTCGGGCAGCCAGGACCTGCCCTTCTGGGTCGAGCGACTCGCACCGCGGATCGGCCGCGTCGGCCTCGTGCTGTGCCTGGACTCGGGCGCCGGTGACTACGAACGGTTCTGGGTCATCTCCTCACTGCGCGGGCACTGCGGTGGCGTGCTCGACGTGCGGGTGCTCGACGAAGGCGCCCACTCCGGCGACGCCGGCGGCGTCGTGCCGAGCAGCTTCCGCATCGTCCGCGAATTGCTCGAGCGGGTCGAGGACGGCCGCGACGGTCGGTTGCGGCTCGACGCCCTTCACACGACCGTGCCCGCGGAGCGGCTCGACCAAGCGGCCGCGACCGCGGCGATCCTCGGCGACACCGTCTTCAAGCGCTTCCGCTGGGCCGAGCGCGACGGCAGCTCCACGCAGCCGGCGACGACCGACCCGGCCGACGCGCTGCTGGCCCGCGCCTGGCGGCCGAGCCTGGAGGTGACGGCCGCGGACGGCATACCGTCGCTGGCGGCAGGTGGAAACACGTTGCGGCCGCACACGGCGGTGAAGCTGTCGGTGCGGTTGCCCCCGACCGTCGACAGCCGCGCGGCACTCGCGGCGCTGCGCGACACGCTCACCGCCGACCCGCCGTATGCCGCGCAGGTGACCTTCACGCCCGACCCGGTGCTCGTCGACGGGTGGAACCTCGCCCCGCTTCCCGAGCGGCTCGTCACGCTGCTCGAGCAGGCCGGCCGCGCCTGTTTCGACGGGCGTGACCCGGCCTTCCTCGGTCAGGGCGGCACGATCCCGCTCATGGCGCTGCTCACCCGATCGTTCCCCGGCGCCGCGCTGCTCGCCTGCGGGGTGCAGGGACCGGGCACCAACGCGCACGGCCCCAACGAGTCGCTGCACGTGCCCTACGCCGTCGCGCTCACCGCTACGCTCGCGCTCGTCGTCGGCGGGTGGTGAGCCGGTCCCCGCGAGAGGTCAGGCGCTCGCGCCGGTGAGCGCCGCGATGGCCAGCGCCCGGGCCGGGTATGCCGCCAATCCGGTTGCGTCAGTAGCCGCCTGGGCGTGCGCCCGGGTGTAGCCCATGCAGTCGAGGAAGAGCACCTGGGCTCCCTCGGCGGCGAGTCCGGCGGCAGCATCGCCGACCGCTGTGCGTGACGAGGCCGAATAGGGGTCGGCGTCGGCGACGAGCACTGGCCGGCCCAGCCGGGTCGCCCAGCGGCCGGCGATGTCGGCCTGCTGGGCGGGCAGCGGGCAGATCACCCCGAGCGGTCGATCGTCGGCAATGCCGGCCATGCTCGCGTGCGCGAGCTCCTCGGCGTGCGCGACGGGCAGCGGTGCCGGGCCGTGGTCGAGGTGACCGGTACACAGCACGAGCACCTGGGTGCAGCCGTCCTGGGCGCAGGCACGCAGCGCGTCGTCGAGCAACGGGCCGATGCGCTCCAGGGCGATGGTGACCGAGCTGCCGTCGCGCAGCCGGGAGATGAGGGTGCCTTCATGGGGCCGGGGTCGGATCGCCTGCAGCGCGCCGTCGTCGAGGGCGTCGAGCGCCCCGTGTTCGACCCAGTCGACGCCGGCGAGCAGGTCGGCGACATCCGCGGTGAGGTCGGTGCGCGGGACCTGGCCGATCGTCACCAGACCCAGCCGCACCCGAGACCTCGCGGGCTCGGGCACCTCGGGCGCGGCATACCTGCGCGGTTGGCCCGTCACAGCGTTGTGCCGGGGGACTGCAGGTGGCGCATCGAGCCGTAGAGCCGCTCGAGCAGGGCCGCTTCGTGGGCGTCGAAGAAGGAGGCTCGGCCAGCCCCGAAGTCCTTGGCGACCTCGACGGCGAACCGTGCGGCCAGCGCGATGTCGACCTCGTGTGAGGCGCCGGTCGCACAGCCCGCGACAGCGGTGATCGTCGTGAGGGCGACCCCGACGACGGGGGCCTGCGCCGCGACCGCCGGCTGCAGGATCGAGTTGAGGTGGTCGACCCCGTTGCCATAGGGCGTGATGTCCTGGGTCGTCACCGGGAAGACGTGGGCCGGCTCGCCGGTGACCCGCTCGAGGACGTCGACGAGCGCGGGGGCGACCTTGAGGACGTAGCCCTGACGGACGGTCGGCGAGATGGCGATGCCCCGGTGGTTGATGATCCGGTTGCCCTTGGTGGTGTCGATGGACAGGATCGCATCCATCTCCGGGTGCACCTCGTGCACGTTCATCGCGTCGAGGGAGACCGGGGAGTCCATGAACGGCACCGGCTGGTGCGGCCGGGTCGGTGCGTCCGGGCAGACGTGGGTGGCGACGAGGACGTCGCCGGGGAGCACGTCGCCGCGCCGGTGCATCTCGAGCAGCTTGGCGGCCGTGGCCAGGGCCGCAGTCGCCCCGTCGCCGTCGGAGACGTAGCCGATCATCTCGGGGCGCGCCCCGAGCCCGCCGAGCCGTCCGATGACCCCGAGCGTCGGTGCCTGGCCGCCGGCCGTGCGGCCATGCGAGCCGGGGATGTGCACCCGGACGAAATCGGTGCTGCCGCGCTCACCGGAGATCGTCTCCACCTCGACGGTGGCTCCGGGGCCGGCGAGCGCGCGCAGCTGCTCGGCGACCAACTTGCCCGAGGCGTCCGGGCGGTCGACGAGGTCGAGGATCGTCATCACCTGGCGAAGCACGGGAGCCACCTCCGGGTCTGTTCTCTGCAGGGCGAGTCCACTGTCGGACCGCCCGGCAAGGCAGGCAATGATTTCCCATTTACCGGGAAATTGCGGCGCTCGTTGGTTCGTGCTCAATAGGCTTTCCGGCATGGGCGACCCGACACTTCTCACGGTCGACCGAGCCCTGCAGGTGCTGCTGTTGTTCAGCGAGAGCCACCCGCAGTGGGGTGTCGTCGAGCTTTCCAAGGCCCTCGGCACGACCACGTCGAGTGCGCACCGGCTGCTCGACTCGTTGGCCGCACGCGGCTTCCTGCGCTCGGACCCGAACACCCGCAAGTACCTCCTCGGGCCCGCTCTCTGGCAGCTCACGCGGCTGTGGGAGCGCACCGGCGCCCTCGGTGCCTTGGCGAGCCAGGTGCTGCGGCCGCTCGCGACCCGGACCGGGCGGACTGCCGTGCTCGCGATCCCCGACGGCGCGCACGTGCGCTGTGTCGCGGCCGTGCAGGGAGAGGTGCCGCTGCGCACGCAACCCCTCGTCGGCGACCTGTTCCCCGCTCACGCCGGCGCGATCTCGCGCGGCTACTTCGCATTCCTGCCGGCGCAGGAGCGGCGGCAACTGCTCTCCGGTCGAGTCCTGGGCCGCTACACCCGGCTCACTCGCAGCGACGAGCGAGCCCTGGAGGCGCTGCTTGCCGAGACACTGGAGAGTGGTTTCGCGATCTCCGCGGGTGAATACGACCCGGAGACGCGGGCCGTCGCGGTCCCGGTGTTCCTGCACGGCCGGGTGGTCGGCTCCCTCGGCCTCGTCGAGAGCACCGCTCAGGCGCCGGTCGAGCTGGCCGCGCTCGTGCCGGATCTCGAGAAGGCCGCCGGGGAGCTCACCGCCCTCATCGACCACACGGTGGCGCGCCACCGCCCACGCCGGAAAGGCGCCTGATGCCGCTGCTGCTGCTGTCCAATTCGACCGCCCCCGGGCGCAGCTACCTCGAGCACGCGAGGGAGGCCATCGCCGCCCTGCTCGGCGACCGTCGACGGGTCACCTTCGTCCCCTATGCCCTCGCCGACCACGACGGGTATGCCGCCCAGGTCGCCACCGCGCTCGCGCCGCTCGGCGTCGAAGTCGAGTCAGTTCACGCCGGTGACCCAGGGGCGCGGATCGCAGCGGCCGAGGCGATCTTCGTCGGTGGGGGGAACACCTTCCGTCTGGTCGCCCGGCTGCACGAACTCGACCTCGTCGAGCCGATCCGCGCCGCAGTCGGCGCCGGGGTGCCCTACCTCGGCTCGAGTGCCGGCACCAATGTCGCCGCGCCGACCCTGCGGACGACCAACGACATGCCGATCGTCCAGCCGCGCTCGTTCCAGACCCTCGGACTCGTGCCCTTCCAGATCAACCCGCACTACCTCGACCCCGACCCGACCTCCACCCACCAGGGCGAGACCCGGCAGGAGCGGCTCGTCCAGTTCCTGGAGGAGAACGACGTTCCCGTGCTCGGCATGCGCGAGGGCACCTGGCTCACCGTCGACGGGTCGCGCTGCCGGCTCGGCGGACTCGCCGCCGGAGCTCGACTCTTCCGGCGGGGTATGCCGCCCACCGAGATCCAGGCCCCCGCAGACCTCGACGAACTGCTCTGCCTCCCCGCCGTTTTCGACCGCCCACTCTGAGGTGGGCGTGGGGGTCGCGCCGTTCCCGCCGCCACGACCTTGCACCGTCTGCGGACGGTTGTGGCCCGACCGGCGGCAAACCGCGAGACTGTGTCGCGGCCGCGCCGCACGACACAGAGGACGACATGAGCCTCCCCACGCCTGAGAGCCGCCGGATCGACATCCCCACGGCATATAACCTGCGCGGGCTCGGTGGGCTGCCGGTGCGCGACGGCGTCTTCCGGGCCGGCCAGGTCTTCCGCTCCGCGCAGCTGTCCGACCTGTCCGACGGCGACCTGCCCGGATTCGAGGCGCTGGACATCGCGACCGTCTACGACCTGCGGACCGCCGGCGAGCGAAGCACCCAACCCGACCGGCTCCCCGGCGGCATGAGGGTGGTCGTCCTCGACGTCCTCGCCGACGCGCTCTCCTCCGCCGCGGCCAACAGCTCACTCACCTCGCTCATCGCCGATCCCGCCCAGGCCCAGGACCTGCTGGGCGGGGGTCGGGCGAAGGAGCTGATGATCCAGTCCTATCGCGACATCGTGAACCTACCCTCGGCCCTGCGCTCTTACCGCGCCTACTTTCTCGACCTGGCCGATCCTCAACGGACGGGCGCCGCGCTCTTCCACTGCACGACCGGCAAGGACCGCACCGGGTGGGCCGCCGCGAGCACGTTGACCTTCGCGGGCGCCGATCGGGACACGATCTACGCCGACTACCTCGAGACCAACACCGACCTGCTGCCGATGACCCAGCCGATGGTCGACGCGGCCGCGGCGCAGGGCATCGACCCGGACCTGCTCTGGCCGGTGCTCGGGGTCGACCGGGACTACCTCGACACCGCCTTCGCCGAGGTGGAGCGCGCCTTCGGCTCCTTCGACGGCTACCTCCGGCAGGGCCTCGGCCTCACCGACGACGTCCTCGCCGCGCTCACGGCCCGCCTGGTCACCACCGGCTGAGCCGCGCTCGATTCGGTATGCCGCCGCAGTCACCTGCAGGAGGCGTTCGACCGACTTCGCGAGCTGCTCGACGAAGAGTGACCCGCGGGCGACGCGACGCGAGGAAGCGTTGCCCCCCGACTATCTGACCAAGGCCGGGTGCCCCCAGTTCGCGGTGCGCGTCCAGCGGCATCAACTGGCGATCGGCGGCCTTCCCCCGGTGAGCGGATGTCGGCCGGGCGCGACGGTCTTGGCGGCGGCATACGGTCGGCGTAGGGTCGTCGCGCATGAGCCGGATCTTCGCCTCGCCCGTCGCGTCGGTCTACCCCCTCTATGTCGCCAAGGCCGAACGCAAGGGCCGCACCGAGGCCGAGGTGCGTGAGGTGATCGAGTGGCTCACCGGGTTCGACGGCCCCACGCTCGATCGGCACCTGGCCGAGCAGACCAGCTTCGAGGACTTCTTCGCCGCGGCCGAGCTCAACCCGGCAGCCAGCCTTATCACCGGCAGCGTGTGCGGGGTCAAGGTGCAGGAGGTTGCCGATCCGCTCATGCGGCGCATCCGCTACCTCGACAAGCTCGTCGACGAGCTCGCCCAGGGCCGCCCGCTCGCCAAGGTGCTCCGCGCGAGTTGAGGGGTCGAGGGCGCCGCGCCCATGATCGTGTGCAGCCATGGCCCGTGGAGGGCGTTGGGGACACACGATCCCGAGCGAGCGCGCCCTTCACGGCATACCGGCCGGGGTTTAGGGTGACCTCACCCAAGACGCAGGAGAGGCGACCACCATGGCCCAGCAGCTCAACCCCTACATCACCTTCGACGGCACCTGCTCGGAGGCGATGGACTTCTACGCGGCAGCCCTGGGCGGCACCGTGCAGAAGATGTCCTTCCGCGACACCGGCTACGACGTCGACGGGATCATGCACGCCAACCTCGAGACGCCGACCGGCTTCCACATCTTCGCGAGCGACACCGCGCCGGGCATGGGCATGAACTTCACCCCTGGCAACAACCTGCAGATCAGCCTCTCCGGCGACGACGCCGAAGCGCTGCGCGGCTACTGGGCCGCGCTCGGCGAGGGCGGACAGGTGATGATGCCGCTCGAGCGGCAGATGTGGGGCGACGACTACGGGATGCTCG
The DNA here is from genome assembly GCA_029552065.1 of Actinomycetes bacterium. GTDB lineage: Bacteria > Actinomycetota > Actinomycetes > Actinomycetales > Dermatophilaceae > Phosphoribacter. The sequence continues at coordinate 40,943 of JAKPEG010000087.1, forward strand.
TCGACAAGTTCGGCATCCTCTGGCACGTGAACATCGCCGGCAACGCAGGTGCCGCCGCGACCGACGCCTGAGCAAGGCGACCGCACAGCCACGCCAACACCCGCGAGGTATGCCGCGTGGCGTGCGCCATCATGGGCCGATGGACATCGACGACGAGCGCCCCGAGCTGAAGGCCGCGGAGCAGGCGGCCCGACGGTGGCTCGCCGGCCGGACCACCAGGGACATCCCGGCCACCGCCACGTGGACCGAGGTGCTGCGGGCCGTGGGCGGGCCCTTCCCCGCCACCGGCCGACCGCCCGTCGAGGTCGTCGAGCGGCTGGTCGCGGCCGTGGAGCCCGGTCTCATGGCCATCGACTCGCCGCGCTTCTACGGCTGGGTAATGGGTGGCGCTCTGCCGGCGGCGCTGGCCAGCGACTGGCTCGTGTCGGCCTGGGACCAGAACGCAGGGATGCGGGACGCCACGCCGGGCGTCGTGGCCGTCGAGGACGCCGCCGCCCGATGGATCCTCGAAGCGCTCGGCCTGCCCGCCGGTGCCGGGGTCGGCTTCGTCACCGGTGCCACGATGGCCAATGCCACCTGTCTGGCTTCGGCCCGCGATGCCGTGCTCGCTGCGGTGGGCTGGGACCAGGCATCGCAGGGGATGGCCGGCGCGCCCCGCGTGCGGGTGCTCGTCGGGGCGGAACGGCACGGCTCGATCGACCTGGTCATGCGCTACCTCGGACTCGGCGCGCCCGAGGCGGTGGCCGCGGACGAGCAGGGTCGGTTGATCCCCGCCGAGCTGATCCGGGCCCTTACCGCGGGCAGCGGGCCGACGATCATCTGCGCGCAGGCCGGCAATATCCACTCCGGTGCCTTCGACCCCTTCGAGGAGATCGTCGCCATCGCCCACGCTCATCACGCGTGGGTCCACATCGACGGGGCCTTCGGCCTCTGGGCTGCGGCGACTCCGCGGCTCGCCCGGCTGACCGCGGGCCAGCCGGGCGCCGACTCCTGGACGACCGATGCCCACAAGACGCTCAACACCCCCTACGACTGCGGGATCGCGATCGTCCGTGACCCGGCGGCGTTGCGCCGGTCGTTCGGGCAGCACGCGGCTTACCTGCTGCACTCGGAGACCCCCGATCCGCACGAGACCGTCCCTGAGATGTCCCGCCGGGCGCGTGGGGTGCCGGTGTGGGCGGCGCTGGCCACCCTCGGCGCCCAGGGCCTGGCCGGCCTCGTCGACGGCCTCGCCGACGCGGCTGCCGGCCTCGCCGCGGGGCTGGGCGCGATCGAGGGCGTGGAGGTCCTCAACGAGGTCGTCTACACCCAGGTGACCATCGCCGTCGGCGACGACGCGACGACCGAGGTTGTGCTCGCGCGGCTGCTGGCCGAGGGGCTGATCCGGCCCAGCGCCAGCCAATGGCAGGGCCGTTCGGTCATCCGATTCTCGGTGAGCAATCACGCGACCGACGAGGCCGCCGTCGTCGCGACGGTGGCTGCGGTCGCCCGAGCGGTGGAGGCGGCTCAGCAGGAGCGGCCGCCCGCGTGACGATCCACCTCGGCGGCGCTATGCAGAAGGTGCGCGAGAACGCACGTCTGGCATAGCGCCGACACCGGGGAGGTCCCGCGCGAGGATCCGGTATGCCGCGCTGGGCTCGGCGACCTCGCTCATCCCCTCACCTAGAGCCCATAGCGGACGATGCGCGTCCTCTTCCGGGACTAGCCTCACGCGTATGCCGCACCGCCCCGACAGCGAGCTCAGCGCGGTCGCCCGCTCGTTGCGCGCCCTCGAGGTCCTCCAGAACCGCCCGGGGACGACGGCAGCCGAGCTGGGCGAGCGCCTCGGGGTGAGCGACCGGGCGGCCCGCCGGCACGTGGCGCTGCTGCGCGAGGCCGGCGTAGCGGTGGAGTCGACCCGTGGGCCGCACGGTGGCTACCGCCTCGGGCGGGGAACCCGGCTGCCCCCGGTGAGCTTCACCCAGGACGAGGCGGTGGGCCTCGTCATGGCCGTCCTCTCCGGCCAGCCGGAGGCGGTGACCGAGGCGGAGGACGTCGTCGGCGGGGCGCTCGCCAAGGTCCTGCGTGCCCTGCCCGAACCGGTCGCCCGCGCCGCCGGCACCCTCGCCGCCAACGTCGCCGCGACCCCCGACCGTCGGGCGACCGAGCGCCCTGCACCGGCCGTCCTCGGAGCGCTCGTCGCCGCCGCAGCCTCCAGCGAGCGGGTGGTCGTCGACTATCGCGGCGAGTCGTCGCGCGAGTGGACCGAGCGCGTGGATCCGTGGGCGGTGGTCGTCCGGCACGGCCGCTGGTACCTGCTCTGCCACTCCCACCGGGCCGGTGCCGTGCGGACCTATCGGGTCGACCGCGTCCGCTCGGTCACCCCGACCGGGCAGCGATGTGCCCAGCCGACCGACCTCGACCCGGTCGCCGAGCTCGAGCGACACCTCGGCTCGGGCTGGCAGTTCGACACACGGGTCTCCTTCGACGCACCCCTCGAGCAGGTCGCGGAGTGGGTGCGCCCGACCATGGGGCGGCTCGAACCCCTCCCGGACGGGGGGTGCGTTCTCGTCGGGTCGACCTCCAACCCACAGATGTATGCCGTGGAATGGCTCGCCCAGGTGCCGAGCGCCTTCCGGGTCGAGGGGGGTCCCGAGCTGCGCGCGGCGGCACGCAAGCTCGCCGAGCGGTTGACGGCGGCCGTGGCCGACGACTGATCGCCAGACCTCCCTGCCGAGGACGTCGAGCTGCCCGACGAGGTGTTCGATCGCTCCGGCCGCGTTGCGGCGCTCGCTGGGCAGAGGCTGGGAGCAGTGTGACGGACGCCGCATCGGAGCACGGCGTAGCATCGGCGGAGCCGGTCACCTGCGTGAGGCGCGCCGGCTCGGATCGACATCACCGCGACGAGATGGAGGAGAGCCGCCGATGAGCGACCCAGCGGGCTGGAACGCAGGGATCGTCGAGGAATTCCGCGCCCACGAGGGCCATGTGGGGGGCCCGTTCGAGAACGTGCCGCTCGTCCTCGTCCACCACGTCGGGCGCCGCAGCGGCCGCGAATTCGTCTCTCCGGTGGCCTATCTCGCCGACGAGACCGATCCCGGCACCGTCTACATCTTCGCGAGCAAGGGCGGGGCGCCGACGAACCCCGACTGGTACCACAACCTCGTCGCAGCCGGCCACGCGACGGTCGAGCGGGGCACGCAGAGCTATGCCGTGACCGTCACCGAGGTGACCGGGCCGGAGCGCGACGCGATCTATGCCCGACAGGTCGAACGGGTGCCGGGGTTCGGCGGCTATGCGGAACGCACCGCCGGCGTGCGCACGATCCCCGTGCTGCGCCTCACCCGCGCGGACTAGCTGCCTCCGCAAGTTCGGCCCGCAGCTGCGCCTTGCGCGCTTCGGGGGCGAACGAGGCCTCCACCGAGTTGGCGGCGAGGAGTCGCACCTGCCCGTCGGTGAGCCCGAGGGCCGCCCGGGAGCGTTCGAGGTTGTCACCGGCATAGCCGCCGAAGTAGGCGGGATCGTCGGAGTTCACCGTGACCCGCAACCCGGCGTCGAGCATCCGCCGCAACGGGTGGTCGGCGAGTGTGTCGACCACCCGCAGCCGGACGTTGGACACCGGGCAGACCGTGAGCGGGATCGCGTCGGCGACCAGCCGAGCGACGAGCGCAGCGTCCTCGAGGCAGCGGACCCCGTGGTCGATCCGCTCCACACCGAGCACGTCGAGGGCCTCCCAGATGTAGGCCGGTGGCCCCTCCTCCCCGGCATGGGCCACGCAGTGCAGCCCCGCCTCCCGGGCCGCCGCGAAGATCGGCGCGAACTGGCCCGGCGGGTGGCCGACCTCGGCGGAGTCCAGCCCGATCCCCAGGATCGGGATCCCGGTGGCGAGTGCCTCGTCGAGCATCCGGCGGCCCTCCTCGATCGGTCGGTCCCGCAGGACGCAGACAAGGATCCCGCTCGTGAGCCCGAGCTCGGCCTCGGCCCGTGCGAGGCCGTCGGCGACCCCACCGAGGACAACCGCGGCCGGTATGCCGCGCGCCGAGTGTGCCTGCGGGTCGACGAAGACCTCGGCATGGCGCACGCCCTGGGAGGCGGCGGTCACGGCATACCGCCAGGTCATCTCGGCGAAGTCCGCGCGGGTGCGCAGGGTGGCCATGTTCTCGTAGTAGAGGTCGAGGAAGGACTGCAGGTCGGTGAACTCATAGCGTGCCCGCAGCGCGTCGATGTCCTTGTCCGGCAGGCGCAGTGCATTGCGTCCCGCGAACTCGACGATGGTCTCGGGTTCGAGGGTGCCTTCGATGTGCAGGTGGAGCTCGGCGAGCGGCACGGTGGTCACTCTCGCACGCTAGCGGACGGCGTAATCCACGACGACGGGAGCGTGGTCGCTCATCCGATCCGCGCGGGTGGGTTCCCGATCGACCGTGGCGCGGACCGCGGTGCGTGCGAGCCCCGGGGTGGCCAGGTGGTAGCCGATCCGCCAGCCGGTGTCGTCCTCGAAGCAGGTGCCGAGCCATGACCACCACGAATAGGGGCCCTGCGCCTGGGGATTGAGCGACCGCACGACGTCGACCAGCCGACGGGGGCCGAGCAGACCGTCGATCCACTCGCGCTCCTCCGGCAGGAAACCCTCCGAACGCTGCCGTGCGCGCCAGCCGACGACGTCGAACGGGGTATGGGCGACGTTGAGGTCGCCCAGGAGCAGGAAGTCCCGCCCGCGGGTCCGGGCGGCGCGTCGGGCGGCAGTGAGCTGGCGGCCGAAGCCACGGAGGAAGGCCATCTTGCGGGCATAGCGAGCGCCGCCGTCCGGCGGCTCCCGGGTGCTGCCGGGCCGCTGGAGGTGCGCGGGCAGGCCCCCCTTGGGCAGGTAGAGCGAGGCGACCGTGACCGGAGCGTCGGCGAGGTCGACCTCGAGATAGCGTCCATGTGAGGCGAATTCGCGCAGTTCGCGGGCCAACGGCGGTCCGGCTGCCGGCGCTTGGGCGACGTGGTCGTGCGCAGCTGAGGGTGACCAGTCGGACGGCGGCAGGTCCCACACCTGGCTACCCCACGAGCGCACGGCCACGGGTGGCCGGCGGGTGAGGACGGCGACCCCGTTGCGTCCCGGCAGCGTGCCCGGGTCATAGGCGACGTGGTAGGCACCGAACACCCCCTCCGGCAGCGCGGCAACGGGCGCGCGCACCTCCTGGAGCGCGACGACGTCGCACCCGCGGGCGGTCAGCCACGGCTCGAAACCCCGCCGCTGGGCGGCGCGAATCCCGTTGACGTTGAACGTTGCCACCCGCAGCACGCGAGCACTGTATGCCGTGTGGTCACCCGCCGACGTAGGCGGCCAGATGCCGTCCGGTGAGCGTGGACTGGGCCGCGACGAGGTCGGCCGGCGTGCCCTCGAAGACGACCCGGCCGCCGTCGTGCCCGGCCCCCGGCCCCAGGTCGATGATCCAGTCGGCATGCGCCATGACGGCCTGATGGTGCTCGATGACGATCACCGACTTGCCCTGCTCGACGAGCCGGTCGAGCAGGGCGAGCAACTGTTCCACGTCGGCCAGGTGCAGCCCGGAGGTGGGCTCGTCGAGCACGTAGATGTCACCCTTCTCGCCGAGCTGGTTGGCGAGTTTGAGCCGCTGTCGCTCGCCGCCGGAAAGCGTCGTGAGCGGCTGCCCCAGCGTGAGATAGCCCAGCCCCACGTCGACCAGGCGGCGGAGTATGCCGTGCGCGGCCGGGGTCCGCGCCTCGCCGTCGGCGAAGAAGGCCTCGGCCTCGACCACCGGCATGGCGAGGACCTCGCTGATGTCCTTGCCGCCCAGGTGGTAGTCGAGGACGGACGCCTGGAAGCGCTTGCCCTCGCACTCCTCGCAGATCGTCGTCACCGTGTCCATGAAGCCCAGCTCGGTGTAGATGACCCCGGCGCCGTTGCAAGTCGGGCAGGCACCCTCCGAATTCGCGCTGAAGAGAGCCGGTTTCACGCCGTTCGCCTTGGCGAAGGCCTTGCGGATCGGTTCGAGCACCCCTGTGTAGGTCGCCGGATTGCTCCGGCGCGAGCCCTTGATCGCACTCTGGTCGACAAGGACGACCCCCTCCTGGCCGGCCACCGAGCCAAGGACGAGCGAGCTCTTGCCCGAGCCTGCGACCCCGGTGAGCACCACGAGCACCCCGAGCGGGATGTCGACGTCGACCTCCTGGAGGTTGTGCGTCGAGGCACCGCGGACGGGGAGGTGACCGGACGGCATACGGACCGTGGGCTTGAGCCGCGCGCGGTCGTCCAGGTGGGCACCGGTGACGGTTCCGCTGGCCCGCAGCCCCGCGAGTGAGCCCTCGAAGACGATCGCGCCGCCCGCGGTGCCGGCGCCCGGGCCGAGGTCGACGACGTGGTCGGCGATCGCGATGACCTCGGGCTTGTGCTCGACGACGAGGACGGTGTTGCCCTTGTCGCGCAACCGCACGAGCAGCTCGTTCATCCGTTGGATGTCGTGCGGGTGCTGCCCGATCGTCGGCTCGTCGAAGACATAGGTGACGTCGGTGAGCGAGGAACCGAGGTGGCGGATCATCTTGGTGCGCTGGGACTCCCCGCCCGAGAGACTGCCTGAGGGCCGGTCGAGCGAGAGGTAGCCGAGGCCTATCTCGACGAACGAGTCGAGCAGGTGCTGGAGCCCGGCGAGGAGAGGGGCCACGGAGGGCTCGTCGAGCCCGCGCACCCACTCTGCGAGGTCGCTGATCTGCATCGCGCAGACATCGGCGATGCTCACCCCGCGGATTGTGGACGAGCGGGCCTCCGGCGTGAGCCGGGTGCCGACGCACTCGGGGCAGGTCTGGAAGGTGATCGCGCGTTCGACGAAGGCCCGGATGTGCGGCTGCATCGCCTCGACGTCCTTGGCGAGCATCGACTTCTGGATCTTGGGGATGAGGCCCTCGTAGGTGAGGTTGATGCTCTCGACCTTGATCTTCGTCGGCTCCTTGTAGAGCAGGTCGTGCAACTCTCGCTTCGTGTAGCGGGCTATCGGTTTGTCCGGGTCGAAGAAGCCGCTGCCGCGGTAGATCCGGCCGTACCACCCGTCCATCGAATAGCCCGGCACGAGCAGCGCTCCCTCGTTGAGCGACTTGCTCGCGTCATATAGGGCGGTGAGGTCGAAGTCGCTCACGCTGCCGCGGCCCTCGCACTGCGGGCACATCCCGCCGAGCTGGACGAAGTTCGCCTTCTTGGCGATCGTCCGCGCCCCCCGCTCGACCGTGACGGCACCACTGGCCCGCACCGTGGGGACGTTGAAGGAGTAGGCGTTCGGCGAGCCGATGTGCGGCTGACCGAGCCGGCTGAACAACATCCTCAGCATCGCGTTGGCGTCGGTGACCGTGCCGACCGTCGAGCGCGGGTTGGCGCCCATCCGCTCCTGACCGACGATGATCGCCGTGGTGATCCCGTCGAGCAGGTCGACGTCGGGCCGGGCAAGGGTCGGCATGAAGGACTGGACGAAGCTGCTGTAGGTCTCGTTGATCATCCGCCGTGACTCCGCGGCGATCGTGCCGAAGACGAGCGAGCTCTTGCCCGAGCCGGAGACCCCGGTGAAGACGGTGAGTCGGCGCTTGGGCAGTTCGACGTTCACGTCCTTGAGGTTGTTCTCCCGCGCGCCGTGCACGCGGATGAGGTCGTGTCCGTCGGCGGGGTGCCGGTTCGTGCTCGTCACTGCCGTCCTCCTTCGGTCGCTGTGTCCCTATCCTGGCCCGGTGAACATCGTGCGATGGGCGATCGCGGGACCGGGTCGGATGGCCCAGGCATGGCTGGCCGACTTCCCGCGGGTGACCAACGGCCGGGTGGTCGCCGTGGGTTCCCGCTCGACCGACCGCGCCGCCGCGTTCGCCGTTGCGCACGGCATACCTCGGGCGCACGGATCGTATGCCGCCCTCGTCGCCGACCCCGAGGTGGACGCGGTCTATGTCGCGACCCCGCATCCGCAGCACGTCGACGTGGCCCTGGCCGCCATCGCCGCAGGAAAGGCCGTGCTCGTCGAGAAGGCGTTCACGAGCAGCGTGAGCGACACCGAGCGGATCGTCGAAGCGGCCCGGGCAGCAGGTGTGTTCGCGATGGAGGCGATGTGGACCCGGTTCCTGCCGGGCGTCACCTGGATCCGCGAGTTGGTTGCCGAGGGCGCCATCGGGCAGGTGCGCGGCGTCCAGGGCGACCTCACGGCGTTCCGTGACTACGACCCGGCCGACCGGCTCTTCGACCCCGCGCTCGGCGGTGGCGCGGTGCTCGACCTCGGGGTCTACGTGATGTCCTTCGCCCACATGTGGCTCGGCACGCCCGACGTCGTGCGCGCGGTCGGCGGTCGCTATCCGAGCGGCGTGGAGGGTGAATTCGCCGTGCTCTGGGGCTACCGCGATGGGCGGTCGGCCACGCTGTCCGGTGCGTTCACGGCATACGGCCCGGGACGGATGGCCATCCTGGGGACCAGGGGTTGGATCGACGTCCACCCGCGCTTCCACCGCGCGGCCGAGGTGACCCTCTGGCGGGCCAAGGTGCCCGAAACACGCAGGTTCGAGGCCGGCTACCACCTGGAGACGATCCACGTGGGGGAGTGCCTGGCTGCGGGCCTCACCGAGAGCCCGGTGATGCCGCTGGTCGACACGCTGGCCGTCCAGCGCCTCATGGCCCAAGCGCTCGACCAGATCGCCTAGTCAGATCGCGTCGGCGCCCGCCGACCGATCCCCCCGAGGGAAGGGCACGCGCATGGCCGCCGTCGACGTCACCGACAACCACGAGGCATCCCGCTACGAGGCGCGACTGGAGGGGCAGCTCGCCGGCTTCGCCGAGTATGCCGTCGCGGGGCCGACGATGACCTTCCTCCACACGCAGGTGCTGCCCGACTTCGACGGCATGGGTGTGGGGAGTGCCCTCGTGCGGGGAGCCCTCGACGACGTCCGCGCGCGAGGCCGCGGCTCGGTGGTGCCCGTGTGTCCCTTTGTGCGGGGCTGGATCGACCGGCACCCCGACTACGCCGACCTCAAGGCCTGAGCGCCCGACGGCGCTCAGCCCGTGATCAGCCCTGCTGCGGGGACGGCTCGGGGGCCGGGACGGGCGTCTCGAGCACGGCGAGGTCGCGCTCGGCGAACTGACGGTGCCACCACTCCTCGTTGAGGATCGTCTCGAGGCACCGCAGCACGGCATAGCTGCGCGGCTCCGGCCAACCGGGTGCCTCGACGGGGGTCGTCTGCGCGGCGAGCTCCTGGTCGGTGAGCCTGGCGAGATAGTCGCCCACCCGGTCCATCCGGTCTAGGCGCAAGGCGAGCGCCTCGTCGAGCGTGGGACGCGCCGCTCGATCGCGTGGCACTCCGGGGGTGTCGGGCATCTGGTCCCAGGGCAGACTCAACGGCTGCCACGGGGCGGGGTCGCCGAGAACGGCACGCAGCAGCCAGCATTCGGTGGCGAAGGCCAGGTGGCGCAGCGTCTCGATGAACGACCACTCCCCGTCGACCTGCACGTGCAAGAGCGCGGGGTCCAACGCTCGGGCCCGTGCGACGGTCTCCGCCCACAGCCGGGTGTTGACCTCCCACGCCTCCCGGAAACCGCCAGGATCCCGCGGGTGCAGGAGCGCCCGCTCGGGATGACGGCGGGTCAGCTCGGCTTCGACCAGCGGCATGACATCGACCCCGTTCACGACGAGCACCTCGATGTCGCCGGACACCTCCAGTCGCGAGGTGTAGATGCCGCGGAACGCGGCGCCACTGAGGTCGGCCTCGCGGACCCGCACGTCGCGCAAGTAGACCGTGTCGAAGTCTGCCCCCGAGAGGTCGACCTCTCGGAATCGAGATCCGGGCATCCGGCGCTGGACGAACTCGACGGGGGCGCCCGATTCGGGCGTGGCGGCGGCGTCGGACTGCGTCATGACCGCCAGGCTAGAGCGCGATGCGGACGCGGACCGTCCGCTTCACGAGGACGGTGTCGGACTCAGGCGGACGAGGTCCCAGGAGAGCGACGGCTGGGCGCGGTCGGCGTGACAGGTGAGGCGGACCGGCGCACTTCGCCGGGCACGGACGACGACTTCCCAACGACGGCTGGCGGCGGCGAAGGTGCTTGTCCACGTGTCCGATTCGCGGCGACGCGTCCGCAGCTCGACGCCGTCGAGGCCGAGCAGCCCCAACTCCGTCCGCAGCGCGATCTCCGCGGCCTGGACCGGCATCGGCCAGAACGCCCGGCCACGGAGGTGGTCGAGGTCGACCCGCCTGGCTCGGTGTGTCTCGGCCACGGAGACGACCGTCTCGGGATCCAGTCGTCCGTAACAGAGCCCGCCGTCGAGCACGAGCAGGTTCGCCGCGAACCGGTCGCCGCCGAGGTGCGAGGCCTGCCAGGTCGCCTCGGGCTCGACGGCGGCAAGGGCAGCCGCGACCGGTCGGCCGCGCTCCGCGCAGCAGACGTCGTGCCGGCCCTGCGTGCAGACGGCGAAGACCGGGCCCGGCTCGGGGTCGAGGCCGACCGATCGACCCGCCCGCAGCCCGAGGAGGTCGAGGTCGAGGACCGCCCGTGGATCACCGACGCTCGACGTCTCGACGAAGCCGTCCCGCGGATGGACGTATGCCGCGAAGACCCGCCGGTGGGTGGGCACGGCCGAGCCAGTCGCACGGGCGCGGAAGTGCCCCGGGTCCTGGCGGCGGATGAGCAACGGTCGCACCCGAGCCTCGGCGCACCGGCGCAGGATCTCGTGGCCGAGACCGTCCGGCAGCCGGGCGTCGCGGAGGGCCTTCACCCCCCACGGTCCGGCGTCCTCGAGCAGGAGGAATGCCTTCGCGGGCGAGGCGGTCCCGGCCAACGGATCCCCACGCTCCAGTGATCTCGCCGAACATCTCTCGGCGCTCACGCGACGACCTGGAGGAGACCCTCACGGACGAGTCTGCGGCACAACACGAGTCGGCTCTGTGCGTCGAGCAGGTCGGCCAGGTCGCCGGGAGTGAGGCGGCTGGCGCGGCATACCTGCTCGAGCGCGGGACGCAGCCAGCCGGGCACGGTGAGAACGCGGTCCCCGAGCAGGAGGTCCAGTCGGTCGCCGGTGTCGCGCAGGACACACGGGTGCCCGGGCCGCCGCGCGAGGGGCGTCTCGTCGTCAAGGGTCGCGAGAGCCGCGCGGTCGAGCAGCCCACCGCCGAGTCGCGACGGTCGGGTGGCGAGAACCCGCCGGACCTCGGCCTCGACGGCGGCGGCCGGATCGATCGCGCGGACCCGCTCGGCGAGATCCGTGAGGGCGGCGGCGAGCATCGTCACGGTCCTGGCCGGGTCGTGGGTGAAGCCGGCCGGTAAGTGGGTGTCGGGGACGTCGGCGAGCACGCTGCGGACGGTCCGCTGGACGAGGCCCCGCACGGTGAGCTGGTTGAGGCCGATGGTCACGTGCAACGAGAGCTCGTCCTGGGTCCGGGCCGCGTGCCGTGTGCCGGTCGGCAGGTAGAGGCTGAGTCCTGGTTCGAGGACGAGCGACTCGACGCCGGCGGCCGTGTGCAGCTCCCACTGCTTGCGCCCATGGGTCTGCACGACGATGACGTGGTGAGTGTCGGCGTGGACGGCGAAGCCCTGCGCACCGGGCGGCGTGAGATAGGCGTTGGCCTGACACGGATGGCCCAGCTCGGCCTCGAGCTCGGCGACGAGGGCCGTGAGCGGCGGCCAATACCGTTGCAGTCCCTGGAAGACGACGGTCGCGCCCTCGTCGTGCAGGGCCAGGACCTTGCGCCCGTCGACGAGACCGGTCACCGCAGCGCCCGCGAGGGTCGCCCGAGCCGTGTATGCCGCCTCCGGCACGATCGCGCCGTCGCGGACCACCCGCACGGCAGGCGTGCGGATGGCGGAGGCGGTGAGCAGGTGGTCGGCGTCGGCGAGGGTCAACAGGGCCGAGAGGGCCTGCGCGTCGCCGCGGTGGAGGTGCACCGACGTCGCCCAGACCTCCCGGCGGAAGGCCTGGGCGTCGCCGGTGAGCAGGTCGAGGGCGCTCAGGCGTCGGTCCCGTCTGCGTCGTGTCCGTCGGCGCCGTCTGCGTCTGCGCCGTCGGCGTCTGCGCTGTCGGTGCCGTCTGCGTCTGCGCTGTCGGTGCCGTCTGTGTCGTGTCCGTCGGTGCCGTCTGCGTCGGTGAGCGCTCCGACCGCCTCACCGAGGTCCGAAGTGCTCATCATGTCGTCGCTCAGCGGGCCATCCGGCGTGGTCGTCATTGCTGCCTCCTGTGGTGGTCTCGCCGGCGGTCGATCCGACCGGCTCGGCCAGTCTGCCTCGCTCGCGGGCCCGCTCGGGGCTTTGTCCGCCGCGAACCATGTCCGAGGCGTCGCGGATCAGCGATGGCGGATCCGGTGCGGGGTGTTGACCTTGTCCGGCGTGACGACGAGGATCACCCGACCCTGGGATCCCACCGGATTGCCGTAGTCGACACCGAGGTAGCGGCGTGACAGCTCGTCGATGTGCGTGCGGGCCCGCTCGCCGGTGATCGTTTCGGTGACCCGGCCGCGGACTTCGGCCCAGTCCCACGGGTCGTTCGCGCCGAGGATCAGCACGGTGATCCGAGGATCGCGGGCGACGTTGCGCGCTCTCTGCCGCTGCGGCTCCGTGTTGACGAGCAGGTGTTCGCCGTCCGAGTCGATCCAGGTCGGCAGTGCCTGCAGGCTGCCATCGGGCATGACGGTGACGACCGTCGCGAGGTTCGGTCCCGTGGCGAGACGATGGGCGTCGGGGTCGAGAGCCATCGGAAACTCCTGGGGTGAGTGGAGCCTCCCACGCTAGCCGTTTGCGGGCTGGCTGCCGAGAGCTCCTCGGTCCGTTGGGACTACTTCGAGCGAACATTCGCCCCGGCTATGCCGAAGGTGCGTGAGGACGCACGTTCGGCATAGCGGGACGGGGGCGCTCAGACGATCAGGATCGAGCGGCGGCGTCGGCGACCAGCGAGAAGACCCGCAGAGCCTGGGGGGTCTTGATCGTCGGGCTGAAACCGAGCCGCACGACGACGAGCTTGGCCGACGGCACGACGACCACACGCTGCCCGTCGTGACCGCTCGCCCAATAAGCGTCGGCGGGCAGGCTCGCGTCGACGAGCGTGCCGTCGGCCAGCCGGTTGGCCCACCAGCCGGCGGCATAGCCGGTCTCTTCGCCCTGGCCGGGCAGGACGGTGGTCGAGTGGGTCATCCAGTCCGCCGGCAGGAGTTGGCGACCGTCCCACTGCCCGCCCTGGAGAGCGAATTGGCCGATCGCCGCCCAATCCCGGGGGGTCGCCCAGAGATAGGAGCTGCAGACCGGCGTGCCCGAGGTGTCCGGCTCCCACACCGCCGACGAGAGACCGAGTGGGGCGAACAGCTCCCGACGCGGCAGATCGGCGCCGACTCCGGTCCGGGACCGGAGCACCGAGCAGAGGATGTTCGTCGAGCCGCTCGAATACTGTTGATAGGAGCCGGGATCGTGTGCGAGAGGCTGGCCCGCGGCATACCGTCCCATGTCCGGCTCGAGGTAGAGCATCTGGGTGATCGCCGTGCCGAGATCGTAGTCCTCGTTCCACGCGAGGCCGCTCGTCATCCGCATGAGGTCGTCGACGGTGATCTGCGCCCGGGCGTCGGTCCACTCGGGACGCAGGTGGTCGTCGGTGACCGCGACCTTGCCCTGCGCAACGAGCAACCCGACGAGGAGATTCGTCACGCTCTTGCCCATCGACCACCCCAATTGCGGTGTGGTCGTGGTGAATCCCGGTGCATAGCGCTCGGCGACGAGCTGTCCGTCGCGGACGACCACGATCGCCCTGGTGCCGAGGGTCGCGCGATCGGCTGGCGCGAGGTCGTCGCCGAAGGCGTGGGCGATCGCCCGGTCGAGGGCCGGGTCGGGGCCGGGAGCCTGCGCCGCCGAGAAGGGGTTCGCGGCCGCCCTCACCTGGGTGAGCGGCCCGTATGCCGTGAGCGGGCTCCCGAGCGTGCACCCGGCCTCGCTGTAGTAGGCGGTCTGACCGGCGAGCACCCCGAGGATCGTCGTCCTCGCCTCGCGGGTGTCCGAGGACCACGACGTGCGCAGATAGGGGACGAGCGGATTGGGCGGCAGGTCGGTGGCCACGTCGGAGCGATGGGCGATGCCCTCGAGGGCACAGGCGCTGTGCGCGGCATACCCGGTGCCGGTGAGTAGCAACGGCTTGGCGTAGAGGTAGCCACCGACGAGTGCGACGAGCAGGAGGACGACGACCCCCGCCAACACCCGCAGGACGATCCGACGACGGGAGCGCATGCGAGCAGGCTAGCCGTGACCAGCGCCTCGCCGGCCGATCCTCACCGCGGTCGACGGTCAGTCGAAGGCCGCGGAATAGGCGTTGAGTGCGAGTTGCCCACCGAGGTGGGCGAAGAGGACCGTCGAGTCGGCCGGGATGTCGCGGGCGGCGACGAGGTCGACCAGCCCGGCCATCGACTTGCCCTCGTAGACCGGGTCGAGGATGAGCGCGTCCATCCGCGCAGCCAGGCGGATCGCCGCGACCGTCGAGTCGACCGGGATCCCATAGACGTCGCCGGCCCAGCCCTCGAGCAGGGTGACCTCGTCGTCGCGCAGCTCCCGCCCCAGCTCGATGAGGTCGGCGGTATGCCGCGCGATCCGCGTCACCTGGTCGCGGGTCTGCTCGAGAGTGGCCGAGGCGTCGATGCCGATCACCCGGCGTTGCACCCCGGTGAGGTCTTCGAGGGCCGCGAAGCCGGCGATCATGCCCGCGTGGGTCGAGCCGGTCACCGTGCAGACGACGATCGTGTCGAAGAGGACGCCGAGCGACTTCTCCTGCTCGGCCACCTCGAACGCCCAGTTGGCGAATCCCAGTCCACCGAGCGGGTGTTCGCTGGCCCCGGCGGGGATGGGATAGGGCGTGCCGCCGGCGGCCTCGACCTCGGCCAGCGCGTCCTTCCACGAGTCGCGGATGCCGATGTCGAAGCCGTGCGGGTCCAGTCGGCTGTCGGCGCCCATGAGCCGCGAGAGCAGGATGTTGCCGACCCGGTCGTTGCCCGGGTCCTCCCACGCGACCCACTTCTCCTGGACCAACCGGCATCCGAGCCCGAGCTTCGCGGCGACGGCGGCGACCTGACGGGTGTGGTTGGACTGGTAGCCGCCGATCGACACGAGCGTGTCCGCCCCGCTCGCGAGGACGTCGGGCACGATGTATTCGAGCTTGCGGATCTTGTTGCCCCCGAAGGCCAGTGGCGAGGAGCAGTCCTCGCGCTTCGCCCAGATCTGCGCGCCACCCAGGTGGGCGCTGAGGCGCTCGAGCGGATGCACCGGGCTCGGTCCGAAGGTGAGCGGAAAGCGCGGGAACTCGGCCAACTTCACGGGGATCTCCTCGGTCTCGATCGGTGGGGTATGCCGGGTGGCCGGCTCAGGGGTCGGGTAGGTCGAGGTCGATGAGCCGTCCCAGACTCGCCCAGAGCTCGTTGGAGGTGTGCACCGCACCCTCGACGTCACCCTGTTCGCAGGCGTCGATGAGTCGCGCGTGGTCGGCGACCGAACGGCGACCGGAGAGCGAAGCGAAGTGCTGTCGCTCCGCCCGACGTAGGACCGGGGTGTACTGGTCGAGGATGGTGGCGAGGGCCTCGTTGCCCGCGACCTGGACGAGGACCGCATGAACCTCGTCGTCGGCCTGGAGTGCAGCGTCCTCGTCGCCGGCGGCCAGCGCATCGGAGAAGCGGCGGTTGGCCTCGCGCATCGCGGCGATGTCGTCGGCCCGCAACTGCGGCACGGCGATGCGAATCGCAAGCTCGTGCATGGCGGCGACCACTTCTTGTGCATCGTGCACTCGGCGCGGCTCGATCTCGGCGACCACGGTGCGTCGCCCCGGGATGGCGATCACGAGCCCGATCTGGCCGAGCCTCAGCAGGGCCTCGCGGACCGGTGTCCGGCTCATCCCCAGCCGCGTGGCGAGCTCGCCGTCGTGGAGCTGCTCGCCGGGGCGCAGGCGTCCGTCGACGATCTCCAGACACAGCTGTGCGTAGACCGCGTCGCGCAGGAGGGCCCGGCTGACCGTCGCGTCGGAGCTTCGAGGCACGCGATATATTGCGCTGCCCACCGGGTGCCGTGTCAAGGGGTCGACCGCTGCTCGGTCGCGAGCTCGCACTCAGCGGGAAGGCTCGGAAGGCTCTGACAGCCGGGCCGCGGGCTCAGAGCCCTCCCAACCCGAGCCCTCCCAGCCAGAGTCCGAGACCCGCGGCGAGCCACGCGGCGACCAGCCCAGTGAGCGCATAGCGGACGGCCGCACCGGCACCGTCCGCCGACCACAGCCGGATCGTCTCGACCGACGCCGTGCTGAAGGTCGTATAGCCCCCACAGAAGCCCGTGCCCACGACCGCTGCGACGTCGGGTGAGAGCGGCCCGGTGGGGCGGGCGGCCAGCCCCACGACCACGCCGAGCACGAAGGACCCCGTGACGTTGACGGCGAGCGTGCCGACCGGCATGGCCCGGCCTCGCCACCGACGGCTCACGGCGGAGTCGGCGACGAACCGGCATACGGCACCCAGACCGCCGGCGAGGGCGACCAGCAGGATTCTCATCGGGCCGGACCCGGCACCGGGGCGGGTGGGTGGGGGGCGCATCGGCGCCCGAGCGCCGCCGCGGCCAGGCCGAAGGCCACCGTCCCCGCGGCATACCCCGCCGCGAGCAGGGGGCTCAGGTGCAGGGTCTCGACCGCGAGCGCGCTGTAGGTGGTGTAGCCGCCGAGGAAGCCGGTGCCGAGCGTGAGCCGTATGCCGCGCAGACGCCCCTCGTCGCGACCGCGGCCGGCGAGTGTCTCCAGCAGGAGACCGAGCAGGAAGGCGCCCGTGAGGTTGACGGCGAAGGTGGACCACGGCCACGAGCCCAGCGGCGCGCCGAGCGCCTGGGCCAATGCGGCGCGGGTGCCGGTGCCGAGGGCGCCGCCGAGGCCGACGAGGGCGAGTAGGCGGGGTTGGTGGTGCGCCGGTCGCGTCGGGCGGAGCGGCCCCGAAGCTTGCGAGCCGGGGTTCAGTCCCACGGGGGGCGCCCCTGCCAGTCGACGACCTCGAGCGGCACGGTGAGCACGGGGCGGTGCTGCCGGTGGGCGAGCTGCACGCCGACGGCCTCGCGGAGGAAGTCGCCCACGTGCCGGTGCCGCCCGACGTGCGCGCCGACGACGAAAGCGGCCGCGTCGACGGCCCGGGCCAGGTGGGTGAGCGCGCGGTCGACCCGGCCGGCGAGGTAGCGGAAGTGCCAGGGAATCTGGGCGTCGCCGAGCGCGGCGCCGGCCTGGGCGACGAGCCGGTCGCGCAGCTCGAGCCAGCTGTCGTCGGCGAGGTCGGGGTCGATGGCCTGGTGGGTGACCGTCCCGTCGGGGTGTTCCTGCGTCGCATGGCGCGCCGTGTCGACATAGGCGAGATAGAGGGCGGGCGCACCGGTCGCGCGGGCGAGCGAGGCTGCCGTGAGGGCCACGAGCGGGGGTTGGTCGGGGACGACGCCCACGACAAGGGGATGACCGGCGAAATCGGTGAGCCGGCTGGGGTGCGGCTGCGGTGGCACGTGTCCGGGCACAGTCACCTCCCGATCCGGGCCCGTCGCCAGGCTAGCCTTCTCGCGCGCGGGCGGCATACCGTCAGGGTGATGCGTGTTGCCGACAGTGTGACCGCCGAACTCGCCGCTCCCGCCCGCCCCCGCGTCGTCGTCATCGGATCTGGTTTCGGTGGTCTGTTCGCCGCCCGCGCCATGCGGCGTATGCCGGTCGACGTCACCGTCCTGGCCAAGACGTCCCACCACCTCTTCCAGCCACTGCTCTACCAGGTGGCGACCGGGATTCTCTCGCCTGGCGAGATCGCGCCGACGACCCGCGAGGTACTTGCCCGGCAACGCAACGCGGAGGTCCTGCTCGGCGAGGTCGTCGACATCGACCTCGCCGCCCGCACCGTCACTGCGAGCACCCGTGGGGAGGAACACGTCCACGGCTACGACCACCTCATCGTGGCCGCCGGTGCCGCCCAGTCGTGGTTCGGGCACGACGAATTCGCCGTCCACGCGCCCGGGATGAAGAGCATCGACGACGCCCTCGAGCTCCGCGGGCGGATCTACGGCGCCTTCGAGCTCGCCGAGCTCGCCGCGGTCGAGGGGCGGACCGACGAGGTGCCGGGGCTCATGACCTTCGTCGTCGTCGGGGCCGGACCGACCGGCGTGGAGATGGCCGGGCAGCTCGTCGAACTCTCCAAGCGCACCCTGGCCCGGGATTTCCGGCACATCGACCCCACCGACGCCCGGGTCATCCTGCTCGACGCCTCGCCACACGTCCTCGGCGCCTTCGCCGAGGGGCTCCAGGAGCGCTCGCGCAGGGCTCTCCAGCGTCTCGGCATCGACGTCCGGCTCGACGCCAGGGTGATCGACGTCGACGCGACCGGCCTGGTCGTGCAGGAGACGGACGGACGGCATACCCGCATCGAGGCGGCGACCAAGGTGTGGGCCGCGGGAGTGCAGGCGAGCTCACTTGCCGCCGTGCTCGCGCGCCAGGTGGGAGTGGACGTCGACCGGTCGGGGCGGATCCCGGTCCAGCCCGACCTCACCCTGCCGGGACGTCCCGAGGTGCACGTCGTCGGCGACATGGCCTCCCTCGACCATCTGCCCGGCGTCGCCCAGGTCGCCATCCAGGGGGCGCGTCACTCGGTCGCGCAGATCCGACACTCGATGGCCGGCGAGGCCACGGGCGCGCCCTTCCACTACCACGACAAGGGCAGCATGGCGACGATCTCGCGCTTCTCCGCGATCGCCCAGATCGGCCCGTTGCGGCTCACCGGCTTCGTGGCCTGGGTGATGTGGCTGGCCGTCCACCTCTTCTACATCATCGGCTTCAAGTCGCGGGTGACGACGCTGCTCGACTGGGCGGTGGGCTTCATCGGCCGCGGACGGTCCGAGCGAACCGTCACCGAGCAACAGATCTTCGCCCGGCTCGCGCTCGAGCAGGCCGGTCCACACTTCGTCCGCGAGGTCTCCTCGGGTCAATGGGAGGGCCCCACGGAGTCGCCGGCGGCGCCCGAGCAGCCGGCCTCGGCCGCGCCTGAGCAGCCGGCGACGGCCGCTCCCGAGCCCCCGCGGGCCGCTCAGGCCTGAGCGGTCGCGAAGGGGCCCGCGACGACCTCGTGACCGGCTGCCGACCAGGCGCTCGTGCCACCGGCGACCGAATAGGCCTCGATGCCCTGGCGGCGCAGGAAGTCGGTCGCCGAGAGGCTGCGGTTACCGGTCGCGCAGATGACGTAGACCGGCCGTCCCGACGGCACGTCGGCGAGCTTCTCGGACAGGCGGCCCAGCGGCACGAGGACCGCGCCCGGGACGTGTCCGGCCCGATATTCCATCGGCTCCCGCACGTCGAGCACGGCAGCCGCACCGGTCGCCATGGCCTCGACGAAGTCGGCCGCGGTCACCTCGCGCGGCAGCTCGGCGAGCTCACGGTCGCGGGCGAGCTCGGCGTGGACCGCCGTCATGTCCAGCTCGCGCACCGCGGTAATGACCTGCTCGAGCGAGCTGGCCGGCAGGGCACCCGGCTGGGCGAAGACGAGCACGCCCTCACGGAAGGCCATGAGCGTGGGGATCGAGGTGATGTTCGCGGCCCTGGCCAGCCCCTGTTCGGCCTCGGTGTCGACCTTGCCGAAGACCACGTCCGGGTGCGCCTCGGACGCCTTCTCGTAGACCGGCGCGAACTGCCGGCACGGCCCGCACCAGGCGGCCCAGAAGTCGACGAGCACGATGTCGTGGCCGGAGACGGTCTGTTCGAAGTCGGCGTGGGTGAGGGTCGTCGTCGCCACCGTGGGTCTCCTCGGGTTCGGGCGCGGTGACCGGGCGGTATGCCGCCCGGCCAGGTTCGTCTACGACGAGCATAATACCCCGGGGGGTATAGCCACGACGGCGGACAACCAGGACGCATCCGCCAAGTGACCGGCGAGTAACATCGGAGGTCGAGGGTGTGCCCGTGGCGCGCCCGCCCGGCCCGGTCCGACCGAGGGAGAGTCTCGTGACGGCATACCCGCATCTGCTCAGCCCGCTGGATCTCGGCCACGTCACGCTGCCCAACCGCACGCTCATGGGGTCGATGCATGTGGGCCTCGAGGAGGCTCCCGGCGGCTTCGAACGGATGGCGGCCTTCTATGCCGCGCGGGCTCGTGGGGGCGCCGGGCTCATCGTCACCGGCGGTTACGGCCCCAACGCAGCCGGGGGACTCGTCCCCCACGCCGCACTGCTCACGACTCCCGAGGAGGCCGAACGCCACTGGGTCGTCACCGAGGCCGTGCACGCCGCAGGCGGGCGCATCTGTCTGCAGATCCTGCACGCGGGTCGCTATGCCGCCCACCCGGGTGTGGTCGGCCCGAGCCCGATCCAGGCCCCGATCTCCCCGCTCACCCCCCGCGAACTCACGACAGAACAGGTGTGGCAGACCGTCGAGGACTTCGCGCGCTGCGCCCAGCTGGCCCAGTCGGCGGGCTACGACGGGGTCGAGATCATGGGCTCCGAGGGCTACCTCGTCAACCAGTTCCTCGTCACCCGCACGAACCAACGCACCGACGAGTGGGGCGGGGACTATGCCGCGCGGATGCGCTTCCCCGTGGAGATCGTCCGAGCCGTGCGCCAGCGGGTGGGCCCGGACTTCATCGTCGTCTACCGGCTGTCCATGCTCGACCTCGTCGAGGACGGCTCGACCCTCGAGGAGGTCGTCGAGCTCGCCCGAGCGGTCGAGGCGGCCGGCGCCACCCTCATCAACACCGGGATCGGCTGGCACGAGGCCCGCATCCCGACGATCGCCACCAGCGTCCCGCGGGCGGCCTTCACCTGGGTGAGCGGCCGGGTCCGGGCCGCGGTGGGGATCCCCGTCGTCACCACCAACCGGATCAACACACCGGAGGTCGCCGAGCGCGTGCTGGCCGACGGCCTCGCCGACATGGTCTCGATGGCCCGGCCCTTCCTCGCCGACCCCGACTTCGTGACGAAGGCCGCCACGGGTCGGCCCGACCGGATCAATACGTGCATCGGGTGCAACCAGGCCTGCCTCGACCACACCTTCGCCGGCCGGCTCACCTCGTGCCTGGTCAATCCCTACGCCTGTCACGAGACCGTCCTGGGTGCGCCCGCGACGAGCGAGCCACGGCGGGTGGCCGTCGTCGGTGCCGGCCCGGCCGGTCTCGCCTGCGCGACGGAGGCCGCCCGCAGAGGCCACGAGGTCACCCTCTTCGAGGCCGACTCCGAGGTCGGCGGCCAGTTCAACCTGGCCCGGCAGATCCCCGGCAAGGAGGAGTTCACCGAGACCCTGCGTTACTACCGCGTGCGCCTCGCCGAGGAGGGGGTCGACGTGCGGCTCGGCGTTCGCGCGCAGATCGGTGACCTCACGGCATACGACGTGGTGGTCCTCGCCACGGGGGTGACCCCGCGTATCCCGGAGCTCCCGGGAGTCGACCACCCGTCCGTCGTGAGCTACCTCCAGGTGCTGCGTGATCGGGTGCCCGTCGGGGAGACCGTCGTGATCATGGGGGCCGGGGGCATCGGCTTCGACGTGGCCGAGTTCCTCACCGAGTCCGAGGAGGGGAGCTCGCTGGACCCGGCCCGGTTCAACGAGGAATGGGGCGTCGACAGGGCCTACACGCACCGGGGCGGCCTCATCCGTCCGGCCCCGGAGCCGCCCGAGCGCAAGGTCTTCCTCATCCAGCGCAAGGACTCCAAACTCGGGGCGGGCCTGGGGCTCACCACGGGCTGGATCCACCGCTCCACGCTCAAGAACCGGGGCGTCGTGTTCATCGCGGGCGTGCGCTACGACCACATCGACGACGCGGGCCTGCACGTGACCGTCGGTGAGCGCTCGACCGTGCTGCCCGCCGACACGATCGTCCTCGCGACGGGGCAGGAGCCCAACCGCGAGCTGTATGCCGCGCTGCAGGCCGCCGGGGTCGAGGTGCACCTCATCGGCGGGGCGGATGTCGCGGCCGAGCTCGACGCCAAGCGGGCGATCGCCCAGGGCACCGAGGTCGCGCTCGCCCTCTAACCCGGGCCGGCCGACGCAGGAGCGGCCGGGAGCCGCACCGAGGCGCGCAGGCCGGGCTCCGCGTCGGCGAGCCGGATCCGGCCGCCGTTGCGCCGCACCAGCTCGCGTGCGATCGGCAGCCCGAGACCGCTGCCTCCGGCGTCCCGGTCCCGAGCCTCGTCGAGCCGGGCGAAGCGGTCGAAGACCCGCTCGCGATCCGTTGCCGCGATGCCGTTGCCGTCGTCGGTGACGGTGACCTCGACGCCGCCCGCGTCGCGGCGCACGTCGAGGGTCACCCGCGTCGCTGCGTGCCGGACCGCGTTGTCGACGAGATTGGTCACCGCCCGCAGGAGGTCGTTGCGCGAGGCGTATGCCGTCGGCTCCTCTCCCGCCTGTCCCGTGGCCCCCGGCGCGGTCCGCGGCGCGAGGACGACCGGGACCCGCGCCTCGGCATAGCGATCGGCTACCTCGCGCAGGAAGCCTACGACCGGGATCGACTCCGCTGCCGGATGCCGGTCGTCGCCCGCCCGGGCGAGGGTGAGGAGGTCCTCGACGAGTGCCGTGAGCCGGGCGAGCTCGGGGGCGAGCTCGGCCGGCAACTGGCCGCCGTCGCCCACCCGCTCGGCCACTTCGAGCTGCACCTGCATCGTTGCGAGCGGGCTGCGCAGCTCATGAGCGGCGTCGGCGACGAAGTCGCGCTGTCGGCGGTGCGCGTCGGCCTGCCGGTCGAGCATGGAGTTGAGCGTCCTCGCGAGCGCGGCGATCTCGTCGTCGCTTGCCGGGACCGGGAGCCGTTCTGGTGCAACGGGGTCCGCGCCGATCCGCTCCGCCCCCGCCCGCAGGTCCTCGACCGGGCGCAGCGCCGCTCCGATGACGCGCCAGGCGACCAGCGACATGGCGAGCAGGACAATGGGCAGGGACACGAGCAGGACGCGGCCGAGGGCGACCGCGGTCTGGTCGGACTCTCCCGTCGGGAGGGCGACGACGACGAGGAGGCTGTGACCGGTCCCGGCGGCAACCCCGGCCACCCGCAGATTGCCCGACTGTGCGGCACGTGAACCCGGCACGGTGATGACGCCCCCACCTCCAGCCAGGAGGGCCTGGTCCGACGCCGGCACGAGCGGGACCAGTCGGTCGGCGTTGAGCGAGGCACCGACGACCCGGTTCTGTGCGTCGAGGACCTGGACGATCTGGGCCCCCGACTGCGGGATGGGGTCGGGCAGCTGTCCGGCGTCGACGAGTGCGGCGATGCCCCGCGCCGCGATCTGCACCTGGTCGGTGGCGGCGCCGTCGACCGAGCGGGTGACAACGGCATAGAGCAGGAGTCCGCCGAGCAGGAGTGAGCCGGCCACCCCGAGCACGCCGACGACCATGAGGCGGGTCCGCAGCGACCAGCGCCGCCATCCGGCCGCCCTTCCGGACGCGGGGGATGCCGGGTGCGTGCTGTCGGCCGACCCGCTCACGGGACCACCCGATAGCCGGCGCCACGCACCGTCTCGATCCGCTCCCGGCCGAGCTTGCGCCGCAGGTAGCCGACGTAGACCTCGACGACATTGGGGCCGGCGTCCTCGTCGCCCCAGACCGTGTCGAGGAGCGTGAGCTTGGCCACCACGGCAGGGGCCGCGCGCAGGAGTGCCTCGAGGACGCCGAACTCGCGCGGGGCGAGGGACACCACCGCGCCGTCGAGGGTCACCTCGTGCGTGGCGGGGTCGAGCGCAAGGGCGCCGCACGTGAGGACCGCAGGTCGGGGTGCCGGTTCCCGCCGGAGCAGCGCCCGGAGCCGGGCCAACAGGACGACGAAGGAGAACGGCTTCACGAGGTAGTCGTCCGCCCCGTAGTCGAGTCCGTCGGCCTGGTCGTATTCGCCGTCCTTGGCCGAGATCATCAGGACCGGTACCCAATTCTGTTCCGCCCGAAGGGTCTTGACGACCGTGTAGCCGCTCATCCCCGGCAGCATCACGTCGAGCAGGACCGCGTCGAAGCCGCCGAACCGGGCCAACGCCAGCCCGCGGGGCCCGTCGGGCGCATGCTCCACCACGAAACCCTCGGCCTCGAGTCCGCGGCGCAGCGCACGGGCCATCCCGGCCTCGTCCTCGACGATGAGCAATCGCACGTCCCCACCCTCGCATGCCCTACTCCGGTATGCCGCGCGAGCCGCCCGTTGCTCTGCGCGCGGGCGTCCACACCCTCTCAGCCGACTCACAGGGCACCCGAGTGAGGATGAGGTCATGAGCATCCTCACCCGTCATCCGTGGGTCCGTTGGGGCGGTCCGGTGGCCGCGCTCGGCGTCGTTGCGGCGCTGAGCGTTGCGGGATCGATCGGCGCGAGCGCCGACCCGACCCTGCCGCCCCGCACCCCGGCCGAGCTCGTCGCCGACCTCGCCCAGGCCCGCGTGAGCGGCCTGTCGGGCACGGTCGTGCAGAGCGCGGATTTCGGCCTCCCACAGCTCGGTCTGCCGGCAAAGAGCGGCGGTGGGTCGGCCGACCTCGGCTCGATCGCGACAGGCACCCACACGTGGAAGGTGTGGTACGGCGGGCAGGACAAGCAGCGCGTCGCACTGCTCGGCAGCGGCGGCGAGTCCGACCTCGTCCACAACGGCCCGGACCTGTGGGTGTGGTCGAGCGCCGACCGCTCAGCCACCCATTACACCGTGCCCGCCAAGGCCGCCCTGCCGACCTCGGTCAGCGATCTCGCGACCGACCTGTCCGGCGCAGTCGCGACCGCGATCCCCCGCAGCCCGCAGGAGCTCGCGGAGCGATTCCTCGCGTTCGTCGACCCCTCGACCGAGGTGGCCAGCGGCGGCACGGCCACGGTGGCCGGGCGCGCGGCATACCAGCTCGTCTTCACGCCCCGGGACCGCGAGAGCCTCGTCGCCTCCGTGCGCCTGGCCGTCGACGCCGAGACGAAAGTGCCGCTTCGGGTGCAGGTGATGTCGAGGCAGCTGACGACACCGGCGATCGAGGTCGGCTTCACGAGTGTCGACTTCGCGACTCCCGAGGCCCGGATGTTCAGCTTCGACCCGCCGCCGGACACGAAGGTGACCGAGGGCGGGACGCCGGGGATGCACAGTCCGGCGGAGTCGGCACCCACCGCGCCCGCGACCCCGTCCCCGACCACCGGCGCCGGGATCGCACCCCGCATCGTCGGTTCCGGCTGGGGAGCCGTCGCCGTCGGGACGTTGGGCTCGCTTCCCCTGCCCGGGCTGCCCAGCTCGACCGCGGGGTCGACCCCGACCCCCACGGGCGGGAGCGGATCGGGTGACCTGGCCACCCGGCTGCTCGCGAGCCTGCCGAGGGTGTCCGGTTCCTGGGGTTCCGGGCGGGTGTTCGCCGGCACGCTCTTCACCGTCGTCCTCGCCGACGACGGCCGGGTGGCGGTCGGCGCCGTCGGCGTCGACCGGGTGACGGCCGCGCTGGCCGCCCGGTGACCGCCGTCGCCGAGTCCGGCGCGCTCACCGGCACTGGGGCGCCCGACGCTCCCGTGCTGGCGGTCCGCACGTCCGGTCTCACCAAGCGCTTCGGCGGACGCGCGGCGGTCGACGGGATCGACCTCGCCGTGCCGACCGGTTCGGTCTACGGCTTCCTCGGCCCCAACGGATC
Source organism: Actinomycetes bacterium (assembly GCA_029552065.1). GTDB lineage: Bacteria > Actinomycetota > Actinomycetes > Actinomycetales > Dermatophilaceae > Phosphoribacter. The sequence goes on from JAKPEG010000087.1 coordinate 66,469, forward strand.
GGGCAAGACCACGACGATCCGCATGCTTCTGGGCCTGGTCGAACCCGATTCAGGTGGCCGCGAACTGTTGGGGCGGCCGATCCCCGAGGCCTCGGGGCTCGTCCTGCACCGGGTCGGCGCGCTCGTCGAGGGCCCCGCCTTCCATCCCTATCTGTCCGGACGGGCCAACCTCGCGCGGCTGGACGCGGCGGACCGGTGGGCCGATCCGCGGACCGCCGGTCGACGGATCGACGCCGCCCTCGACCGGGTCGGGCTCATGGCCGCTGCTCGCAAGCGTTACCGGGCCTATTCGCTCGGCATGCGCCAACGGCTCGCGATCGCCGCCGCCCTGCTGGCTCCACGGGACCTGCTCGTCCTCGACGAACCCACCAACGGGCTCGACCCGCAGGGCACGCGCGAAGTCCGCGCGCTCGTGGGCTCGCTCGCGCACGACGGGACGACGGTCCTCGTCTCCAGCCATCTGCTTGCGGAGGTCGAGCAGATGTGCAGTCACCTCGGGGTGATGCGTGAGGGCAGGCTCGTCGCGCAGGGTTCGGTCGCCGACGTCCGGGGCGCCGGTCGCGCCGTATGCCGCGTGCGCACCTCCCAGCCGCACGAGGCGGCCGCGGTGCTGCGTGAGCTCGGGCTGGCCGAGGTCGGGATCACCGGCCCGACGGGCGCCGGAGCCACGGTCCTCGTGCACGGCATACCGGGGGAGCATGCTCCCGAATCCGTCGTCGCCGCGCTCGTCCACGCGGGCGTGGGGGTGGCCGGCTTCGAGATCGCCGGCGCGAGCCTCGAGGACCTGTTCGTCTCGCTCACGGGGGAGGGTTTCGATGTCAGCAACTGAGACCGCGGTCTCGTCCGCACCGGCCGGGGAGGGCCGGTCACCCGGTCGCGCTGCTCCCCTCGGGCATCCGACCCGCTTCTCCACGCGGCTCTTCCGCTCCGAGCTGCGCCTCATCGGCGGCCGCCGCCGCAACCAGGTGGGCCTGCTCGTCCTCGCCGTGCTGCCCATCGTCATCGCGGTCGTCACGAAGGCCACCGCCGCCGACCGGAGGGGAGGCGGCGACATCATCGGGCAGATCACCGGCAACGGCCTGTTCGTCGCCCTCGCCGCGCTCACCGTCGAGCTCACGATGTTCCTGCCGCTGGCTATAGGCATGCTCTGCGGTGACGCGATCGCCGGGGAGGCCAACCTCGGCACGCTGCGTTATCTGCTCACCGTGCCCGTGTCGCGCGCCCGGCTGCTCGCCGTGAAATACGCCTCGCTCTGCGCGGGGTCGCTCTGGGGCGTCCTCATGGTCGCGGTGCCTGGGGCCGTCGTCGGGATCGCCCTGTTCGGCTTCGGACCGATGACGACGCTCTCCGGCACGCAGCTGGGTCCCTGGGAGGCGACCGGTCGGGTGGCGCTCGCCTGCCTCTACGCGACCGTGTGCCTGTGCGGCCTGGCCGCCGTCGGCCTGTTCGTCTCGACCCTCACCGAGCAACCGATCGCCGTCACGGTCGCGGTGATGATCTTCACGATCGTCTCGTGGATCCTCGACAGCATCGGGCAACTCGCCTGGCTGCACCCCTGGCTGCTCGTCCACCGGTGGATGGCCTTCACCGACCTCGTGCGTGACCCTCCGGTGTGGGACCTCGTGCGTGAGGGGGCCCTCGTGAGCCTCGGCTACGCCGTGGTCTTCTGGCTCGCCTCGTGGGCGCGCTTCGCGGGCAAGGACGTCACGAGCTGACGCGCCACTGCCCGGTGTCCCTCCCGGGGCCGCCGTCGTCGTCTGACCCGCCGGACTCGAGGTCGAGCAGCTGGCGTTTGGCAGCCAGCCCACCGGCATAGCCGGTGAGCGACCCGCGGGCGCCGATGACCCGGTGGCAGGGCAGCACGATGCACAGCGGGTTCGCCCCGAGTGCGGTCCCCACGGCCCGTGCCGCGCGCGGTCGCCCGATCCACTGCGCCAGCGCGCCGTATGCCGTGTGTTCGCCATAGCCCACCCGCGCCGCGAGTGCGCCGAGCACCTCGGCCTGGAAGGCGGTGGTGAGGGAGAGGTCGAGGGCCAGCTCGAAGTCCCGGCGACGGCCCGCGAGGTAGTCGTCGAGCTGTCGACGGGCCTCGTCGAGTCGGGCCGGCTGACGCAGGACCCGTGGGCTCACGGTGGTGGCGATCCGGTCGAGGACCGCCTCCTCCGTGGCGTCGTCAGGGGTGTAGAGCGAGCCGACGAGCGCGCCGGAATCGTTGCAGGCCAGCAGGATCCGGCCGACCGACGTGTCGTGCACGGCATAGGAGACGTCGGCGGAGTCGAACCGCGGCGGCCGCAGCCGCTCGGTGTGGGGGACGTCGAGCCGGCGGAGCCGGTCGAGCCGGTCGAGCAGGTCGGAGGTCATCACAGGTCCTTTCGGAGCAGGGCGAGGGCATCGCTCACGAGTCGACGGCTGGTCGTCTGGGTGACGCCGAGGATCCCTGCGATCCCGGCGTGGTCGAGGTCGGCGACGTAGCGCAGGACGAGCGCCTCCCGGTTCCGCGGCGGCAGACCCGCGACGGCCGCCCACAGTTGTGGATCGGTGTCGCGTGACTCCGGACCGGCGATCGCCGGTGCATGGTGGTCGAGCGCCGCGTCGTCGGTTGGTCGGGGGCGCCGGGTCCGAGCCCGATGGACGTCGGTGGCGCACCGGTGGGTGATCGTGAGCAGCCACCCACGCAGGTTCCTCCCCGACGTGACCCGGGGGTAGGCGGCGTACGCCTGCAGCCACGCCTGTTGCGCCACGTCGTCGCCCTCGTCGGGTCCGGCGAGCGCGTGGGCGAGGCGGCCTACGTCACGCCAGTGGGCGTCGACGAGTCGCTGGAACGGCGGAAGCGGCACACTCATGGAACGACCCGAGGCACGATCGTGTGAGGCCGGGGGTGGGCGCCGACGCGGGGCACGTCGCCACCCTAGGCCCCGGGTGTGCTGCTCGACCCCGCCGCGGCCGCCGACTAGGGTGAAGTGAGCCCGGATCGGGCCGTCGTGCGACGAGGGGGGTGGCAGACGTGGCGGACGAGGTCATGGCCCCCGTCGACCCCGAGGCGCCTCGGACGCTGCGCATGGCGTGGAGTGCCCAGGCGGCCCCGCGGATCCGGCGGGCGCTCGTCGAGGACCTGAGGGCTCTCGGCGTTGTCGACGAAACCATCGACGAGGCGGAGATCGTCGTCTCCGAGCTCGTGTCCAATGCCCTCCGTCACGCGAAGCCGTTGGCCGACGGGGCGATTCGGGTCCGCTGGAAGACCAAGGGTGGTGTCGTCGAGGTCGAGGTCTCCGACGGGGGCGGTCCGTCGACGCCGCGTCCGGCACCCCCGGTGCTGTGGTCGACCTCGGGTCGTGGCCTTCGGATCGTGCGCAGCCTCGCTCACGAATGGGGGGTCACCGAGGAGAAGTCCGGGCGCACCGTCTGGGCGTCGCTCGGTGGCCCGTCGCGGCGCCGCAGCCACTGAGGCGTTGACCCCGTTGACCCGTTGACCCGTTGACCCGCCGGCCCGCCGGCCCGCGGCCGACCCGCCGGCCCAGCGATGTGATAGCGGGCGGAATCCCGAGCGCCATCACATCGGAGGCGGGGAGGCGAGCACTGCGCGGGCGACTAGGGTGGCGCCCATGGGCAAGGCGAGCAGGCGGCGGACGGCACGGCATACGGATTCGGCGAGTATGCCGCCCCCCGCACCTCTCGTCCGGCGGCCCTTCGCCGGCCTCGCCGGGGAGACCGAATGGGTCGCGATGCGCGAGATCCTCCCCGCCGCGACCGCCGGGGTCCGCTTTGTCGCCGGAGCGCCCGAGGGGGCACCGGCCGAGGCGACGATGGCGACCGTCCTGCCGCTCACCTGGCCGGCCATCCACCGGCAGGGGGGCGACGTGCTCGTGGCCACCCAGGCCGGGGCGACCTGTGGGGACGCGAGCAGGGACATCGCTGCGGCGTGGCTGCAGGCCGCAGCCGCGCCGGAGGGGGTCCCGATCCAGCAGTTCCCCACCCCCACGGCGGACACTCCTCGCCTGCAGGACCTGCTCGGCCCCGACCAGCCGATCCTCGCGACGCTCCACGACGGTTTCGGCTTCTGGGTGGGCGAGGCCGAGCTCGACGAGGAGGCCGCCGCCTCGCTCCAGCGGGCCGACGAGGCCATCGTGCCCACCGTGCGGCTCGGCGCGGAGTCGGTCTTCTGGGTGCGCTTCGGTGAGCGCTGCTTCGTTCGCTGGGTGCTGCCGCAGGACGAGGACCGGGCGACCGACGGGCTCGCCCGGCTCGCCGTCGCCGACCGATCCAGGCTCACGCCCGACTCCCGGTTGCTCGGCGCCTTCCGCGCCTGCGGTTTGCTCGTGCCGGTGTGGGAGGTCGACGGCACGGCGGAGCCGGAGTCGTTCGAGCCGGCGGTCGCCGCCCTCGCCGGACCGCTCGCCGAGTCGATCGCGGCGTCGGCGCCGCTCACCATCGACGAGCGGCGGGCGCGCAACGGCCTGCTCAGCCGCCAGGTCACCCTCCGCTAGTTGAGCGACTGCCTCAGCCGAGGAGGGGCAGGTCCACGCCGAGTAGTCCCAGCGCGGTGAGCGCGGCGAGTACCAGGCAGACCCCGCCGCCGATCCGGCGGATGGTGGGCAGCGCGACCCGGCGCAGGAGCTGCCGACCCAGGGCGGCCCCGAGCCCCGAAACGGTCGCGAGCGCGAGGAAGGCCCCCACGCCGACGGAGAGCGGTTGCTCGTAGCGGACGACGAGGTTGGCCGTGAGCAGTTGCGACAGATCGCCCCATTCGGCCACGAAGAGCACGAGGAAGCTCGTGCCGACCGCCTTGAGCCCCGTGGCGGCACCCTTGCGTGCGGCGACCTCGGTGAACTCGGCCTCCGCCTCGGCCTCCTCCTCGTCCGCGTGGCTTGCGCCGCGGAGCAGGACGAAGCCCCCGACGAGGAAGAGCAGCATGGAGAGCACTTCGACCGGCGTTCGGGGCAGGGCGGCCAGGGCCGAGCCCAACAGCACGGCCACCACGGTCTGGACGAGGAAGGCGGAGGAGACGCCGATCCACACGAGCAGCGGGCGGAAACGCGTGGCGAGCACGAGGGTCGCGACGAAGGTCTTGTCCGGGAACTCGACCGGGAAGATGAGGGCGAAGGCGGCAACCGCCACGGCGAACTGGAATGTCATGTCGGCGCCGAGCGTAATACCCTGCCCTCCGTGTCCGAGCAGCAGACCACGGCCCGTGTCCTCCGCCAAGGCTTCCTCGGACCGGACGGCACCTTCTGTGCCGCAGCACTGCGGGCGTGGGATCCGGAGGGACGTGCCGAGCACGTCCCCTTCGCCACCGTCCCCCAGGCGCTCAAGGCGCTGCGCGCGGGTGAGATCGACGCGACGATGGCCCCGATCGAGAACTCGGTCGAGGGCGGGGTCCCGGCCACCCTCGACGCGCTCTCCCAGGGAACCCAGCTGCACATCGTCGGCGAGGTCCTCGTGCCGGTCACGTTCGTGCTCGCGGCGCGCCCCCGCCCCGACGGCTCCCGTATGCCGCTCGCGGACGTCGGCGCGGTCGGCACCCACGCGCACGCCTGGGCCCAGGTGCGAACCTGGGCCGAGGCGAACCTCGGGGGGGCGGCATACGTCCCGACGCTGTCGACGGCGGCCGCAGCCGAAGCGCTCGCGCGGACCGGCGAGCTGCCCTACCAGGCGGCGGTCTGCGCCCCCAACGCTGCGGCGACCTTCGGACTCGACGTGCTTGCCGAGGGCATCGGCGACAACGGTGGCGCGGTCACCCGATTCGTCCTCGTCGCGTTGCCCGGTCGCCTGCCCGCTCCCACCGGGGCGGACAAGACCACCGTCGTCCTCTTCCAGAAGCTCGACCGCGCCGGTGGGCTGCTCGAGTTGCTCGAGCAGTTCGCGGTCCGGGGGGTGAACATGGTGCGGCTGGAGTCCCGGCCGACCGGTGAGGCGATGGGGTCCTACTGCTTCTCCATCGACTTCGAGGGGCACCTCGCGGAGGAGCGGGTGCGCGAGTCGCTCATCGGGCTCAAGCGTGTCTGTGCCGACGTGCGCTTCCTCGGGTCCTATCCCCGTGCCGATGGCCAGCGAGGCCTCGTCGACCCTGGAATGCGTGACGGGGACTTCGTCGCCGCGCGGGAGTGGATCGACGCGCTCGGCGGGTGAGCGGACGGCATACCGGCAGGCCCGGCTTGCCCTCCTGGCTTGCGGCGTGGCACTCTGAACATAGGTAAGGCTTACCTAACTCGCCCCTATAGCCGCAGGAGATCCCCATGCTCGTGAGCAACGCCCTCGTCGGGTTGCGGGAGGGTTTGGAAGCGGCCCTCGTCGTCGTCATCCTCCTCGCCTTCCTCGTCCGCACCGGCCGCGAGGGCTCGGTGCGCCACGTGTGGCTGGGCGTGGGTGCGGCTGTCGCCCTCTCAGCTGCCCTGGGTGCCGTGCTCACGTTCGGCACCGGCGAACTCGAGGAGCGGACCGAGGAGCTCATCGGCGGGATCGCCTCGCTCGTCGCGGTCGCCCTCGTGACGACGATGATCTTCTGGATGCGCTCGGTCGGGCGGTCGTTCGCGCGGGAGCTCACCGGCCGGCTCGACCGGGCGCTCACGCTCGGTCCGCTCGCCGTCGCTGCGGTGGCCTTCGTCGGGGTCGGGCGCGAGGGGCTCGAGTCCGCACTCTTCTTCTTCGCGACCGTGCGCAGCGCCCCGGACCAGGGCATCACTCCCGCTCTCGGTTGGCTGATCGGCCTCGGTCTCGCCGTGGCCCTCGGTGTGGCCGTCTATCGCGGGGCGGTGCGGATCGATCTCGCCCGATTCTTCCGCTGGACCGGGGCGGCGCTCGTCGTCGTCGCCGCCGGCATCCTCGCCTATGCCGTGCACGAGCTGCAGGAGGCCGGCGTCCTGCCCGGCGAACAGAGCTACGCCTTCGACCTGCGCGGAGTGTTCGACCCGGCCGGCCCGGTGGCCACGGTGATCCGCGGGGTCTTCAACCTGCGCCCACGGATGGCCGTACTCGAAGTCGGGGCCTGGGCGGCATACCTCCTGGTGGTGTTGCCACTCTTCCTGCGGCGACCCTCGGCAGGCGGCCCGCCCGCCGAGGCGCCCACCGGCTCGGCGCTGGTCACGGAGTCGGCCGAGCGGGTCTGAGCGCCCGCAGCCTGCGGTCAGCCGCTCGGTGGCGCGACCCGCACGACGAGGGCCTTGTGCTGCACGCTCGCGCTCACCCGCCGGACCGGCCCGAGGATGTCGCCGTCGAGTTGCAGCTCCTGGGGTCGGTCGCAGCGGACGGTGATCTCCCGGCCGGTGTGGTGGTCGACGATGGGATGGCCCCGACGCTGGCGACTCAGCACCCTGCCGAGGACGGCGGTCCAGCCGACCACGCCCTTGGGCGACATGATGACCGCGTCGACCAAGCCGTCGTCGACCTTGGCCTCGGGCATGAGGACGAGGCCACCGAAGATCCGTCCGCAGTTGCCGAAGAGCACGGTGCGCGTGCGCCGGGAGAAGGGCATGGCTCCGTCGACGCCCATCTGGATCTTGAACTGGGGACCCTTCATGTTGCGCACCCCGGCGACGATGTATGCCGCGTTGCCCACCTGTCGCTTGAGGTGCTCCGGGGCGCCGGCCATGACTGCGGCGTCGAAACCCAGGCCCGCCATGACGACGAAATGGTCCTCCTCGGGAGTGTGGTCCTCTCCGGACCGGTCGATGACGATGCGTCCGACGTCGACCGACTTGTTGTGTCCGGTGAGGGCCACGACGAGGGCCTTCTCGATCGAGTCGAGCGGCAGGTCGAGGTTGCGGGCGAGCAGGTTGCCGGTGCCGCCCGGCAACAGCCCCAGGGGGGTCTCGGTGCCGACGAGTCCCTTGGCGACCGCTCGCACCGTGCCGTCGCCGCCGAGGGCGCAGACGAGGTCGACCTCCTCCTCGAGTGCGCGGCGGGCCTGCCCGGTCCCCGGGTCGGCGACGGTCGTCTCCCACCACCGTGGAGCGGCCCAGCCGTGAGCGGCACACACGCCGGCGATCCGGGCCCTCAGGTCGGACAGATCGGCTACCTTCGTCGGGTTGACCACGATCGCGAGCTGCTTGAGCGGTGGCGGCTCCGCGTCCTCCTCGGCCCGGAAGGCGTCCCTCGGGGGGCGCCGGCGTCGACTCCGGGCGGTGAGCGGGTCGTAGTCGCCGGACTGCCGGTTCGTGAGCCACGCGGCCACCCCGATGACGGCGAAGAGCACGACGCCACCGAGGACCCACCACCACACGTTCTCCGGCACGAAGCCGACCGTATACGACGGTCGCGGGGACGCGCGCCACAGGGGCGACGGCATACGCTCGCCCACCATGACCTTCGACAACGCTGACCCGGCCGGCGCTCCTGCCCTGCCTCCGGCCGACGACAAGGACTGGACCTGGGTGCTCGCCGAGGCCTGCCCGGAGTGCGGCTTCGACGCTGCCAGCCTGCGGCGGGAGGACCTGCCGGCGCGGGTCCGGGCGACGGCCGCCGGCTGGCCGGCGCGCCTGGCCGCCGAGGATGCCCGCGACCGACCGGCTCCCCAGGTGTGGTCGCCGCTCGAATACGGCTGCCATGTCCGCGACGTCCTGCGGCTCTTCGCGCAGCGGGCCACCCTCATGCTCGAGCAGGACGACCCCCGGTTCGCCAACTGGGACCAGGACGAGACGGCGGTGGCCGATCGATACTGGGAGGCCGATCCGGTGCTCGTCGGCGAGCAGATCGTCGCCGGAGCCGACGGGGCCGCCCAGGTCTTCGCCCGTCCCCAGGGCGCCGACTGGGACCGCCCCGGCATCCGCAGCAACGGCTCGGCGTTCACGGTCGAGAGCCTCGGGGCCTACTTCCTCCACGACCTGGTCCACCACGAGTGGGATGTGCGCCGCTGACCCTCCCTCTCCCGCTCTCCCGCTCTCCCGCTCTCCCGCTCTCCCGCGAGGGATGGGTTGTTGTCGCCATCCGGCACTCTTGACGACACAAACCCATCCCTCGCGGAGAAGGGGGGCGGCGGAGAAGTGGGGCGGCGGAATGGCGAGGTGGGCGGCATACCCGCCTCGGTAGGCTCGTGCCGTGATCGACATCAAGCTCGTCCGCGAGACCCCGGAGGTCGTCCGGCGCTCGCAGCAGGCCCGCGGAGAGGACCCGGGGATCGTCGACGCGATCCTCGCCGCCGACGAGACCCGTCGATCGTCGCTCGCGGCCTTCGAGGCCGCCCGCGCTCGGCAGAAGGCGATCGGCAAGGAGGTCGCCGCCGCGAGCGGTGCGGCCAAGACCGCCCTGCTCGCCGAGGTCAAGGGCCTGGCCGAGCAGGTGAAGACCCTCGACGCCGCCGCGACCGCCGCCGACGCCGAACTCGGGACGCTTGCCCGGCGCCTCGGCAACGTCATCATCGACGGTGTCCCCGCGGGGGGCGAGGAGGACTACCGCGTCCTGGAGACCGTCGGTATGCCGCGTGACTTCGCCGCCGAGGGCTTCCAGCCGCTCGACCACGTCGCGCTCGGCGAGGGCCTGGGCATCCTCGACATCGAACGGGGCAGCCGCGTGGCGGGCAGCCGGTTCTACTACCTCAAGGGCGACGGGGCCCGGCTCGAGACGGCGATCATGATGCTCTGCCAGCAGGTCGCCCACGAGGAGGGACACGTCGCGCTCGCCGTGCCCAACCTCGTCAAGGAGCAGACGATGGCGGGGGCGGGCTTCCTCGACAGCCACGCCGACGAGGTCTACTACCTGCCCGCCGACGAGCTCTACCTCACCGGCACCTCCGAGGTCGCCCTCGCCGGCTTCCACCTCGGCGAGATCCTCGACCTGAGCGCCGGGCCGTTGCGCTACACCGCGACCTCGACCTGTTACCGCCGCGAGGCCGGCAGCCACGGCAAGGACACCCGCGGGATCTTCCGGACCCACCAGTTCCAGAAGACCGAGATGTTCGTCTACTGCCGACCCGAGGACGCGCAGGCCGAGCACGCGCGGCTGCTGCGGATCGAGCGGCGCATCCTCGACGCCGTCGAGATCCCCTATCGGGTGATCGACGTCGCCGCCGGTGACCTGGGCGGTCCGGCCGCCCGCAAGTTCGACTGCGAGGGCTGGGTGCCCACGCAGGAGCGTTATCGCGAGCTCACCTCGACCTCGAACTGCACGACCTTCCAGGCCCGGCGGCTGGGCATTCGCGAGCGGGTGACGGTCGAGTCCGGCGAAGGTCAGGGTGCCGGCGGCCCGGGCACGGCGACCCGGATCGTCGCCACCCTCAACGGCACGATGGCCACCACCCGCTGGCTCGTCGCGATCCTCGAGAACCACCAGCAGCCCGACGGCTCCGTGCGGATCCCCCAGGCCCTCCAGCCCTTCCTCGGCGGCCAGGACATGCTCAAGCCGGCCGCTCGGTGAGCCGCGAAACGCGCACTGCCGCAACGGCATACCCGCGTTCGCTCGTCGGCCTCGACGTCGACGGGACGATCCTCACCCACGGGGGTGACCTGCGCGAGGACGTGCGTGCGGCGATCCGGGAGGTGGCCGATGCCGGCCACCACGTGACGATCGCGACCGGGCGCTCGCTCGTGGCGACGATGCCGGTGCTGAGGATGCTCGGCATCACGAGCGGGTATGCCGTGTGCTCCAACGGGGCGGTCACCCTGCGGGTCGACCCGGGGCGGGAAAAGGGCTACAAGATCGTCGAGAAGGTCACCTTCGACCCCCGGCCGGCGCTCACCCTGCTGCGGGACGAGTTGCCCGGTGCCCTCGTCGCCGTCGAACGGCTCGGCGTGGGCTTCCGGGTGAATGCGCTCTTCCCCGAGGGCGAGCTGGCCGCTCCCCAGGAGGTCGTGCCGTGGGACGAACTGGTCTCCCGGCGGGCCACCCGCGTCACCCTGCGGATGCCCGACGCCGAGCCGGCCGAGTTCATGGCCCACATCGAACGGATCGGACTGCACGAGGTGTCCTATGCGGTGGGCTGGACGGCGTGGCTCGACATCAACCCCGAGGGCGTGAGCAAGGGTTCGGCGCTCGAGCTGTTGCGCCGGCGGCTCGGGGTCGAGCCGTGCGACACGGTGGCGGTCGGTGACCAACGCAACGACGTCGAGATGCTCCAATGGGCGGCCCGCGGTGTGGCGATGGGCAATGCCCCCGACGAGGTGAAGGCCGTCGCCGACGAGGTGACCGGCAGCGTCGAGCACGGCGGACTCGCCGCCGTCCTGCGGTCGCTGCCGCGCTGAGGCAGGCCGATGCCGACGCGTGTCGCCGCCGGATCGGTCAGGCGCCGGCACCCAGACGCAGTCGCAGGTCGGCAGGCAGCGGCAACGGCCGCTCGACGGGCAGCTGGTCGGCCGCCTCATCCAGCCGCGCGGCGGCGACGAGCCGACCCAACGCGTGGGCCTGCTCGGTCACGTCCCGGATGGCCACGATCCACTCGTGCGCGTAGTCCGCGGCCACCTCGCCGGACAGCCCCACCTGGATCGAGCGATGGGGGAGCGGTCGGAACAGCAGGTCACGCTCCGGATCCCACTGGACGCGTACCGGCGCGGACGCCATCGCCTGCTCCCAGTCCGCGCGACTTCCGTGGACGTCCGCCTCGAAGTGGCTGAGCGAGGACCGGCGCAACGCGCCGAAGAAGGCGTCGACGGGGATGTCGACGGCGAGTGTCCGTTCCTGACCGGGTTTGGTCGACCACCCGCAGCGGTACATCATCCAGAGGAAGGACGGCTTGATCCAGGTCATCCGGCCGAGGGAGAAGGGTGCCACGAAGCGCCCGGCGGCCAGGGCCGGTTCGGCGATCGCAACCGAAAACGCCTGATAGACGGTCATGGTCACTCCGTCGTGCGCGGCCCTCACCTCACGGACCGGTATGCCGCCCGCCGTCGCGTGTGGCTCCGTCACGACGCTCAGGCTAGCCTGCAAGCAAGCCGCAGCAGCGATCGAGGCCACCCGTGGCAGCCACGGGGGGCCGACTGGAGGAGGGCCCCCGATGACCGCGCCGTCGTTCGTGATCCCTGGTGATCCGGGGGTGGTGCGTGCGCGTGGGGAGGGGATGCGTGCGCATGGGGTGTCGTTCGTGGGGGTCGCGGAGGGTTTGGATGCGGTCCGTACGGATGGGTGGGTGTCGTTGTCGGCGGATCGGTTCCGGGAGAAGTTCGGGGCGGAGTCGGGTAAGTGGCGGGATGCGGGTCGGGGGTTTGTGCGGGCGGCGGGGGCGTTGGAGACGTTTGCGGGGGTGTTGGAGTCGGCGCAGTCGACGGCGTCGTGGGCGGCGGGTGAGTGGGCGCGGGGTGAGCGGGTCACGGGTGAGGCGCGGGCGGCGTATGACGCGGATGTGCGGGCTGGGCAGCGGGAGAAGCGGGAGTCGGAGGCGGCGGGGGTCCCGTTTACGTTGACGATTTTGCCGTTCCAGGATCCGGGGGTGTCGATTCGGGCGGGTGCGCGGTCGTCGTTTGATCGGGCGGTGGCGGATGTGGCGGCGGCGGGTGTGGTGGCGGCGGCGGGGGTGCGGGAGGGGTGTGCGGGGGCGCCGGGGACGCGGGCGTGGTGGGAGACCGGGTTGGCGTTCGTGGGGGACATCATCGTGGGGGTGGTGGAGGGGGTGGTGGGTCTGGTCGAGTTGGCGTTGTTGCCGATGTCGATCATCAATTCGTTCGTGGAGGATCTGGCCGATCTGGCGACGGGTCGGTTGACGCCGGAGGAGTTGGCGGCGAAGTATGAGTTGAGGTGGGAGGACGCGCAGGCGTTCGCGCAGGCGGTGTGGGAGCACCCTGGTGATGTGGCGATCGCGATCGGCAAGGGGATCCTCGACTGGGATACGTGGGCTGATGACCCGGGCAAGGCGATCGGGCATTTGATCCCGGACATCGTCCTGACCATCGCCACCCTCGGTGGGGGTGCGGCGGC
>JAKPEG010000088.1 GCA_029552065.1 Actinomycetes bacterium
AGCCTGAGGGCTGCGCGTGGGCCCGCACCGGTTCTGGCATGCTGCCGCCATGAGCCATTGGGTCCTGGAATACCGTTACGCCGATCCTGACGCCCGCGCCCGGGTGCGGCCGGATCACCTGGCCTACATGAACGGCCTGCATGAGGACGGCCGCGTCGTCATGGGCGGCCCGGTCGGCGACGGCGGTGGCGCGCTGGTGGTGCTGCGCGTCGATTCTGAGGACGAGGTCCACGCCATCATCGCGGCCGATCCCTACACGGCCGCCGGGGTCGGCGCGGATCACGTCGTGCGCCCGTGGACCGTCGCCATCGGCGGCAACTAACAGCGTCGCTCGCAGCAGGGGGCGTCCGGCTGCCGACTGACGGCCGACTCAGGCAAGCGCCTCGCGGACCGTCCGGAACAACGACTGGGCGCGCGGGTTGGTCGCCAACTCCTCGACGCTGACGACGGCGCCTTCAGGACCGGCCAGCGGGATCTTCCAGTTGGAGTACTCCTTGTCGGTGCCCGGCTGGTTCTGCACCCGGCGCTCGCCCACGGCGTCGACGAGAGCGACCCCCTGCATCACTGAGGGAGCCGACGCCAGGAGGGCATAGAGCGCCTCGACGATCTGCTGTTCGCCGACCTCGCTGCCATCGGGCATCGCCTCGCCCTCCTCCGGCAGCAGGCCCCGGCGTCGACACATGTCGAGCACCCGCCCCTGCTCCTCGCGGTCGGCGGCGATCTCCTCCTCGACCGAACGGGTTAGCAGCCCGAGGCGGTCGCGCAGCGCGATGTGCTCGCCGGCGAGATACCCGGCGGTCGGCGGCAAGTCATGGGTGTTGACCGATGCGAGGCACCCGCGCCGATAGGCCTCGGGGGCCAACGGCGCCTTGTCGGCGGCATACTCGAACCACAGGATCGACGTGCCGAGCAGGCCGCGCCCCGCGAGGTAGTCGCGCACCCACGGCTCGAAGGTGCCCAGGTCCTCCCCGATGACGACGGCGCCGGCGCGTTGCGCCTCCAGGCAGAGGATGCCGACGAGGGCCTCGTGGTCGTAGTAGACGTAGGTCCCCTGGTCGGCTGGCAGCCCCAGCGGAACCCACCAGAGCCGGAACAGCCCAAGGACATGGTCGACACGGATCCCCCCGGCGTGCCGCAGGATCGTGCGCAGCATGTCCCGGAAGGGCGCGTAACCCGCCTCGGCCAGCCGCTGCGGATGCCACGGCGGCTGTGACCAGTTCTGGCCCTGCTGGTTGTACATGTCCGGCGGTGCGCCGACTTCGGCGTTCTGGGCGAGGACGTCGCGCAGCACCCAGGCATCGGCGCCGAGAGGGTGCACGCCCACGGCGAGGTCGTGGATGATCCCCAGTGCCATTCCCGCCCGCAGCGCGCTGGCCTGGGCCGCCTCCAACTGCTCGTCGAGGACCCACTGCAGCCAGCAGTGGAAGTCGATCCGGTCCCGCAGGCGCTGCCGCAGGGCGAAGGCCGCCTCGTCGTGGGGGCGCAACTCTTCCCAGATGACCGCGTCCTCGGCACTGCGCTCGCGCACGGCGCACCACAGCGCGAAATCCTCCAGGCCCCGGCCGTGTTCGGCCCGGAACGCCGCGAACCGGCCGTCGCGGCTGGGACTGCGCGGAACGGCATACACGAGTTGGAGGGCCTCGAGCTTGCTCGCGTATGCCGCGTCGCGCGGCACCTCGGATGCGTCGTGATTGCGGGCGGTCGCCTGCGTCCAGATGAGCGAGATGTGTCGGCGGGCGGCCGTCGTGAGGTAGATCGACTCGGGGATCGCCTCGATGCGGATGTAGAGCGGGCTGAAGAAGCGCCGCGTCGTCGGCAGGTAGGGCGAGGCCTCCATCGGAGGGGTGGGCTCAGCCGCATGCAGGGGGTTGACGAGGATCCAGTCCGCGCCGGCCGCACCGCTGATCGCGGCCAGGTCGGCCAGATCCTCGACGTCCCCGACGCCCCACGAGCGGGCCGACCGCACGGAGTAGAGCTGGGTCATCAGGCCCCAGGTGCGGGCGCGCCCGGCCTTGGCCGGAAGGGCGTCGGCGGTCGGCAGCCGGTTGGGGACGACGATGAGGGTCGACTCGGCCTGGCGGCCATGGCTTTCGGCGCGGATGAGGTGCCACCCGAGGGGAAGCTCCTGAGGCAGCCAGAAGCTCGCCTGCCCCAGGGTCACCCCGTCGACCTCGTGCGGCGAGGTGTTGTCCTCGGCCTGCGTGACCGGCCACTCGGCGCCTGCCTCATCAACCACCCAGACGCGCACCTCGTCGCCGTGGTGCACGTGCGCCCGGACGAGGGTCGGCGCGTTCTCGCGCATGACGACCGTCGGGGGG
>JAKPEG010000089.1 GCA_029552065.1 Actinomycetes bacterium
GGCCGGTCCCCCGGCACGCTCACCGACGGCGACGGTTCGCTGCAGATCAGCGCCAACTCGGTATCCGGCAGCGTCGTCGTCCTGCGCGCCGCCGCGTCCGGCCCACCCACACCCCAGGACGCCCCCCCGAACGGCGACCGCGCGGGGCGGCCCGACCACGGTGACCAGGGTGAGCACACGGCATACCCGCAGGATCGGCCGGCCGGCACCCACCCGCACGACGGTCTCTCGACGGGGGACGCCGGTGACCACACGGCATACCCGCAGGAGCCCTCGGCATGAGCCCGGTCTTCGCCCACGGCCAGCTGCGGCTCTACCTGCTCGCGCTGCTCGCGCAGGGGCCCCGCCACGGTTACGAGGTCATCCAGGAACTGGAGTCGCGCTTCGGCGGCCTCTACACGCCCAGCCCCGGCACCGTCTATCCCCGGCTGGCCAAGCTCGAGGAGGAGGGGCTGGTCGAGCGGACCGACGAGGGTCGCAAGGCCACCTACCGGATCACCCCGGCCGGTCGCGCCGAGGTGGCCGCCCGGGCGAGGGAGATCGAGTCGCTCGACCTCACCCTCGACCAGTCCGTGCGGCGGCTCGCCGACGAGGTCCGGGCCACCGTCCACGGCCGCTCCGCGGACCTCCGGGCCGAATTGCGCGCGGCCGCCCGCGAGGCCCGCGCGACCGCCCAGCCCGCCACGGGCCAGGACACCGACCGGCCCACCGCCGGTCCGGGCACCGCCGGCCCTCCTCCCCGCGACCGGGATCGTGACCGGGATCGTGACCGGGATCGCGACCGGGGCTGGGCCGCCGCGACCGACTGGATCGACGTCGAGCTCGCGGTGGGCGAGCTGCGCCGGCAGGCCCGGGGCGCCTGGAAGAGCCACGGCCTCACGATCGCCCAGACCCGAGACATCGCTGCGATCGTCACCGAGGCCTCACGGCGGATCGCCGAGGTGCTCCGCCGCGTGGACTGAGTGTCGGCGAGCTTCAGCGGGGGTTCAGTCGCCGCCCGGTCGGGCGAACTCCGACCCGGGGCCGGCGGCGAGGGTCGCCCCCGCCGCAACGACGACCGCGAGCGAGAGCAGCAGGCCGACGATGAGCTGTCCGGACTGGAACATCGCCCAGGCGACCGGGACGAGCAGGGCGTGCCACACGAGCGTGGGAGTGCTGGGCCAGCCCGACCCGCCGAGCCAGAGGCGCGCGAGGGCGGCCGTGCCCAGCGCCGCCAGCACGATGAGGACGGTCTCGGTGACCACCCGGGCGACATCGGGCGACTGGCCGGTCACCAGCTGGACGAGGTAGAAGACCGAGAACCCGGCCAGGACGAGCGCCTCGATCCCGCACACTGCGGCCGCGACGGTTCGGGAGCGGGGACGCGTGGTCACCCGGGCAGCCTACGACACGAGGACGGCGATACCCTCGGGGGCATTGTCCACGATACCCTCGGGGGCATGCCTCGCCCGCTGGGCGCACCAGACCCGCCGCTGGGCGAGCGAGGCGGACCTTTGACTGCCTCGGGAACAATAGTGATACATCTCCCGTTGCTCGCTCGGGTGTCCATGGGCAAGAATCAATGGTTGGCTTCCTCAACGTCGCGGGCGCCGACCGGAGATGGGGGGGGATCCGAAGTCCGAGTCGTCCCGGTTCGTCCCACCCGGCCGACCACACCACCGCGATACGACCGAAAGCCACGCCGCGACAAGGAGCACGACCAATGGATTGGCGCGACCGCGCTGCCTGCCTCGACGAGGACCCGGAGCTGTTCTTCCCCATCGGGAACACCGGCCCGGCGATCCTGCAGATCGAGGAGGCCAAGGCTGTCTGCCGTCGGTGCGAGGTCGTCGACGTCTGCCTCAAGTGGGCCCTCGACAACGGTCAGGACGCCGGCGTGTGGGGTGGCCTCTCCGAGGATGAGCGCCGAGCCCTCAAGCGCCGCAACGCCCGCGCCCGCCGGGCCGGCTGAGGGACGCCGCGCGAGCGGGACAAGACCACCAGCAGGCCGCGAGGGCCCGGACCGAGCCGACCCCGCACCGGGTGACTCGAACGCGAGTCCCCCGAGAATCACCCCGGCAGGCGCCGCAGTCGCGCGGTGAAGCGCGCCCGAGTCCCTCCCCCGGCCGCCGCACCCCAGGTGATCCGACCGCCGAGATCGGCCACGAGGGACTGCACGATCTGGGTCCCCAGCCCGGACCCGACCGGCAGCCGTCCCCCGGGCAGGCCACGACCGTCGTCGCTCACGACGACCGTGAGCAGGTCGACCTCGCCCTCCCCCGCCGCGCGTCGCCGCGCCGACACCCGGACCCGGCCCCCTCGCTCGGCGAGCCCGTGTTCCGCAGCGTTCTGGACGAGTTCGCTGATGACCATCGCGAGCGAGGTCGCGTCCTCGGCCCGGACCCGTCCGAAACTGCCGGACCGGTCCACCCGCACGGGATGCCCCACGCGGGCGACCTCGACGACGGCCCGGGCCGCCCGGTCGGCAACCTCGTCGAAGTCGACGGTCTCGTCCAGCCCCTGACTGAGCGTCTCGTGCACGAGCGCGATGGTGCCCACCCGGCGCACCGCCTCCTCGAGCGCGGCCCGGCCCTGTTCGTCGGGCATCCGGCGCGCCTGCAGGCGCAGGAGTGCCGCGACCGACTGGAGGTTGTTCTTCACCCGGTGGTGGATCTCCCGGATCGTCGCGTCCTTGGTGATGAGCTCCTGCTCGCGCCGGCGCAGCTCGCTGATGTCGCGAGCCAGGACGATCGCCCCGATCCGCTGCCCCGACTCGGTGAGCGGGATGGCCCGCATGGAGATGACCTGGCCCGCGTTGGTCACCTCGGTTCGCCAGGGCTGCCGCCCGGTGAGCACGAGCGGGAGGCCCTCGTCGATCGGCCCGGTGTCCCGTAGCACCGACGTGACGAGCTTGGGCAGGGAGGCGCCGAAGATCTCCCCGAGATGCCCGAGCCGGTGCAGCGCCGAGACGGCGTTGGGGCTGGCATAGGTGATGATCCCCTCGAGGTCGAGGCGGATCACCCCGTCCCCCACGCGTGGCGCACCTCGCCGCAGCCCCGTGGGGGCGCTCGGGTGCGGGAACTGTCCCGCGGAGATCATCCGCGAGAGGGTGTCGGCCGCCGCGAGGTAGGTGAGTTCGAGCCGACTGGGCGTGCGCAGCATCGACAGATTGGTGTGCCGCGTGAGGACGGCGATCGGTCTGCCCTCGCGCAGGACCGGGATGGTCTCCTCCCGGATCGGCGCGTCGTCGCTCCACTCGGAGTCGCGGTCGCGTCCGATCCGCTGCTCGGCGAAGGCATCCTCGAGCAACCGGGCCCGGCTGCGGCTGGCCCGGCGGCCGACCTGGTCGCGGAAGTAGACGGTCTGCCCGGTCGTCGGACGGATGTGCGCGACCGCGGACCACTGGATGGGCGAGCGACGGACCCACAGGACGAGATCGGCGAAGGACAGGTCGGAGATGAGCTGCCAGTCGGAGACCAGCAGCCGCAGCCACTCCTCGTCGGGTGCCGTGAGCTGGGAATGCTCCTGGATGAGCTCGGCAAGCGTGGGCACGAAGCGCAGCGTAACGCCGTGCCGCCGTCACGTGGCTCCGGCCCCGCCCCGCGGCTCACCGTGCGTCGTCACGGCTACCCGTGCGTCACCCCGGTGGGTATGCCGCGCGGCATACCCACCGGGAACTCGGCGGACGGGCTCAGCCCTCTGCGCCCACGGCAGCGCGGACGAAGCCGCGCAAGGTGCGCAGGGCGACCGAGAGCGCCGCGACGTTGGGTGCCTCCAGGCGCAGGATGGCCCGCAACCCGGAACGGGCTCGGTCCAGTGCGTCCGAGTTGGCCTTGGCCCACTGGTTGAAGCGGGACTTGGCGTCGGCAGCCGGATCGCTCGTCGCGAGGACCGTGCGGGTGATCCCGTCGAGGACGGCGTAGAGATCGTCGCGCAGGGCCCCGCGGGCCAGGGAGTCCCACCGGTCCTCGCGCGGCAGCAGCGACACCCGGAAGAGCATGTCGTCGATGCCGAAGCGCTCGGACGCGTGGTAGTAGACCCGCAGGACGTCCTCGACCGGGGTCCCGGTGGCCTCGGCGATCTCGGTGATGTCGAGCAGGGAGAAGACGTCGAGGAGCACGGCGGTCCGCACCGCGACCTCGTGCGGGATCCCCGTGTCGACCAGGCCCTGGGCCCGCCGGTCCAGCCGGCGCCGTTCCGAGCCCTGCAGCACGTCGGGCACGATCGGCGCGAAGTCGCGGACCGGCCCGGCGAACCGGTCGATCGCGGCGGCGATGTCGATCGTCCCGGGGTATGCGGCGATGAACCAGCGCACGGCACGGTCGAGCAGACGACGGAACTCGAGGTAGAGGACGGTCTGCGCGCTCGTGGGCACCTGGGCGTCGAGCGCCTCCACGGCGGCGACGTAGCCGGCGAGGTCGAAGACCTCACGGGCCACGACGAAGGCACGGGCGACCTGTTCGGCCGACGCGCCCGTCTCCTCCTTCGCCCGGAAGGCGAAGGTGATCCCACCCCGGTTGACCATCGAGTTGGCGATCGAGTTGACGACGATCTCCCGGCGCAGCGGATGCTGGGCGAACTGCGCGGAGTGCTCGGCGCGCAGTCTGCTGGGGAAGTAGTCGGCGAGGGTCCGCTGCAGCCAGGGATCGTCGGCGAGCCCGGTGGGCAGCAACGAGCTCTTGAGGTCGAGCTTGGCGTAGGCGACGAGCACGGAGAACTCCGGCGAGGTGAGCCCCTTGCCGCCCTCGCGTCGACCCACGATCTCGGCGTCGCCGGGCAGGTACTCCAGGCCGCGGTCGAGGTCGGCGTGTTCCTCGAGGTGGTGGATGAACCGCTGGTGCACCGGGAGCATGGGCAGTTCCTGGGCACGGGCGTTGCCGAGCAGGACGTTCTGCTCGTAGTTGTCGCGCAGGACCTGCGCGGCCACCTCGTCGGTCATCGACACGAGCAGGGCGTTGCGCTGCTTGAGCGTCATGTCGCCGGCCCGGACGAGCTCGCCCAGGAGGATCTTGATATTCACCTCGTGGTCGCTCGTGTCGACCCCGGCCGAGTTGTCGATCGCGTCCGTGTTGATCCGGATGCCGTTCTGAGCGGCCTCGATCCGGCCCAGTTGGGTGCACCCGAGGTTGCCGCCCTCGCCGACCACCCGACAGCGCAGCTCGCGGCCGTTGACCCGGATCGCGTCGTTGGCCCGGTCGCCGACCTCGGCATTGGCCTCGGGGGTCGCCTTCACATAGGTGCCGATGCCGCCGTTCCACAGCAGGTCGACCTTGGCAAGGAGGATGGCCCGCATGAGCTCGGCCGGCGTGAGGCTGCGCACCGACGGGTCGATGCTCAGCGCGGCCGCCATCTCCGGGCTCACCGGCACGGACTTGGCCGAGCGTTCGAAGACCCCGCCGCCGGCGCTGATGAGCGAGCGGTCGTAGTCGTCCCAGGAGGAACGTGTGAGGTCGAACAGCCGCCGGCGCTCGCGGAAGGAGCTGGCCGCGTCGGGCGTGGGGTCGACGAAGACGTGCCGGTGGTCGAAGGCGGCGACCAGCCGGATGTGCTCGGACAGGAGCATCCCGTTGCCGAAGACGTCGCCGGACATGTCGCCGACGCCCACGCAGGTGAAGTCCTGGGTCTGGGTGTCGTGACCCATCTCGCGGAAGTGCCGCTTCACCGACTCCCAGGCGCCGCGGGCGGTGATGCCCATGCCCTTGTGGTCGTAACCGGCCGAACCACCCGAGGCGAAGGCGTCATCGAGCCAGAAGCCGTATTCCTGTGCCTTGGCGTTGGCGATGTCCGAGAAGGTCGCCGTGCCCTTGTCGGCGGCGACGACGAGGTAGGAGTCGTCCGGGTCGTGCCGCACGACGTCGACCGGGGGCACGATCGCGCCGCCGACCCGGTTGTCGGTCACGTCGAGCAGGCCCGAGATGAACACCTGGTATGCCGCCTTGCCCTCGGCGAACCAGCCGTCGCGATCGGTCGCCGGGTCGGGCAGCTGCTTGGGATAGAAGGCACCCTTGGCCCCGGTCGGGACGATGACGGCGTTCTTCACCATCTGGGCCTTCACGAGTCCGAGGCCCTCGGTGCGGAAGTCCTCCCGCCGGTCACTCCAGCGCAGACCGCCACGGGCGACGGCACCGAACCGGAAGTGGACCCCCTCGACCCGGGGGCTGTAGACCCAGATCTCGTACTTGGGGCGCGGCGCCGGCAGATCACGGATCGCCTTGGGGTCGAGCTTGAAGGACAGGTAGGACCGGTGCCCGCCCTCGGCGTCGACCTGGTAGTGGTTGGTCCGGGTGATCGCGAGGACGATCCCGAGCAGAGCGCGGACGATCCGGTCGTGGTCCAGGCTCGTGACGTCGACCAGGGCGTCGGTGATCCGCTCGACCACCGCGTCGGCCGCCGCCGCGCGTTCGGGGCCGGCCACTCCGGCATGACGCCGGGGGTCGAACCGCGTCTCGAATAGCTCGACGAGGTCGCGGGCGATGTCCGGATGCGTGAGCAGCGCCGACTCGACGTAGTCCTGGGAGAAGGTCGCCTGGGTCTGGCGCAGGTACTTGGCGACGGCACGCAGGACGAGCACCTGACGCCAGTCGAGGCCCGCCGCGAGGACGAGGGCGTTGAACTGGTCGGACTCGGCCCGGCCGTGCCACTGGGCCGCGAAGGCGTCCTGGAAGCGCACCCGGCACTGCTCCCGGTCGTGGGCATCACCCCAGAGCTCCGGGTCGGCCAGCCGCAGGCCGAAGTCGTAGACGTGCACGCTCACCCCGTCGGCGCGACGCAGGACGTAGGGCCGTTCGTCGGTCACCTCGACGCCCAGGTGGGTAAACAGCGGCAGCACGCGGGTGAGCGAGAGCGGGCCACGCCGGTAGAGCTTGAACCGGCGCTCCTCGCGGGGGGCGCCGGGGGCGGCATACATGTTGATCTCGACGGCCTCGTCCGTGTCGAGCGCCTCGATCCGACGGACGTCGGCGACGCCGACCCGAGGGGTGAAGTCCTCCTTGTAGGCCTCGGGGAAGGCCTTGCCGTAGAGGCCCGCGAACCGGGCACCGGCCTCCTCGCCGCGCTCGGCCCGGGCCACCTCGAGCAGGTCCTCGTCCCACGTGCGGGTGGCCTCGACGATCTCGCGTTCGAGGGCCGCGGCGTCGACCTCGGGGATCTGCTCGCCCTTGGCCACGCGCAGGACGAAATGCAGCTGGGCCAGCGGCGACTCGCCCACCCGGGTCGTGTAGTCCACACTCTGGGCTCGGAAGGCCTTGCGCAGCAATGCCTCCATC
The DNA here is from genome assembly GCA_029552065.1 of Actinomycetes bacterium. Taxonomy (GTDB): domain Bacteria; phylum Actinomycetota; class Actinomycetes; order Actinomycetales; family Dermatophilaceae; genus Phosphoribacter. Next base: position 7,245 of record JAKPEG010000089.1, read on the forward strand.
TTGAGCCTGACCGCCGTGTTGTAGCGGTCGCGGGGCAGGTAGACGAGCGCCGACATGAAGCGTCCGTAGCGGTCGCGGCGCAGGAAGACCCGGGTGCGGATGCGCTCCTGGAGGTGGACGACGGCCTCGGCGACCGAGGCGAGCGTGTCGGCATCGGTCTGGAAGAGCTCGTCGCGCGGGTAGTTCTCCAGAGCCTGCAGCAGGTCTTTGCCGGAATGGCTGTCGGCGGCGAGGCCGACCTTGCCGACGACGTCGCGGGCCCGGTCGCCGATGATCGGGATCGAGCGGATCGACCCGGCGTAGGCCGAGGCGGCGAACAGTCCGAGGAAGCGGTGTTCGCCGGTGACCTCGCCTTGGTCGTCGAAAGTCTTGACGCCGACGTAGTCGAGGTAGGCCGACCGGTGGACGGTCGCCCGGGAATTGGCCTTGGTGATGATGAGCAGCTCGCGCTCACGTGCCTGGGCCTGTGCGGCATCGCTGAGCCGGGCGAAGGCGCTCGACCCGGCCGTGTCGTAGCGCAGCAGGCCAAGCCCGCTGCCCTGGACCGGGATGAGCAGGGTGTCGCCGCCCTCGTCGGCGAGGGTGTATTGCCGGTAGCCGAGGAAGGTGAAGTGGTTGCCGGCGAGCCAGACGAGGAAGCGAACGACCTGGGCGACCTCCGCGGCGTCCAGACCCACCGGCGGTTCGTCGCGCAGCGCCGCGGCGACACTCGAGCAGCGGTCGCGCATCTTGGGCCAGTCCTCGACGGCGTCGCGCACGTCGCCGAGGGTCGCGCGCAGCTCTGCGGCGATCGCCGCACACTCGGCCGGATCGGTCACCCGGTCGATCTCCACGTGCATCCACGACTCCTCGGCGACCCCGAACTCGCCCGCGGGTGGGCGGTCGGTGTCGAGGATCTCCTGGAGCAGGCCGGTGGCGTCGCGGCGCACGACGAGTTGGGGGTGGACGAGCAGGTGGACGGACCGCCCCCGCCGCGTGACGAGCATGGTCACCGAGTCGACCAGGAAGGGCATGTCGTCGGTGACGATCTGGATGACGGTGTGTCCGCTGCTCCAGCCCTGCGACTCGACCGTGGGGTTCTCGACGACGACGTTGGCCGTGCCGACGGGACGCTCGCGGGCCAACTCGCGGTGGGCGAGGGCGACGCCGAGCAGATCCTCGGGCGCTCGGGCGAGCAGGTCCTCGGTGGCCACGTGCCGGTAGTAGCGGGTGAGGAAGGACTCGACGGCCTCTTCTGCGCCCCGATGCCCGTTGTGGGCCAGCTCGGCTGCGCTGTGCAGCAGGTGGACGCGGGACCGCTCAAGCGAGGTGGACATCTGCGAAAATCCCGATTCTCGACGGTGCGGCACGACGTTGTGCCTCCGGCGAGCGTATCGGTATTCGAGACGGGGCCGCTAATGCCGACGCTGTCAAGGGACCTTCGGATCCATACCGACGGGGTACGCCGCGGTGGGCGCCCGCGGCCTGGGGACAACCGAGGAGGCTCGACGCGCAGAGGTCCTATCGTGGACCCGTGGCTGGGACGAGGGACCGGTGACCCGGCCCGTGGGTGACCCCCCCGACATCCGGACCGCCGTGGGCGAGACGGCTCTCGCCGGCGGCGAACTGCTGCTGTCGCTCGACCCCGTGCTCGGCGAGGACCGGTTGCAGCGCACCGTCGACGCCTTCGTCGAGCAGGCGGCCGACGCCCTGCGTGCCCTGGCGCGGCTGGCCATGACCGCACCCGACCTCGATGTCGACCTCGATGTCGCGCGAGGGGTCGCACGGCCCGTCGACCTCGCGCGGCCCGGTGCGGGCGCCGTGGGCGGCGGGGATGGTGCGGGCGTTACCGGCGGTGCAGGCGGTGAGCGTCGTGCGGGTGGTGGGGTCCATGCCAGCGGAGCGGACGGTGCGGACGGACGGCATACCGGGTGGCCCGGACGGGACCTGCGATGGTGAGCGCACTCGGCGGGGCGGACCCCGCCTCGGTGTCCCGGTTGGGGGGCGCCCTGCGCAGCGAGGCGGCGGCTCTCGCGAGGCAGGCCCATGACCTCGCCCCCGGTAGGCGGCTGGCCACCGTCACCCACGCGGTGTCCGCACACCTCGACCTCGCGGGAGCGGCCCTGCAGGCCCACGCCCAGGAACTCGCCGAACTCGCCGTCGTGGCCGAGCGGCTCGGCTCCAGGACGGCGGCGTCGGGCCTCGCGCTCCAGGGCTGGCGGGTGGCGGAGCCCTACGGTCCGACGAGCACCGAGGAGGCGGCCCGGCGACAGGCCGACCTCCCCGACCTGCAGGCACAGGCCGACCGGCTGGCGTCCCGAATGGGCCGGTCCCGGGCCGCACTCGAGCGCGCGCTCGGCTCGGTCACCACGGCGCTCGCCGCGTCGACGCACGGTCTGGACGCGCTCTGATGGCCGGCACCGGCCGGTAATGTCTGGCACCATGCAGATCACCGAGACGCTCGTCTATCCGGCGCCGCCCGACGTCGTCTACACGATGATGACCGACGAGGAGTTCCACGACCGGGTGTGCGTGGCGACCTACGCGACCAGCCACTCGGCCGAGGTGACCTGGACGCAGGGCCGGGCGACGGTCATCACCCATCGCGTGATGCCCACCGGCAGCTTCCCCGACTTCGCCAAGGCGATCGTGGGCAATTCGCTCGAGCTCGTCGAGACGATCCGCTACGCCGACGCCGACGCCGACGGCGGACGGGTCGGCGACCTGCGGATCGCCCTCGGCAGCACCCCCATCGGACTCATCGGGGCGATCCGGATCGTGCCGATGGAGGGCGGCACCGAGGTGACCTTCGAGGGCAACCTCAAGTGCACCGTGCCCTTCCTCGGCGGCAAGATCGAGTCGGCGGCTGCCCCGACCGTCATCGCCGGGGTGCACAAGGAATACGGCGTCGGGATGGCCTGGCTGGCCGAGCTCGGGCACGAATAGCGCCCTGGCGACCCCCTGGCTGGCAGTCACGAGCTCGCGACCTGTCGCTCGTCGTCTCGGCACTCGCTCGCTCGTCGCGTCGACTTGCCCAGACTTAGCCCGACTTAGCCCACGCCGCGAAATAGCGCTTGACTGGTCACTTTTCACGTGACCTGAGGCTTGAGTCACACGAAAAGTGACCAGTCAAGCGCTTACTCGCGGGTGGGGTCCATGTGGGGGTAGCGGTAGTCGGTCGGGGGCACGAAGGTCTCCTTGATCGAGCGGACCGAGGTCCACCGCATGAGGTTCTGCGCGGCACCCGCCTTGTCGTTGGTGCCCGAGGCGCGGCCACCACCGAAGGGCTGCTGCCCGACGACCGCCCCGGTCGGCTTGTCGTTGACGTAGAAGTTGCCCGCGGCATACCGCAGGGTGTGACTCGCGGCGGCGATCGCGGCGCGGTCCTGGGCGATGATCGAGCCGGTGAGCGCATAGGGCGCGAACGACTCCATCTGGGTGAGCATCCGCTCGTAGGAGCGGTCCGGGTAGACGTGGACCGAGAGGATCGGGCCGAAGTACTCCGTGCGCAGCGACTCGTCGGTCGGGTCGTCGACCTTGAGCACCGTCGGGCGCACGAAGTAGCCCTGGGAGTCGTCGTAGCGCCCGCCCGCGACGACCGAGACGCCGGGAGTCTGGGCGGCCCGGTCGATCGCCGCCTTGTGGTCGGAGAAGGCACCCGCGTCGATGACCGCCCCCATGAAGTTGCCGAAGTCGGTGACGTCGCCCTGGCTGAGCGAGTCGACCTCGTCGGTGAAGTCCTTGCCGAACCGCTTCCAGATCGACGCCGGCACATAGGCCCGCGAGGCCGCCGAGCACTTCTGCCCCTGGAACTCGAAGGCCCCGCGCACGAGCGCCGTGCGCAGGACGTCGACGTCGGCCGACGGGTGGGCGACGACGAAGTCCTTGCCCCCGGTCTCCCCCACGAGCCGCGGATAGGTGCGGTATGCCGCGATGTTGGCCCCCACCTGGGACCACATCGACTGGAAGACGGCCGTCGACCCGGTGAAGTGCAGGCCGGCGAAGTCGGGGTCGGCGAGCACCGCACCGGTGAGGGTGGCCCCGTCGCTCGTCACGAGGTTGATGACCCCGGGGGGCAGCCCGGCGGCCTCGAGGACGGCCATCGTGTAGTGGGCCGCGAGCTGCTGGGTGCGAGCCGGCTTCCACACGACGGTGTTGCCCATGAGGGCCGGGGCGGTCGGCAGATTGCCGCCGATCGCCGTGAAGTTGAACGGGGTCACCGCATAGACGAAGCCCTCGAGCGAGCGATAGTCGCTGCGGTTCCACACCCCCCTGCTGTTGAGCGGCGGCTGCTCCGCGAGCAGCTTCTCGGCGAAGTGCACGTTGATCCGCCAGAAGTCGATGAGCTCGCAGGCCGAGTCGATCTCCGCCTGCGCGACGGTCTTGCTCTGCCCGAGCATGGTCGCGGCGTTGAGCGTCGCCCGCCAGGGTCCGGCGAGCAGCTCGGCCGCCTTGAGCAGGATGGCCGCCCGGTCGGCGAAGGCCATGTCCCGCCACATCGGCGCCGCCGCCTTGGCCGCGTCGATGGCGCTGCGTGCCTCGGCCGGCGTGACGAGCTTCATCGTCCCCAGGACCTTGCGGTGGGCGTGCGGCTGGACGACCTTGGCCACCCGGCCGCCGCCCATGACCTTACGTCCGCCGATCGTGCTCGGCAGATCGATCGACTCGCCGGCCATCCGGGCGAGCTCGCGTTCGAGGGTCGCGCGTTCGGGGCTGCCCGGGGCATAGCCGAGCACGGGCTCGTTGGCTGGGGCGGGGACACGGAACAGGCCGTCCATGTGAGGGGTCCTCCTCGTCGAGGGTGCTGGCCGAGCGGGGTCGGGGTGCGACCGGCCCATCGTGCCACGTCCGCACGCGGCATACCGGTCCCGCGGTATGCCGCCCGCCCGCGGCATACCGGTCCGGCGGTATGCCGCCCGCCCGCCGCGTGCTGGACGGCCACTTGGGCGTGCCCCGGTGGGCGTGCCAGTCTTGGTGCCCGTGACGAGCACGCCACCGCGTGAGCGGGTCGCGGTCTTCGGGACCGGCAGCTGGGGCACCGCGTTCGCGTCGGTACTCGCCGAGGCCGGATGCCGGGTGGTCATGTGGGGGAAGTTCGCCGACGAGGTCGAGGACATCCGACGGCACCATGCGAGCGTCCGCTACCTGCCCGACCTCGTCCTGCCGGACACGGTGACCGCGACGACCGACCCCGCCGAGGCGGTCGAGGGAGCGGGCATCGGGATCCTCGCCGTGCCCGCGCAGACGCTGCGCCCGAATCTGCGCGAGTGGGGGCCGCTCCTGCCCGACGGGATCGTCCTCGTCTCGCTCATGAAGGGCCTGGAGAAGGGCACCTCCACGCGGATGACCGAGGTCGTCATGGAGGAACTCGGGATCGGCCCGCACCGGGTGGTCGCGGTGTCCGGGCCCAACATCGCCCGGGAGATCGCCGCGCGTGAGCCGGCCGCGACCACGGTCGCCTGCGCCGCGCTCCCCACCGCGCAGCGCGTCGCGGACGCGTGCGCGACGGCATACTTCCGGCCCTACATCCACGACGACGTCGTCGGTGCCGAGCTCGGCGGCAGCGTGAAGAACGTCATCGCCGTCGCATCGGGCATGACCGAGGGGCTGCGGCTGGGTCACTCGGTCCAGGCCGCCGTCATCACCGCGGGCCTCACCGAGATGCGCGAACTCGGCCGGGCCATGGGTGCCCACCCCGACACCTTCGCGGGGCTCGCCGGCGTCGGCGACCTCGTCGTCACCTGCCTGTCGCCCCATTCGCGCAACTCGACCTTCGGTCGCAACCTCGGCACCGGGATGTCCGTCGACGAGGTCGTCGCCGTGACCCGCCAGACCGCCGAAGGGGTCTCCTCGTGCGGGGCCATCCTCGCGCTCGCCGAGTCGCACGACATCGCGATGCCGATCGTCGCGAACGTCACCGCCGTCGTCCAGCAGGGGCGCAGCGCTGCGCAGTTCGGCGAGGTCCTCATGGCGGACCTGCTGACTCGCGACTGACTCGCGACTGACGCGCCGGACATCGACCTCGTCGTCGACTGACGCGCCGGCCATCGACCGCACCGGCGACTCACCCCCCGACGCGTGGGAGGCTGGCGGGGTGAGCGCGGCCGACTACCCCTACTTCGCCGCGCCGCCGCTCGGGCTCGCCCACCGCGGGGGCGCGAGCTTCCCGCCCAACGTGGGCGTCGAGAACACCCTCGCGGCCTTCGAGCGAGCTGTCGAGCTGGGCTTCCGCTACCTCGAGACCGACGTCCACGCGACGAGCGACGGCGTCGTCGTGGCCTTCCACGACGAGCGCCTCGACCGACTGACCGACCGCACCGGCTGGATCGCGCAGGCGCCGTGGAGCGAGGTCCGGGCGGCGTGGATCGGGGCGCGGGAGCCGATCCCCACCCTCGAGGAGCTGCTCGAGGCGCTGCCCGACACGCGGCTCAACATCGACCTCAAGGCACCCGGGGCGGTCGAGCCGACCTGGCGACTCATCGAGCGGTATGCCGCCTACGACCGCGTGTGCGTCGGCTCGTTCTCCCCGCGCCGGCTCGCGGCCTTCCGACGTCTCGCCGCCGGACGGGTGGCGACCGCGGCCGGGCCGGTCGGCACCGCCGCCCTGCGCTTCCAGCCCGGGTGGCTCTCCCGCCTTGTCCACACTCCCGGCCAGGTCCTGCAGATCCCGGTCGTGCAGGAGATCGCGGGCCGCCGAGTCGAGGTGCTCACCCCCGCCCTCGTCGCCCAGGCCCACCGGCTGGGCCTGCAGGTCCACGCCTGGACGATCGACGACCCCCACGAGATGCACCGGTTGCTCGACCTGGGTGTCGACGGGATCGTGAGCGACCGCATCGACCTGCTGCGCGAGGTGCTCCTCGAGCGGGGCGCGTGGCCACAGTGAGCGCGCCGACCCTCTCCCCGATGTCACCGGCATACCGTGTCGTCACGCTCGCGATCGTCGTCGTCACGACGATGATCTCGTTCGAGTCGATGGCCGTGACGACGGCGATGCCGCTGGCCGCGGCCGAGTTGGGGGCGGTCGAGTCCTATGGCCTCGTCTTCTCCGCGATGATGACCGGCTCGCTCCTGGGGATCGTCCTGGCCGGACCGTGGGCCGATCGCGCCGGTCCCCTCCCCCCGCTGTATGCCGGGCAGGGCCTGTTCCTCGCGGGCACCCTCGGCTGCGCACTCGCCCCGTCCTTCGGCCTGCTGCTCGTGGGCCGGGTGGTCACCGGGGTGGGTTCGGGCCTGGTCATCGTGGCCGAGTTCGTCGCGGTGGGCCGCGCCTTTCCCCGGGAGTTGCGGCCTCGGGTCTTCACCTGGCTGTCGGCCGCGTGGGTGCTCCCCTCCCTGGTCGGCGCGCCACTGGCCGGCTGGTTGGCGACCGCGACCAGCTGGCGGTGGGTCTTCGGCGCCGTCGTCCTGCCCGGCCTGCTCGCGGTCGCCCTCATCGCGGCCCGCTCCAACGCCCTCGGCCACGCTCCCGACCTCGACGAAGAGGCCACGCCGGCCGACCGCGCGTCACACCTGCGCCTGGCCCGCCTCGGTACCCTCGTCGCCGCCTCCGCCGGCGTCGTCCAACTCGCCGTCCATGCGCAGCCACCGCTGCTGTCCCCCCTCGGGGTGCTCGGTCTGCTCGCGATCCTCGGAGTCGCCCTCACCGCCCCGCGGCTGCTCCCGCCGGGCACCGTCCGCTCCGCGCGCGGCCTGCCCTCGGTGATGCTCAGCCGTGCCGTGTTCAACGCCTCCTTCATGGGCGCGATCTCGTTCGTGCCGCTCATGCTCAGCCGAGAGCGGGGGGTCTCCCTGCCCGTCACCGGTGGCGTGATCGCCCTCGCCTCGCTCGGCTGGAGCGCGGGATCGTGGCTGCAGGGACGCTCTCGCCGACGCGGGCCGGTCGAGCGCAGCCGACTGGTCGTCGTCGGAGCGGTCCTGCTTGCGACCGGACTTGCCGTCCTCGCGATCCTCACCCCCTGGCCCGCAGCGCCCGTGTGGCTGCTCGGCGGCGCGCTCGCCGTGTCCGGACTCGGCATGGGCTTCGGCTCGACCACCCTCTCGGTGCTCGTCCTGGATCTGGCCCCCGTCGCCGAGCACGGCCGGGCCTCGGCCTCGCTCCAACTCGCGGACGTCCTCGGGACGGTCGTCGGGGTCGCGGCCGCGACCGCCCTCTTCGCGGCACTTCACCGCGACGGCGAGGTCACGGCATACCTGTGCATGTGGGCGGCCTTCGCGGCACTCGCAGCCGTGGGCGTGGTCACCGGCGCACGCTGCGCACCGCCGTCACCGCGCGACCACGTGCCCGCCGCGGAGGGTTAGCCGCACCCACCGGCCGCTCCGGCGCACCACGGCCTGATCCCCGGGCCGGGCGAAGCCCAGCGCGTATGCCGCGAAGGCCGCGCCGGCCGGCACGTCACCGTCGAGTCTGCGCCCCCAGACCCGAGCCCGAAGTGCTTGCACCGCATGAGAACCCGCCGCAGCGGGCGCGCCACCGGCGATCTCCTCGACCCCTGCCCGCGCGGCGCTGAGGAGGTCGTTGGCCGGGACGAGTCCGACCTCTGACCACCCGGAGAGGGCACCGGTGGCACCCGCCCACGCCGCATGCGCCCGGGCCGGCGGAAGGGCGAGGGTCACCGCACCGTGGCCGTCCCTGGCGAAGCGGTCCGCGAGTGACGCGGTCGCGACGACGGCATCGAGGGCCCCGTCCTCCGGCGGCCGTGCGAGTTCGAGGCCGCGCACCCCGAGGGCCGCTCCCTCGGCAAAGAGCCCGCTGCCGCCGAGCACCTCCACCCACACCCCGAGCGTGCGGCCGCGGGTCTGCAAGCGCACCGCGCCGTCGGGAGCCACGGCCCGGGCCCGGCGCACGAGGGTGGCGAGGTCGGCAAGTCCCAGGGAGTCCGGGAAGTGCAGGACGCTCACCGGCGCCGCCGGAAGGGCACCGACTCGCCGCGTTGGGCGTCGAGCGCCATCCGCTCGCCCCTGGTCATCCGACGGGGGCCCGCGGCGGCGAAGTCGTAGAGCGCCATCGAGGTCTCGGCCACGGCGTAGACGGTCGCAGTCGTCACCCCCACGTCGGCTGCGCCGGGCGCGGCCCGGTCGGGACCCGCCGCATCGCGCACGACGTAGCCGAGGTCGAAGGCAGCGCCTCCGATCCGGGTCACCCACAGGTCGACGGCGATCGGCTCACTGCGGTAGTCCATCGGGGCGAGGTATTCGATCTCGTGCCGGGCCACGACGATGCCCTGGTCCAACAGGTAGCCACCCTGCGGGAACCATCGCGGCAGCCCGAGCACGCGGGCATCCTCGAGCAATCGGAGGAACTGGACGTTGTTCACATGCCCGTAGGCGTCCATGTCGGACCAGCGAAGCGGAACGAGGACCTCCGTGGGGGGCATGGCCCCATCCTGGCAGGCCCACTAGCCTCACTCGCGTGACCACGCTGCCGGAACCGCCCCCCGTCGACGTCCAGCACTTGCTCGATGTCCTCGACCTCAGCCACCTGGGCAGTGGGCGAATCGTCATCGAAGGCCTGCCCGGCGACGCGGAGACCGACCTGGGCGAGTCACGCACCGACGTCTTCGTGGGTCGCAGCATCCGGCAGGCCCACGGGCGGGTCTTCGGCGGGCAGGTCCTGGCCCAGTCGCTCGTGGCCGCGGCCCGCACGGTCGAGCCGGTGGACGGCATACCCCGCCCGATCCACTCGCTGCACGCCTACTTCGTGCGCGGAGGCGACGACAGCCGCCCTATCAGGTTCGTCGTCGACAAGGTGCGCGACGGTCGGTCCTTCTCCACCCGGCGGGTGCTCGCCGTCCAGCGGGGGCGGCCCATCCTCACCTTCAGTGCCTCCTTCCAGGAGCCGGCCGCCGGGATGGACCACCAGGACCCGATGCCACCGGCACCGGAACCCGACGACGTGCCCACGCTGGTCGATGCGCTGGGCAAGGACCTCGACCCCGACGCGGCGCAGTTCTTCGCGGCCCGGCGCCCGATCGAGCTGCGCCACGTGCAGGGGAACATCTACGTGCGACCCGGCCGACAGCGGGCCCCCCGGCAGTCGGTGTGGTTGCGCGCCCGGGGGCCGCTGCCCGACGACCCGGTCATCCACGCCGCCGTCCTCGCGTTCGCCTCCGACTATCCGTTGCTCGAACCGGTCCTGCGCCGACACGGGATCGCCTGGCGCGACCCTCGGCTGCGCCCGGCGAGCCTCGACCATGCGATGTGGTTCCACCGGGCGCCCCGTGCCGACGACTGGGTCTTCTACACGATGATCAGCCCGTCGGCCTCGGGTGGACGTGGCCTGGGTGCCGGTCGGATGTTCACCGCCGACGGCACGCTCATGGCCTCGGTCGCCCAGGAGGGCATGTTGCGGCTCAAGGAGAGCGGCGACCCGGCAGGGAGTCGGTGAACCGATGAGCGAAGGGACCGAACACCCGCTCGCCGACGCGTATGCCGTGAGCGACCTGCTCGACGCCCTCGACCTGCGCGAGGTGGGAACCGCGCGGGTGGGTTGGACGCCCGAGGGCGGCGACCCGGCAGGAGGCGACCCGGCATACCCGCTCGCGTCGGAGCTCGCGATCGGCGACCGCACGGCGCGCGTCTTCTCGGGCCCCAGCCAGAAGCAGCGCTACCAGCGCACCTTCGGCGGGCAGTTGCTCGCCCAGGCGATCGTCGCCGCGGGGCGCACCGTCGAGGCCGACCCGGCGGGGGGCGGGCGGCCCCTGCACTCGACGCACACGACCTTCCTGTTGTCGGGGGCAGACACGCAGGACGTGGGCTACGTCGTCGAGCCGCTGTCCGACGGCCGCTCCTTCTCCACCCGGCGGGTCACCGCAGTCCAGCACGGCCGGGTGCTCGCGATCGTCACCGCCTCCTTCCAGGAGGCGTCCGCGGGACTCGACCACGCGGAGCCGATGCCCGACCTGCCCGGTCCCGAGGGGCTGCCCGACGTCGGCGCCGCCCTGCGCGACGTGCCCGAGCCCTACGCCCTCGTCACCGTCCTGCACGGGCCGATCGAGCTGCGCCACGTCGAGGGGCACCTCTACGCGGGGGCCGGTCCCGAGCAGACGGCCCGCCAGGGGGTCTGGTTGCGCGCCCGGCGACGACCGTTGCCCGACGACCCGCTCATCCACGCCGCCTACCTCGCCTATGCCTCCGACTACTCCATCCTCGAGCCGGTGCTGCGGCGCCATGGCACGGCCTGGTCGGACCCGCGGCTGCGCCAGGCGAGCCTCGACCACGCGATGTGGTTCCACCGGGTCGGACGTGCCGACGAGTGGGTCTTGCACGCGGGCTGGTCCCCCTCGGCCTCCGGCGGACGGGGCCTGGGGATCGGCCGGATGTATGCCGCCGACGGCACCCTCCTCGCGACGATCGCCCAGGAGGGGATGCTGCGGCTCAAGGGTGCCGGCTCGGCGTCGGGGTGACACATGCTGACCCGCCCGGGCCCACAACGGGGTGACGCAGGGCGACCCGCCGGACCCATGATGGGGTGACGCACTCCACCCGAGCTCGTGCCGCTCGGCCCTCCCCACGGCATACCCACGCTCGTTAGGCTCCAAGGGACTGGTCAGCGCCGATCCCTAGGAGAACACCGTGAACGACACCGTCCGTACCGCCATCGTCACCGGGGCCGCCCGCGGCATCGGGGCCGGCGTCGCCAAGAGGCTGGCCGCCGACGGCCGCCAGGTCGCCGTGTTCGACCTCAACGAGGCCTCCTGCGAGACCGTCGTGTCGGCCATCAACGCGGCCGGCGGCAAGGCCCTCGGGGTCGGGGTCGACGTGTCCGACGCGGCGTCGGTCGCGGCCGGTGTCGCGCGGGTCGCCGAGGAGCTCGGCGCCCCGACGATCGTCGTGAACAACGCAGGTATCACCCGCGACAACCTCCTGTTCAAGATGTCCGAGCAGGACTGGGACATGGTGATGAACGTCCACCTCCGGGGTGCCTTCCTCATGTCTCGCGAGTGCCAGAAGTACATGACCGAGGCCAAGTGGGGACGGATCGTCAACCTGTCTTCGATCTCCGCGCTCGGCAACCGCGGTCAGATCAACTACTCGGCGGCCAAGGCCGGCATGCAGGGCCTCACCAAGACCCTCGCGATCGAGCTCGGCAAGTTCGGCGTGACGACCAACTGCATCGCCCCCGGGTTCATCCAGACCGAGATGACCAAGGAGACCGCCGACCGGCTGAAGATCCCGTTCGAGGACTTCATCGCGATGGGCGCCAAGGAGATCCCGGTCGGCCGCGTCGGCCAGCCCGAGGACATCGCGGCCCTCTGCGCCTTCCTCACGAGCGACGAGTCCGGCTTCATCAACGGCCAGGTCATCTACGCGGCCGGCGGCCCCAAGGCCTGATCGTTTCGACGGCGCGCACGAGCCCACCCGAGAGGGCGGCCCGGGACCTCCCGGGTCTCCCTCTCGGCGTGAGCCGGGCCTGCAACGGTGGTCACGCTGCGGGACTCGGCCGATCGGTCGGCGGTGAACCGGCAGGACCGAGCGGATCGGTTGGCGGCGACCCAGTGGTACCGAGCGGATCCGTCGCCGTCGCCCCGGCAGGACCAGCCCTCGCGGCCACCCCCGCGAGCTGTCGGTCGTAGCTGCCGGCCATGAGGTCCCACACCACCTCGCCCCCGGGCAGGACGCCGGCGCACAGCCGATCGCGGTGCACGATCGCATGGTGCCGTCCGCACAACAAGGTGAGATTGGCCAGGTCCGAGGCGCCCCCATCGATCCAGTGCACGAGGTGATGTGCGTCGCTCCACGCTGCCGGGACGTCGCACCCGGGGAAGCTGCACCGCCGATCTCGGAGCCACAGGGCGGCCAGCTGCCCGGCGGTGACCAGACGGGTCATCCGACCCTGGTCGAGGATCTCCCCCTCGCCGCCGAGGACCGTGGGGATGACCCCGGCCGCGCACGCGTGCTTGCGCGCGGCCTGCGGACCGACGAGCTCGCCCGTGGCCAACGAACCGAGCAGGCTCGCTGCGCCTGATCGCCGCGCGTAGGCCGTCGCCTGGACCTCGCAGGTCCCCGGCGGGTGCGCAGTCCCCGGCGGGTGCGAAGCCGCCGAGGCGGCACCACAGATGCCCGCCCGCAGGTCGGCGAGGTCCATCGTGAGCATGAGCACGCTCTTCAACCCCGGCCCGGGCACTCCGGAGGGGGCCGCGATCGCGCGACGGCATACCTCGGTGAGCGCCTCGGCCCGGCGGCGCGCCGCCGACCGCAGGTCACGTCGGCCCGGCTTGTCGGTTGCCGGCGCCGACAGGGTCGAGATCGACGCCTCGAGCACGGCCCGCGACTCGGTGTC
>JAKPEG010000029.1 GCA_029552065.1 Actinomycetes bacterium
ACCTCGGCGGCGGCATCGGCGCCTGGACCGCAGCCGGCGGCGAGGTCGTCACCGACTGACGGGCGCGGCACACGGCCCACCACGCCCGCTCGGCGCGGTGGGGGAAGCGCTCGGCGCGAGGTGGCCCCAGCCGGGCACGCCTGGCCCCGGCCGCTGGTAGGCATAGACCATGGCCCTCGACGTCGAGTTGGCAGAGATCCGCGACTTCCTCGCCCAGCATGCGCCCTTCGACTCCCTGCCCAGCGGCGTACTCGCCGACCTGCCGCGCCGGCTGACCGTCGAGTACCACCGCCGCGGGCGGTCGATCATCGCCCGCGGCAAGGACAACCACAGCCTTTACGTCCTGCGCTCGGGTGCCGTCGACATCCGTGACGACCAGGGCATGCTCGTCGACCGAGCCGAGGCCGGGGACGTCTTCGGGTCGATCACCCTGGTGCTCGGCAACCCCTCGACCTTCGAGGTCGCCGCGATCGAGGACACGCTCGTCTATGTGCTTCCCGGTGCCGACTTCCATGCGCTGACCGGCGCCCACCCGGACTTCGCCCACTTCTTCGACGAGCAGCGCACGCACCGGATGCGTGGGGCCGTGGCCACCTTGCAGGACTCCGGATCCACCATGCTCCGGACCAGCGTGCGCGACCTCATCACGCGGGCACCGATCACGATCGCGCAGGGCGCAACGATCACCGAGGCCGCGCGCACGATGAAGGAACACGGTGCCTCCTCGCTGCTCGTCATGGACGGCGAGGCGCTCGCCGGGATCGTCACCGACCGTGACCTGCGCAATCGAGTGCTCGCGGTCGGACTCGGTGCCGACCGTCCGGTCCAGGAGGTGATGACGGCAGGGCCGTTCGTGGGCGACGCCGACGCCCTCGCCTTCGAGGTCCTCCTCGAGATGGTGGGGCGCAACATCCACCACCTGCCAATCCTCGAGCACGACCGGCCGATCGGCGTCGTGACGACCACCGACCTCATGCGGATGGTCCAGGCCAGCCCCGTCTACGTCGTCGGCGACATCCAGAAGCAGTCCGACGTCGAGGGCGTCGCCACCGTGAGTGCCCGCCTGCCCGCCGTCGTCGAGTCCCTCGTCGGGCAGGACGCCAGCGCCGACGACATCGGCCGGGTCGTCACCGCGATCGGTGACGCGGTCGAGCGGCGACTCATCACGCTCGCCGAGGCCGAGCTGGGCGGGGCGCCGGTGCCCTACACCTGGGTGGCCCTGGGCTCCCGGGCGCGCCTCGAGCAGGCTCTCGCCGCGGACCAGGACAACGCGATCATCATCAGCGACGAGGCGACCGACGCCGACCTCGCCTGGTTCGAGGAGCTCGCGCGGCGGGTGAGTGCCGGGCTCGTCGAGTGCGGCTATCCGACCTGCCCCGGGGACGTCATGGCGACCAACCCGCGCTGGCGGCTGCGCCTGCAGGACTGGCGGCAGGAGTTCGCGACCTGGCTCACCCAGCCCGTGCCCGACGCGATACTCCAGGCGAGCATCTTCTTCGACATGCGACCGGTGCATGGGGACTCCGGGCTCTTCCCCGAATTGCACCACGGCATCCTGGCCCGGGCCCCCCAGTCGCGCCTGTTCCTCGCACACCTGGCCAAGGCCGCCACCCTCAACGAACCTCCCCTGGGCTTCTTCCGCGGCTTCGTGCTGGCCAAGGAGGGGGAGCACGCCGACACCCTCGACATCAAGCGCGGTGGCATCGGCGCCGTCGTCGAGCTCGCGCGCGTCCACGCCCTCGCCCTCGGGTCGCCGGCGGTCAACACCGTGGCCCGGCTGCAGGCCGCCATCACCGGCGGGATCATGAGCGAGGAGAAGGGGGCCGACCTCACCGACGCCCTCGAGTTCATCTCCTACGTCCGGCTGCGGCACCAGGCGGCCCAGGTGAGGGAGGGGCGCCCGGTCGACAACCACGTCAACCCCGACCAGCTCAGTTCCTTCGACAAGCGCCACTTGCGTGAGGCCTTCGCCATCGTTCGCTCGGCGCAGTCGGCGATGGCCTCGCGCTACCCGACGACCTTCATGTGAGGCCGATCTGAT
>JAKPEG010000116.1 GCA_029552065.1 Actinomycetes bacterium
GGGTCCACAGCTCGGGGATCAGCGGCGACCAGCCGAGCGCGTCGTCCCAGGCCGGGTCCGCGCTCGTGATGATCTTGCCGTCGCGGGTCCGCTGGACGCGCGCGCCCTGGCGCAGCACCCGGGCCCCGGGCAGCTTGCAGATCTCGGCGACCGCGTCGTCCTCGGTCCAGACGTGGCCCGTGAGCCAGACCCGCGAACGCGTGTGCGGCGGGCGCCGGGACAGGTACTCGGCGCGGACCTTGTCCCAGACCCGCTGCCGCATGTACTGCGTGAGCGTGTTCTCGATGTTCAGCAGGTCGTCGATCATCAAGAGGTCGATGCGCGCGCCGAGTACCTTCGAGGTCAGGCCGTAGACCTGCAGCGTCGGGTCGGGGAGGTTGTCCTCGCGCTCGACGTGGATCGACGTCTCGTCCCACTTCCGCTGTCCGGGCCGCGAGCCGGGCCGCAGGTGCGGAAAGACGGCCTGCGTCCAGGGGTTCGACTCGATGTCGCCCTTGATGCCGGCGAGCACCTTCTCGGGGAGACCTGTCGTCGCGGACAGGATCGCGGTGCGCAGGTTCGGGTTCTTGCCGACCTCCCATTCCAGGCGCCAGCGCGTGATCTGCGTCGACTTGGCGTGACCGATCGCCACGAGCACGGCGCCGATCGACTGCGCCGCGGTCTCGCCGGACACGGTCAGGTGCCGCTGCCACATCGCATGGGCCCCGGCCTGCTTTCCGACCCACCGCCCGCCCTCGATGCGCCCGCAGGCCGCGACGTAGACATTCGGGTCCTGCCGCGCCTGGACCACGAGCCGGGCGTCGGCCGCGAGCCGCCGCGCCGCGAGGTCGGCGATCGACTTGAGCCGCGCCGCCGCGTCCGTGTCGCCGAGCGCGGCGTCGGCCTCGAGCTTGGCGCGCTCCTCCACCTTCGCCCGCAGGTGCGCGGGGAGCCAGCCGGCGCCGCCGTCAGCCATGGGCCCCCGTGAACAGGCCCGCGCTGATACCGTCTACGCGGCGATGTCGTCCCACTTCAACATCATCGACCACAAGAACGGCCGCAGGTTCGACTTCGACGGCCTGCGACGCAATGACATCGGGGCCGCCGGCGACGACGTGCTCGACGCGCTCTACTACACCGAGCTTGCCCAGACGCGCGCCGAGGGCGAGACGGCCCTTGTCGAGCGCGTGGTCGCCTACGCTGGACGCGTGGCCGGCGAGGCCTTCTGCCGCGCCCTCGTGCGGCGCGTGTGGCGGTTCTGCGAGGCCGCGGGGTGGGAGATCGAGGTCAGCGCACTCGACGCATATTTTGACCACGACGTCGTCGACGCCTTCGAGCCCGAGGCGGCCTACCGCCTGCGCCTCCGCGAGCTCGACAACTTCCCCTCCGACCCCGCCGAGCGGACGCCGATGGAAGAGATCCGGCTCGACGCCCTGATCGTCGAGCTCGACGATCTGTACCGCGCCCTCACGCCCGAGCAGCAGCAGGTCGTCGACGCGCCCCGGAAGTGACGCGGTGCGGAGCCGCTCACACATGCGACAGGAACTCCTCGGCGCTGACCTCGGACCCGCCGGCGACCACGGCCCGGGCCCCGGCCTCCCGCTCCGCGACCAGCTGCTCGGCCCGCTTCACCGCGGCCGCACCACCGCGCGGGTTCCGCGCGGTTGGCGAATCTTTGCGATTTGCTAGCGTCCGAAGGCTGTGGGGCAGCCGCTTTACCAGCGTAACCGGGCCGCAGCACACGAGGCTGTGCGGCAGCGGGACGGTGACGCGTGCTGG
>JAKPEG010000125.1 GCA_029552065.1 Actinomycetes bacterium
GCAGCACCGCCTCGCCGCGCTCGTGCGCGCTGCGGCCGACCGCCGGGAGGGCTTGGCCAGGTTGGCCGGTCAGGTCGCGGCGAAGGCCAGCCGGATCGAGGCTGGCGAGGCGGAGATCGGACGTCTGCGGGCCGGGGTCACCCAGAGCCTGGCGCGGGCCGCGGACGCCGAACGTGAGTTCGCCCGGTTGGAGGCCTCCATCGCCGTCGATGAGGATGGCGAGGAGGGACTGGACGCGGCATACGAGTCGGCCTGCGAACGGTTGGCCGCGCTGAAGGATGAGGTCGAACGCCTCGTCGAGCAGGAGCGGGTCGCCGACCGAGACCGGCAGTCGGCGACGGCTCGGGCCGACGCCCTGGCGCTGTCGCTGACCCGCCGGGACGGCACCGCGGTGTTGCTCGGCTCGGCGGGCACCGAGGCCCGGGCCGGCGTTCTCGGGTCGGTGTCCTCGCTGCTGGAGGTGGCCGATGGGCACGAGGCCGCCGTGGCCGCAGCCCTGGGCTGGGCCGCCGAGGCGGTCGCGGTGGACTCGTTGGACGCCGCGGTGTCCGCGGTCGAGGCTTTGCGCGCGGGCGAGGCCGGCCGGGCCGGCATGCTCGTCGGGGCCACGGCTCGACCCGCTGCGTCCTCCGCCGGCGCAAGCTTGCCGACCGGCACGGTCTGGGCCCTGGAGGTCGTCAGGTGTCCCGCCGCGATCCGACCGGTGGTCGAGCAGTTCCTCGCCGGGGTCGCGCTCGTGCCGGACGCCGGCACGGCGCGTCGGCTGGTCGGGGAGGGGCTCACCGCGGTCACCCCGGAGGGAGACCTCTACGGTCCGGGTTTCGTCGTCGGCGGGGACCGGGGGGCCCCGAGCCTGCTCGAGGTCGAGGCGGCCCTGGACCAGTCCCGTGCCGACGCGGCCGCCGCTGCCCACGTCGCGGAGCAGGCTCGGTTCGCCCTCGTCGGCCTTCGCGACAGCATGGCCACGGTCCAGCAGCAGGTCGACGCGGCCTTGGAACGGCTGCACGAATCCGATGCGCGGATGACTGCGGTGGGCGAGCAGCTGGGGCATCTCGGTTCCGTCGTCCGGGGCGCCAAGGGTGAGGTGGAGCGCACCGAGAAGGCGATCGCCGCAGCGGTCGCCTCGCTGGAGGCAGACCGGACGGCGCACGAGGAACTGGCCGCTCGGCTCGCCGCGGCGTCCGAGGGCACCGCCGACGACGGGGAACCTGATCCTTCGACGCGGGACGAGCTCGAGGCTGCTGCGGCTGCGGCGCGCTCCCACGAGACTGAGTCCCGGCTCATTCTGCGCACCCGTGAGGAACGGGCCCGCGCCGTTCTCGAACGGGCCGAGAGTCTGGAGGCGGCGGCAGCCGCGGAGCTTGCGGCCCGGGAACGCCAGGCGGCCCGCCGGGAGCGCCGCGCCCGGGAGGCCAGAGTCGCTACCGCGGTCCGGGCCGGTGCGGCATACGCGTCGGCGCGGTTGCGCGAGAGCGCCGAGTTGGCCGGGGCGGCGGTGCGCTCGGGCGAAGCGGCCCGCGCCGAACGCGACACCGAGCGCGCCTACCTGCGCCGGCAGATGGACGGGCTCCAGGATGAACTGCGCGAGCTCACCGATTCGGTGCACCGCGACGAGGTGGCTCGGGCCCAGCAGAGGCTGCGGATCGAAACCCTGACCGGCCGCGCCATGGAGGAATACGGGATCGATGCACAGGTGCTCGTCGAGGAGTTCGGACCGCACCAGCTCGTCCCGGTGATCCCGGATCCGAACGACCCCGAGGTCGACCGGGACGCTCGGCCCGAGCCGGCCCCGTTCGTCCGCGAGGTGCAGGAGAAGCGGCTGCGCGCGGCCGAACGCAAGCTCGCCGCGCTCGGCCGGGTCAACCCGCTCGCGCTCGAGGAGTATGCCGCGCTCGAGGAACGGCACGCCTTCCTCACCGCGCAGATGGAAGACCTCAAGTCCTCCAAACGGGACCTGTTGGACATCGTCCGGGAGATCGACGAGCGGGTGGAACAGGCCTTCGCCTCGGCCTTCCAGGACACTGCCGCACAGTTCGAGGCCGTCTTCGCGCGACTCTTCCCGGGCGGCGAGGGGCGTCTCATGCTCACCGACCCGGACAACATGCTCACCACCGGGCTCGAGGTCGAGGCTCGCCCACCGGGCAAGAAGATCAAGCGGCTGTCGCTGCTCTCCGGCGGCGAGCGGTCTCTCGTCGCCGTCGCCCTGCTCGTCGCGATCTTCAAGGCTCGGCCGAGTCCGTTCTACATCATGGACGAGGTCGAGGCCGCCCTCGATGACGCCAATCTCGGGCGGCTGCTCACCCTGTTCGAGGAATTGCGCGACTCGAGTCAGCTCATCGTCATCACGCACCAGAAGAAGACGATGGAGATCGCCGACGCCCTCTACGGGGTGACGATGCGCGGCGACGGGGTGACCACCGTGGTCTCGCAGCGGATGCGGGACGTCGCTACCACGCCCTCCTGAGCTCTCGGAACGTCCGGATCGTGAGACCGGGCGGGTGGCACCCG
>JAKPEG010000139.1 GCA_029552065.1 Actinomycetes bacterium
CACCGCGGGGACGCCGGCCTCGATCAGCACGCGCTCGGCCTCGCGCAGGATGCCAAGGAAGGCGTCGCGCTCGGCCTCGAACTTCGCTGCGCGGTCCCGCTGCTCGGCGACCTCCGTCCGCAGGCTGTTCCAAGCCTCGCGCATGGCCTTCGCACTCTCGACCGTGTCGATGTCGCTGGATGTGCGGAGCGCGAGCCGGACCCGGGAGACGACCGTGCTCAGCACGTCGACGTCCCGCTCGAGCGCCTCGATCCGGGCGACCGCGGCGTCGGCGACCTCGGCGGCCGTCGTCGCGTCCTGCATGTGGACCGCGGCGGCGATCTTGACGATCGGCTCGGTGGTGAGACGCCGCATGTCCTCGCGCAGTTCCAGCGCGCTCCGGGCCCGCTCCTCGGCCTCGTCGCGCTCCTTCTGCAGCTCCGCGATCCGCTTCCGGGCCAGGTCGAGCAGGCGAATCGCCGCGACGGCCACGGGCTCGCCCGCGATGCAGTGCTGCGCGAGCCGGCCGTCTGAGGCGATGAAGTGGGTCAGCCGGCCGAGCTCGTCGCCCACCCTTTCCCTCTGCTCGCGCAGGCTGACGACCTCCGCCTCGAGCTCGCGTATCCGCTGCACGGCCCGCACCCGCTCCGACTCGACGGCGTCGAGCGTCGGCTTCGCCACGGCGGCCGCCTGCTGGCGGAGCAGGGCCATCGGCAGGCCGAGCATCTCGACGGCGCCGCGGGCTCGGCGGACGATCTTCGGCTCGGTGGAGTCGCACTTCTCCGGCTCCTCGAAGGCCCCGAGGATCCCGTCGAGCGTCTTCAGGGTGGCCGCGGTGCTGCGCATCCGGTCGAGCGCGACCGCGACGTCGTCGGCCTCGATCTCGGCGAGCAGCAGGTCGCGCTCGGCGGCCCGGCGCTGCAGGTCGGCGAGCTCGTCCGAGCCGAGCATGCTCACGCCCGCGACCTTGAAGCGTTGGACCATCTCGGCCGCGGCGCCGTGCAGACGCGCGGGAAGGGGCTGCGACAGGGTCTCGAGCAGCCCCTCGGGGTCGGTGCGGCGGATCACGGGCGGATCGAGCCGGACCTCGGGCGGCTCGATCCGGATCGGCGCCGGAACCTTCTGCCGGTACAGCTCTGCCTGCAGGAAGCCGGCGACGTTCTCGCACGCGGTCTGCAGGTCGTCGTCGGTCATCCCCTCGGTCTCGGAGAGGGACAGGTGCGCGTACCGGGCGAGGAACCAGCGGGCGCGCAGACGTGATTGTGCACTGTCGCACCGTGGCGACTTGGTCGGGTTGTCGGTCATCGGGCACCCAGACGCCGGCGCCGATCGGCCGATTCAGCGCGTCGGCCTGAATAGGTAGTGTCGGCGTCGCGTCGGCGGGGCCATGCTTCGCATCGACACATCGATCACGCCTGACCCCTACAACCTGCAGCCCGGCGACATGTTCGCGGGGGACGAGGACAAGATCGTCATCATCAATCCGGCCAAGCTCGACACCTACTTCAAGGACGCGCCGCCCTCGGTCATCGGTCGGCACAACGGCCAGCCTTTCGGCATGCCGCTCTCCGATTTCATCGCCATGCTGGGCAGCATCGACGGGATCAAGCCCGCCGGTCGCGTCGTGCTGGCGGAGAATGAGCAGGTGGACACCGCCGCGGACGGGTCGGCGTGAGCGACGACCTGCAGCCCGGCGACAAGGTCCCGGCCTGGACGCCGGAGAGCGCCCTCGCCTGGGCCGAGCAGGCCGAGCCGAACGCCGACATGCACCCGGCCGACCCGCAGCCCGACCGCGAGCGCGGCGTCGTCCGGGTGTTCTTCGCCAGCGACCGGGGCGGCGGCGCCGAATGCCCGTGGTGCGTGCTCGGCTGCTGCGCCCAGCTTGTCGAGGTCCTGCGCGGCGGCGCCGAGCTCGTCATTCATGGCCGGCGGCGGCCGGTGGTGTAGCCTCCGCGGCATGTCCTCCGCCCGCGTCCAGGTCCGCAGCTCCGGCGTCCTCTCGGTCCAGCCCTCGCCGCTCGAGGACGCGTCCAAGGTCCTCGTCGACCTCGCCCTCTCCAGCGGCTTCCAGTCGGGCACCTGGCACCGGGCCAGCATGCAGGACCGCGTCTCGGGCGCGGCCTACGTCTCGCTCAACGCGCTCGCGTCCGGCCTCGCCGCCAAGGTCTTCGCGCTCCGCCTCAAGGCCGGCCCGGCGATCAAGGTCCGGCTGACGTTTCAGTCGAGCGGGACGCAGGTCTGCCCGGTCGGCTCCTGCCTCTTCCTCACCTTGCCCGCCGGCGACCTCTTGACGCTCGTCGAGGTCTCCGGCGACGCCTCGGATGTCTCCGAAATCGCCTGGTGCGCGATCGTGTAGCCGCCCGGGGCGAGGATGTAGACGCCGCTCGGGAAGCGGGCGAGCTGCTTCTGCTGCGCGTCGTAGGGGTCCGACATGCGCATGCACGCGCCTCGGATCGCCATGGCCTTTCCCGGCAAATCGGTCGCGTCCGGCTCGGTCATGGCGAACAGCGTCTTCAGGCACATGCCGACGAGCTCGTCGATCCGCGGCGGCTTCATGACGCCCGGCCGGTAGACCAGCAGGCACTCGGCCAGCGCTTCACGGAGTTCCGCCGGGTTCCGGGCCCCCTCGAACTCCTCGATCGTGTCCGCGATCCAGTCCGCGCCCTCCCCGGTGCGGTACCGGTTCCGCAGCAGGTCGAGCAGCGCGTCCATGGTCTCGAGGAGGAGCTTGGCCGTCCGCATGATCAGCCTGGAGCGGCGGCGCACCAGGTCGGGAGCCCCGCTCTCGCGGTGCGATGTCGTGGTCGTGGAGTGCAATTGCATCGCCGACAGAGAACCACGCATTGCGCGCGCCTGCAACCTCGCAGTTGCAGCCGAGCGGCTCGGGCCGCGGCTCCGGGAATGGCGTGGGCAGTGCGAAATCGCTGCGAACGACCCGCGGGTGCATCGGCTTCTGCGCCGGCCCCGGCAGCCGGTAGCC
>JAKPEG010000179.1 GCA_029552065.1 Actinomycetes bacterium
CACCGCCCTGACCGACGGTCTCTCCGGTGACGCGCTGCGATTCCTCGACACCCTCGCGGGCACCACCCTGCCGCCGATGCCCGATGACTTCCTCGCGATCTCGGGCTCGCAGTACTGGCGGGGCGCCGCACTCGTCCGGCGGGCCCGCGACGTCACCGGGGCCGACACCCTGCCCACCTGCCAGGGCGAGGCGATCCGGACCGGCCTGCAGGTCCATGCCCTCTTCGGTCGCGTCGATGCCGGCGACGTCGCCCGAGCCCTCGCCGCCCTCGTCGTCGGCGCCGTCAGCGCGCGCCAGAACGAGGCCAGCACAGCGATTCTCGCCACCACCGGCCGCCCCACCGAGGTCCACGCCGGGCTCGACCTCCCGGTGCTCGACCTCGACCTCGCCGGGCTCACCGTCGGCGTCGGGGCCAGCATCGACCTCGTCTCGGTGCGGCGCACCGCCCCGAAGGTGCGCACCCTGCGCGAGGTCGCGATGACCCTGCGTTTCGGCGTCACGGACGGTTGGCTCGTCGGCGGCCCCGGCGCCACCGACCACGACCTCGAGGTGCGATGGGCCGAGCTCGACCTGCGCCTGCCGCTCGACGGTGGCGAGGGCTCCGCCGAGTTCGTGCTCCATGACGCCCGGGCGTATGCCGCGCACCGCGAGCGCTGGGTGGTCCGGCCCGACGGCGACGGCTCGGTCGCGACCGCCGTCCTGCCCGAGGTGCGCATCCTCCTCTCCGAGATCGCCCGCCGACTCCGGACCGCCTCACCGGAACTCGCGACCCTCCTCACCACCCTCGGCGTCCTGCGGGCCGACGGGCTCGACCCGGACGCCATCGACCGGATCGTCCACGACCCCGTCGCCACCCTCCTGCCGATCATCCGGTCCCGCGCCGCCGACGTCGCGCGCGACCTGCGCGCCCTCCTCGGCCCACCGCCTACCGGGCTCCCCGCGACCGTCGTGCGCTTCGGCGACGCCACGGCATACGTCGAGATCGACTGTGCGACAGGGGCGATCAGCGCGGCAGCGACGCTCGCCCTCCCGGAGGCTCCGCCACTCAGCGTGACCCTGACCGCGGGTGCTGGTGCGGCGCCGCAGGTGCGGGTGCACGTCGGTGGCCTCGACCCGGTTGTGGGCGGCATCCGCCTCGTCGCCACCGCCGGGGTGGGTGGCGTCACCGCCGCCCTGGAGGACCAGCGACCGGGCGCCGCGACGACATCGCTGGTGTCGATCCACCCCAACCCGGATGTCGACGGGCTCACCGGCATCCTCACGCGCCTCGCTCCCGCCACCCTCGCGCAGGCGCTCGCCCGCTGGTTCCGCGGCCGCGTCACCGACGAGGGCCTGGCCGTCCTCGACGCCGGACTGGTCGCGCTCGGCCTGCTCGGCCCGGTGAGCGACGAGGGCAGTCGCGACGTCGTCCTGCCGGTCGGACTCTTCACCGACCCGGGGGCCTGGCTGCGCACCCGCACCGATCCCCTGGCCGCCACGGTCGCCGTGCTCGAAGCCCTGGCGCCGGTCGTCGTGCCGACCCGGGCCGCCGGAGTCCAGGGCTGGCCGATCCTCCCCGAGCTCACGATCACGTATGCCGTCACCGCCGGCCGGCTCGAGGTCGCGGCGGCCCTCGCCCTCGACACCACCATCGACAACCGGGACATCGGGACCCGCGTGTCAGCCGGGCTCTCGATCTCGGCCACCGGCGAGGTCCGGCCCCTCGTCGCGGCGACCGCGACGGTCGACGACACCGGCCTGGCCCTGCGCGTCGCGCCGACCCTCACCCCGCCGGTCACGCTCGCGCTCGTCCGGGCCACGCCGGCGGCGCCGATCATGCTCTATCCCGCCGGCGCCGGCATCGGCCCGGCGATCGGAGCCGCTGCCGGCACGGTCATCCGCCTCGTCCTCAACGAGATCATCGGCCACCGCGGCGATGCCGCCGCGACCCCGCTGCGCGCGGTGGCCCGGGCGGTCCACGAGGCCGGGGCCGGCCTCGACCTGCTCGTGAACGACGAGTTCACAGATGCCCGGATCACCGCCTTCGCCGAGCATCCCGAGGCCGCGCTGCTCGGGCGACTGCCGCACCTGGTGACCAACGGGCTGAGCGCGCTCGTCCAGGCCCTCGACCCGTCAGGCACCAAGGTCGCGGTCGAGCCGGCGACCGGGGGAGCGCGCCGGATCACCTTCGGCACCGGGCGCCACGTCCACCTCATCCTCGACGGGGCCACTCCCGCACTGGAGTTCGGCTGTGACATCGAGATCACCGATCGCGACGACGACGTCGTCGGCCGCATCGTCGTCGAACGGCTCCGGCTCACCCCGACCGGGGTGCAGGTCGCGCTCCGCGGCGGTCCGTTCGCCATCCCCGCGGGCCCGCTCGTCCTGCGGCCCGAGGTCGTCATCCGGGCCGGCATCACCAGCGGCGGGTTCACCCGGCTGCTCGGCATCGGCCTGGCCCTCGACGCCGTCGGAGCCCAGGCCCTCGAGTGCCGCTGGCACCTCGACGCCTCCGCGCCCTACCTCGCGAGCATCACCCGCGACACCACCGGCGAGCACGAGGACGCCGACCCCGAGGACGTCGCCCTCTCCCTGCTCGGGCTGGCGGTCTCGATCGCGACGAGCGTCATCGCCGCCGAGCTCGGCAGCGTCGTCTCGACCCGGGCCACCCGGATGCTCCAGGGCGTCCTTCTCACCGGCGGCGACCTGACCATCGACCCCCAGTTCTTCACCGCCCTCACCCGCCCCGACCTCCTCCTCGCCCGGGTCAAGCGGCTGGCCTGGAACGCCGCCACCGACGCCGAGCCGCTCTCGCTCACCATCGACTCCACGGTCACCCTCGGCCTGGCCCACCGGTCCCTCGGAGGCGGGCGCGAGGCGCTCGGCGTCAACGTCACCCTCGTGCCGGGCGAGTCCTTCGACTTCCCCACCTCCGGGGTCGGCGTCGCGCTCGAGGTCGACGCCACGTGGATCACCGGCGACGTCGTGCCCGGCCTGTCGATCTACGTCCTCGAGGGCACCATCGACGACCTCGACCTGGTGCCCGGCTTCTCGATCATGGGGATCGGCCTGCGCTTCACCAACTCCAGCGGACCCCTGCTCGACCTCGGGTCGATCCAGCTCGACGGCATCGCCTTCCATGTGTATGCCGAGGCGACCGGTCTCGGCGTCGGCGGCGGGGCGAACCTCGAGCTCATCGGCCTGGGCATCGCGCCCGGTGGTGGCGGCGACAACGGCGTCGCGAACAACATCATGAACGACGTCGGGTCGAGCAGCGCCAACAACCGCCCCGTCTTCAGCCCCTCGCTGGCGATCCAGCGCCACCCCGGCCCCGGGCAGGACGTCCAGGTCGGGCTGCGGGCCGGCGACCCGCCCGGCCCGTGGTGGATCGTCATCCAGCGCCAGCTCGGCCCGCTCTACGTCGACCGGATCGGGCTCAACACCGTCGAGGCCGGTGGCCGGGTCACCGAGATCTCGCTGCTCTTCAACGGCCAGCTCTCGATCTTCGGGATGACCGCCGCGGTCGACCGGCTCTCGATCACCTGGCACGGCGGCGACGTCCTCGCGATCAGCAGCTGGTCGGTCGACCTCATGGGCCTGGCCATCTCCGCCGACCTCGGCGGCCTCATGCTCGCCGGCGGCCTGCTCAAGATCGTCGACGGCACGAGCACCGGCTACGTCGGCATGCTCATGGGCCGCTTCGCGGCCTACGGCCTGTCCGTCTTCGGCGGCTACACGCAGGACGGGCCCAACGCGAGCTTCTTCGTCTTCGGCGCGATCAACGGGCCGATCGGCGGGCCGCCGGCGTTCTTCCTCACCGGCCTCGGTGGCGGCCTCGGCATCAACCGCGGACTGGTCATCCCCGAGGACATCTCCCAGTTCGGGACCTTCCCGTTCATCCAGGCCCTCGACCCCGGTGCCAAGCCACCCGAGCGACCGATGGACGAGCTGCACCGGTTGTCGAGCATCTTCCCGCACCAGATGGGCAACTTCTGGTTCGCCGCCGGCATCTCCTTCACCTGCTTCTCGCTCGTCGACGGCGTCGCCGTCGTCGCGGTCTCCTTCGGCAACGGCCTGGAGATCAACCTGCTCGGCCTGGCCCGGATGGCCCTCCCGCGCCCGGGTGCGGCCCTGGTGTCGATCGAGCTCGCCCTGCTCGCGCGCTTCTCCACGCGCGAGGGCGTCTTCATGATCAAGGCCCAGCTCACCGACAACTCGTGGCTGCTCACGGAGAGCATCCGCCTCACCGGCGGCTTCGCCTTCGCCATCTGGTGGAAGGGGCCGCTCGCCGGCCAGTTCGTCCTCACCATGGGCGGCTACCACCCGAGCTTCCACCGCGACGGCTACCCCGACGTGCCCCGGCTCGGGATCATGTGGCGGATCTCGGACTACCTCGTCATCAAGGGTGGCTCCTACTTCGCCCTGACCTCCGAGGCCCTCATGGCCGGCACGAGCATCGAGGCCAGCCTCGACCTCGGCTTCGTCTGGGCCAAGCTGTCGTTCGGGGCCGACGGGATCATCTACTTCGACCCGTTCTGGTTCGAGGTCAGCGCCTACTGCCGCATCTCGGCCGGCATCAACCTCGACCTCGGCCTGTTCACGATCTCCTTCTCGATCACCCTCGGAGCCACCATCAAGGTCTGGGGCCCCGACTTCGCCGGTCGCGCCGAGTTCGAGATCGGCCCGTGCACCGTCCCCGTCGAGTTCGGGAGCAAGCGCAAGGTCAAGGGCGCACCGCTGCCGTGGACCGACTTCGTCCTCAAGTACCTCGAGGACGCCGGCGGCCGGGCCCGGGCCCTCTCGGGCATCACCGGCAGGGGCACCCTGCCGTCGGCCACCGGCGGCAAGACCGCCGCGCCCTCCTCGGACGGCACCATCGGCCTGCCCTACCGCGTCTTCGCCGAGTTCGAGCTGACCTTCGTCACGACGATCCCGACGCAGAGCATGGTCATCGGCACGGCGCGACCCCCCGCGGTGGCGGTCACCCTGCCGGACGGCACGACCGCGCGCCTGGGCCTGTCCCCGATGAACGCCGCCAAGCTCACCTCGACGCTCACCATCTCCCTCGAGCTCGTCGACCCGGTCACCCAGGCCACCACGTCGACCGCTGCCGACGGCCAGCCGCTCGCCACCAAGCTCGCCCGGCTCGCCGAGCGCTGGGGGCAGGCCGATGCCGCCGGACCCTCGACCGATGCCTTCCCCATCGGGGCGTGGGGGGAGCCGGAGCCGGCGAACCTCACCGTCAAGCCGCTGCCCGCGGGCGACGTGCTGCGCACCGGGAACGGGATGCGGCTCGTCGCCGGGGTCGAGATGCCGCAGGTGGGCCCGGACATCAACTACTACCAGGTCGAGGCCGGGCGTCGCCCACTGCCGCTGCTCGCGACCGGCAACCAGCGCTCGCAGTTCCTCGCCGTCAGCGCCGCCCTCCCCGGCAGCGCACCGGGCAGCGCGGCGGCCGCGCTCGAGCTCGCCGCCGACCGGCTCTTCGCCGACCGGGGCGCCGGCGCGACGCTGCGTCGCCGCGGCGGCCACAGCGCCCTCGCGGCTGCCGCCTTCGCCGGGGAGCGTTCTGCCCC
The DNA here is from genome assembly GCA_029552065.1 of Actinomycetes bacterium. Taxonomy (GTDB): domain Bacteria; phylum Actinomycetota; class Actinomycetes; order Actinomycetales; family Dermatophilaceae; genus Phosphoribacter. Next base: position 5,557 of record JAKPEG010000179.1, read on the forward strand.
ACCGCTTTTCGGAACGCTCACCGACGGCCTGGCGAAGAAGAACGGGGCGGACGGCATACGGGAAGAGCAGGAGCCACCCGCCGAGCCGACCGGTCGTCGCCAACGGTCCCCGTTCGTCGCCGGCTACCTCACCGGTGGGTCGGGCGCGGCCATCCGCTCGCTGAAGACCACGGTCGGCGACGGCCGGATCAAGCGTCGCCCCGCCCCGACCGTCGAGTCGGTCTCCGGTCGGCTCGGGCGCTCGCTGCCGCTCTCCCTCACCCGCGCCGCGACCCCGGCCGCGGCGGTCGAGGGCACCGTCGTCGCCGCCGGGCTCGTCCCCCGCACCGACGCCGTCGGCTCCGCGGGCCGGTATGCCGGCGGTCGCTTCGGCAATGCCGCCCTCCAGGCTGTCGTCACCGGGCTGGAGCTCACCAGCGACGCACCGCGGGCCGCGTCGCGCTCGCGCCGCCGGCCCAAGGCCGACGCCCTCGCCTCGACGGTCCGCAGCGGGGACCTCGTCGTCCTCCAGTTCCCGGACGCCCGCACCGACACCGACGACGAGCGCCGACCCACCCTCGGCGTCACCGGCAAGGCCCGGGTGAGCATGCTGCGCGGCAACCACGCGGTCCTCGACGAGGACGTCACCGACGCCACGGTCACCGTGCCGGCCGGCGTCACCCACCTCGCCGTCCACGCCGACGGCGACGTCGACCCCACCGACGGCTGGGCCGGCTGGCACCTGGGCAGCCGGGTCGCCCGCGTGGGGAGCCAGGGCGCCGTCGCTGCCGGGTGCCTCGTCACCGTCGACACCGTCACCGGCGAGAGCATGATGGCCTGGGACACCGCAGCACCGCTCGTCCGGGACGCCGACCTCGTCGTGACGCGCTTCTCCCGGCCGGTGAGCACCGTCGCGATCGCGCTGACCGGCGACCGCCCCCGCGACCTCGACCCGACCGAACTCATCCTCCTCGGCGGCCAGGTCGCGACCCGGCGTGGCGCCCCCGTGCCGCCCACCGCCGTGACCATCGGCGACACCAGCGTCCTCGTGTATGCCGTGGTGCCCGACACCGATGCCACCTCGATCACCGTCAAGGTCGCCGTCGGTGGCGACTGGTCGGTCGCGGGCGTCGTCGGCTCCGCCGCCTCGCCGGCGGACGTCGCCGCGGACATCGCCGCCCGACGGCTGAGCGGTGTCACGGCCAAGCTCCTCGCCGTCGCCGGTCAGGGCACGGCCCTGGCCTGGACCGACCCGCCGGCCCCCCGCCGACCGCGCACCAGGAGGCCACGATGAGCATCGCCGAGGGCCACTTCCGCCTCTACTCCCGCGTCACGCCGGCGCTCAAGGCCGGGCTCTACCGCTTCACCGCCCACCAGGACCTCGCCGCCGACGGCCCCGACGGCGCGCTCGCCGCCGCTGCGCTGCCGGTCGAGGACCTCGGGCTGCACGTGGACGTCACCTCGCCGCGCTACGTGCTCCCGCCCGATCAGGTGCTCTCGACCTATCCGCCGGCCGGCACTCGCGGGGCCTACGGCGCCCGCTTGCCGCAGGTCGTCATCAAGCGGCGCACCCTGCCGTGGGAGCGCCAGTCCGACCCCGCGAACGAGCGGACACCGTGGCTCGCGCTCGTCGTCTTCGCCGAGGGCGAGGCGAACTTCCTCACCGGTCTGCCGGCGGCGGAGTGCATCTCGGCCGATCGCAAGCTCTCCGGCACGCCGGAGGTCGAGAAGGGCTCGGCCCTGGAGATCCGCAAGTCGGTGATCGACCGGATCATGCCGACCCGCAAGGACGTGCCGCTGCTCGCGCACGCCCGCGAGGTCGACATCAACGACACCGAGCTGATGATGGGCGACGACGACGGGTTCCTCGCCGTCGTCATCGCCAACCGGCTCCCGCTCGCCGGCCGGGCACCCGATGGCTCCGAGGTGCCGGTGACCTATCACGCGTGCCTGGTGAGCCTGGAGAACCAGTTCGACCGGCTGCTGCCGGAGTCGCCGCCCCGGAGCTTGGTCTCCGACGTGCTCGTCCTGGCCGCGAACACTGTCGCGGTGTCGAAAGCGGTCCACGACCACGACGTCATGCAGCAGGACATCGACGCCGTCATCAACCCGTCCATCGGCGCACTCGAAGGTGTGGTGGTCGGCCCCCACGCCGATTCACCTCATGCCGATTCGCCCCATGACGACGCGCCGCACGCCGCGGGAGCCGAGGTCACGGCATACCGGATGGCCGTCGTCGCCGACGGTGGCAAGGCGGTCACCGCGACGAAGGAATGGGGCGGGCAGAAGATCGTCGGCAAGGTGAGCGCCACCGGCATCACGGCGGGGGCGAAGACCAAGCTGGTCAAGGCGGTCACCGCATTCGACCCGGTCCACCGCTTCCCGTGCCTGCTCCACTGGAGCTGGACGACGACGGGCAGCCAGACCTTCGAGTCGCTCATGAAGGGCGTTGACTCCGGGCTGCTCGGCACGACCGGTGAGCCGCGGCCGCCGGTCGAGGGCCGGCCCCCGCTGGAGGTCGTCGAGACCGGGCACGTCGGCCTGGACCAGCGCACCCGGCGTGGGGACCTCGTCCGCGCCTGGTACCGCGGACCGCTGCTGCCGCACCCGGCCGACTTCACCGCCCCTCGGCTCCCGCTGGCCCACGCCGCCGACCAGCTGCGCCTCGTCGTGCCCGACGGGCGTGAGGACCTCTCGCTCGCGTCGGCCTTCGAGATCGGGCGGCTGCTCGCGCTCAGCCAGCCCTCGATGGTCGCCGCGTTGCTGCGCTGGCGCCAGGACGGCTACCAGGTGGCGCGTCGTGAGGCGGTGTGGAACGGCATCATCAAGGACCTCGACCTCGGCCGCGACCTCTTCGTCGACCGCGAGCTCTTCCTCGGTCTCGGCCGCGGACTGGTCGCCACCCTGGCCGTGAACCCCGAGGAGATCATCGGGCCCCCCAAGGAGGTCTTCACCCCGGGCCGCTCGATGGGCCTGGACGGCCGGGCCGCGGACCTGGTGGCCAAGGGCTTCGGGATCACCGCGCGCCTCGACCGCGGCACCGCCGGCCTCGTCGGCGTGCTCCGCGGGATGGACGTGCCCACGGTCGGCCTCGGCGACCTGCGGAAGGTCGGCGGGCTGCGGGCGGTCGGGGAGTCGCTGGGTGTCGTGCGCGAGGCCGGCGTCGACCTCGCGGTGGCCGGGGCGCTCTCCGAGGTCATCCTCGGTCGCCCGGGCGGCGGCTTCGCCGGCGTCGGCGTCCCCGCCGGGGGCGGCGTCTTCGGGGGCCGCGTCGTCATCCCCCACGGGGAGGCGATCGACGAGGGCCCGGACGCCCTCGACGAGGCCCTGCGCGGTGCGCGGGGCGAGAGCAGCGACGACGAGGACGGGGACGAATCGTGAGGTACGACAAGGTCGCCGTCGCCAAGGCCATGCCGTTGACGTATGCCGTGCACGCGAGTGCCCAGCCCGTCCTCGCCGACGACCTCGACTCGACGATCCCGGCCAGCCTCCGCTCCTGGCTGGTCCGGCTCCGCCTGCTCGAGGGCGTGCCCTTCGCCAACCTCGTCGCGGACACCGAGCTGCTGCCCGCGGAGTCGATGCGCTGGTTCTACCTCGACCGCCGGTGGACCGACGCCCTCGTCCAAGGGGCCCTGTCGGTCGGGACCGTCAACAGCGACGACCGGACCCACCTGGCCGCGCAGTACGACGCCATCCGCGACGAGCTCGACACCGAGGAGCGCAACCACCGCCGACCCGAGGGATCGGCCCGCTTCGGCGGCAAGGTCGACGCGGTCAGCGGTTTCATCCTGCGCTCCGAGGCGGTGTCGGGCTGGCCGGGCCTGCACGTGCGCGCCTTCAGCGTCGACCCGGCCGAGTCCGACGACGCGACCTACCTCGAGGCCGACCCGCGCCGGATGCGGCTGCTGCGCCTCGAGCGACTGGCACCGGCCGTCCTCTTCTGCCTCTTCGACGGCATCCCCAAGGTCGTCCACGTCGAGGAGCCGCGGCAAGGCGTCCAGTTCGGCTTCCACATGCGCCCTGCCGCCGGCGGGGGAGTGGCGGCCCGGCTCTTCCCGCGGGACAAGAACACATTCGGCTACCTCAACCTCGACGGCGACGCGATCACCGGCCCCGAGGACCGGGACGACGGCTTCGACGTGCCCTTCCGCGTCGGCAGCCCCGGCGTCGTCGACATCCAGCGCATCGAGGAGATGTTCAAGGCCAACGCCGCCACGAGGAACGCGACGGGCGCCGTCGACGGCCTCGACGCCGCGGAGTATGCCCTGCAGCTCATCCGCTTCCCCTACCGCCAGGTCTTCGGCGCCGACGAGAGCATCAAGTTGCTCGATGCGTTCCGGGCCACCATCGCCTACAGCACGTATGCGTCGACGGCCTTCACGTTCGGGGGGAACTGATGGAGAGGTTCAGCGACAAGACCGTTGCCAAGGCCGTCTATGAGCAGCGCTTTGCCGGGCTCGTCCTCGCCGATGTCGACCTGCAGGTCTACAAGACGTGGGACCGCACCCTGACGCGCAACCACCGCATCCTGGTCCCCATCGACGTGCAGGCCTTCGTCGTGCCCGAGCAGCAGGGTGAGGAGACCGTCCCGGTCGGCGCGGTCCGGGAGGACCCGGACCCGTTCGCCCCCGGCGAGGTGCGTCCCGCGGGCGTCCACCTGCACTGGGCACTCCCGGACGGGCTGCTGGCCGGCGTCGCCGACGAGGCCGCCAAGCGGTTGCGGATGCCGGCCCTTCCCGACCGATGGGTCGTCGTCCGGACCCTCCTGCCCGACGGCGCGCGCACGGCATACGCCACCGGGTGGGTCATCGACGCCGCCACCGGCGTCGTCGTGCCGCTCGCGGGCTACTCGGGAACCATCGACGGCACCGGCGGCACGCGCCTCGACCCTCTCGACGGGACGAGCCGCGGCACCCTGCTCTGGTCCGCGACCTACACCGGGGCCGAGCGGCGCTTCACGCTGCACGACCCGCTCGCCGACCTGCCGATGCTGGAAGGCATTGCGCCACAGGGCTTCCACCGCAACCTGGCGACCTACACAGTGGCCGGCTGGTGGACCAGGACCGGTGAGGACCCGCTCGGCGGCGCGCTGAACGGGGTGCAGGTCCGCCAGCAGGCCGAGCAGTTGCGTTGGTCGATCCCCGAGGACGGCGAGGACGAGATCCTCGACGACGTCGACCCCCGCGAGAAGGCACGCTATGCCCGGGCCGGCCTGAAGTCCCACGAGACGGCGACGCCCGTGGAGCGCGTCGAGAAGTACGCGAAGTCGTCGACGACGTACGGCGAGGTCGCGCCGTCGATCGCCATGCCGGTCAAGGACGTCAACAAGCTCGTCATCGGCATCGGCACCACCCGCTACAACACCCTGCTCCACGGCAGCGTCATCGGCGTGCCCATCGACGGTGACATCGGTGCGGCCGATGACCGCCCCTCGACCGCCGAGATCTCCGCGACCATGGGGCTCGACGTCGACGACGTCGCCTCCGCCCTCGCCGCACCGGGATTCGGCCTGGCTGCGGGCCGTCGTCAGCTCGCCGAACGGCTCTTCGCGGCGTTCACCTCCAACATGCTCAGCCGGTTGACGACCAGTGACGGGCTGGTTGACGTCGAGGAGCACGAGCACGCCGACGGCTTCTGGTCCTTCGCCGGCAAGCCGATCCCCGGGTCGAGTGCGGACCGGTTGCGCACCGAGGACAACGTGCCCTACTCGCCCACCCAGGTGGGGCGCAAGTCCCGTGTGGGACAACGGCACACGGTCGGTGGCCGATTCGACGAGATCATTGATGACGTCGAGATCGCGTGGAGCACAAACGTCATCGGTCTGCACAAGGCCGCTGCCGACGGTGGCTCGAAGCCGAAGCGGTCGGGCGCGACGACGGCGCGCTCGACCCCCCGGGGCGCCGCGCAGGCCCTCGTCGCGGAGAGTCGCTCCGTCGTGCGGCCCGCGCCGCGGATGTTCCGGCCCGGCCCGGTCGTCATCGGCATGCGGTCGATCCACCCGAGCCTGCGCCACCACGGGGACGGGCTCTACGACGACGGCAAGCTGCGCTGCCGCTTCCCCGGCGAGGTCAAGGCGCGCTTCCGGGGCCCGGTCGACGGCGCGACCATCCTGCCCACGTTGGGCAACGGTGCCATCCCTGCCGAGGTGACCCGGCTCGTGCGCGAGGCGATCGTCTACGACGGCTACTCCTACAAGTGGCTCGCACGCTCCGCGAGCCAGTCCGGTCTGCTCGACGAGGCCGTGCTCGTCACCCGCCTGCAGGCCGAGATGGTGCGGCTCTACGGGACGACGTCGCGCTACGACGCCAGCGGCGCGACCGCCATCAGCGAGTTCGAGACCGGGGCGCGTGCGGACGCCTCCGGCTGGGCGAGCCGCGACAAGCAGAAGGAGTCGGTGCGCAAGCAGGTGGCGTCCGAGATCGCGCGCTTCTCCCTGCTCGAGGGCGCACCACCGAGCCCGGTGGCCATCACGACCTGGCGCCAGCCCTGGGTGCCGCTCTTCCTCGACTGGCAGGTCCGCCTGGAGGGGACGGAGAGCCTCGACGGCTGGACGCTCGGGGACATCGACCTCGAGGGGTCGCCAGCCACGGAACCGACGACCCGGACCTTCGTCGGCCGCAGCACCCTGTCCACCGGCATCGGCAAGGCCATCCAGAAAGCGATCGAGCTGTGGATCGTCGAGGAGGACCAGCGCGACCTCGCCGGGCAGTCCCAGCTCTCCGACGCCGACGAGGCGTCCCTGCGCAGCCTGGGCAACCTCGTGCGCGACCTCGATCTGGTGTCGGCGTCACTGGACGGTCTGCGCGAGCAACTGCTCGGGATCCCGTTCTCCGGCTTCATCGTCCGCGAGCGCAGCGCCCCCGGTGAGGAGGCCAAGCCGTCCGCCACGGGCCTGCCGGTCCCCTTCTTCGGCGGCGCCCTGACCGTCGAGCGCCTGCGGGTCGTCGACGCCTTCGGCCGGACCCTCGACCTCGACGTCGACGCGGTCCCCACGACCCAGGACCTCGAGCTGGAGGGCCGGCCCGCGTCGATCCGCCTCCGCCCCCGCATCCAGCACGGAGCCCGCTGGCTGCTCCGCCTCGTCGACCCGGGTGCCGACCTCGCCGCCGACCCCGCCGCCGCGACCGAGGCCTACGTCGACCAGCTGCACGGACCCGACGCGGTCACCCCGGTGTCGGGCTTCCTCCTGCCCGACCACGTCGACGAGGCCCTCGAGGTCTTCGATCGCGACGGCAACCCGCTCGGCCAGGTCATGCACGACACGGTGACCGACGCCGTGACCTGGGAGCCCGCGCCCGGCCGGCCGCTGCCGCCCGACGCCGGCCCGCTCGCCGACATCCCCGCGCACGCCCAGCACGCCGCACTTGTCGCGACCGGCCTGGTGCAGTCCGACATGGCGACCCGCAACAGCGGCGACCCGGCGACGCACAGCAGCCTCTCGGCGATGCTGCGCGCCATCGACTCCACCCTCTGGGCCGTCGACACGTATGCCGCGCTCGGCTCACCGACCGTGGCCGGGCTCGTCGGGCGACCGATCGCCGTCGTGCGCGCGAACCTCTCGCTCGACGCACCGGACGACCTCGACGAGGTCGTCGTGTCGGCACCCGGTGGGGCCGCGGCCCGCAAGGCGGCGTTCGACGCGCTGGCGACGATGGAGTTCCCCTTCCGCGTCGGCGAGCTCGGCCGCAGCGACGACTCCGTCCTCGGCTTCTTCGTCGACGACGACTACTCCAGGTTCCACATCGTTGACAAGGTGGTGGCGGCGACCGCGCCGCAGAGCGGTCGGCACTCCGGCCACCTCGGCCTCCTCGGTGCCGGCGCGGACGTCGAGCCGATCAGCCACCCCTTCATCGTCGCCGAGGACACCGTGCTGATCCGGCCGGGCCAGGTGCGCACCCTGACCGTCCTCATGCTGCCGGCCGGAAAGATGCACCTGACCTCGGGGATCCTGCCGCGCAAGGCCCTCCAGCTCGCCGACGTGTGGGTGACCCCGGGCCTCGAGCGGATCGCGCCGTCGGTGCGGGTCGGGCCGGTGCTCGTCGACCCGGCCGAGATCCGCCTGCCGAACGTGTCGTCGTTGCCCAAGGGCCAGGTCTTCACCCGACGGACCGGGCCGCTCACGTGGCGTGACGACCCGATCCTCGCGTCGACGACGAGCGCCTACCTGCCCAAGATGCCGCACGAGGTCCAGGAGGGCTGGATCCGGGTCGGCCCCAAGCCGCGCACCGACGAGGCACAGCCATGACCGGCAAGCCGCGCGCCCGTCTGGGCAGCCGGGCCGCGCGCGCGCAGGCCGCCGAGGACCTCCAGGCCCTCAGCGCCAAGGAGGCGAAGAAGGGCCGCGCGCGGGGGCGTGCGGCATACAACGCCGAGCTGGAGGCGGGCCTGGACCGGCAGGCCCTCGCCGATGCTCTGGCCCGGGTCCTCGCCGAGCGGGAGGCGGCTCCTGCACCCCGACGGCGGCGGGGCGGGCCACAGGCCGAGCCCCTGGCGACCGCGACCGATCGCTGGGTTCCCATCGGTCCCAGCGTCGTCCGTCGCGGCCAGGCCGTCGACCGGCCCCGGGTCTCGGGCCGGGTCCGCGACCTGGCCGTGCA
>JAKPEG010000035.1 GCA_029552065.1 Actinomycetes bacterium
TGGGGCACCGAGTTCATCAACGACATGACCCGCAACGCCGACTGGATCCTCGCCCTGGGCACGCGCTTCTCCGAGGCCGACTCGAGTTCGTGGGAGGAGGCATACACCTTCCGTATGCCGCCCACCAAGCTCATGCACATCGATATCGACCCGGCCGAACTCGGGCGCAACTACCCCCTCGCCCTCGGCGCCGTCGCCGACCTCAAGCCGGCCATCGCCGCCCTCGTGCGGGCCGCCAAGAAGCTCGCCCCGGCCGGGGTCGAGCGCACCGAGGTGCTCGCCGAGATCACACGCAACCGGGCCGCCTTCCGTGCGACGAACGAGACCGGGGTCCGCAGCGACGCGTGGCCGATGCGCCCCGAGCGGATCCTCGCCGACGCCCGGGCCGTGCTCCCGCGCGATGCGATCATCACGACCGACGTCGGGTGGAACAAGAACGGTCTCGCCCAGCAGTTCGACATCCTCACCCCCGGATCGGTCTTCACGCCGGGCGGCTACGCGACGATGGGCTTCGGCGCGCCCGCCGCCCTCGGAGCGAAGATCGCCTGCCCGGACCGGGTGGTCGTCTCGCTCGTCGGCGACGGTGGCTTCGGGCAGAACCCGGCCCTGCTCTACACGGCCCGCGAGAAGGGGATCGCGGCCATCTGGGTCGTGATGAACAACAACGCCTTCGGCACGATTGCCGGGCTCGAGAAGGCCCACTACGACACGACCTACGGCACCGTCTTCGAGAACGCCGACGGGCCGGTCGAGACCGATTTCGCGGCGATCGCGACGGCATACGGCGTGACCGGGATCAAGGTCGACTCTGCGGCCGACTTCAAGCCGGCGCTCGAGCGGGCCATCGCTCTCGGCGAGCCGGTCGTCCTCGACGTGCGGATGGTCAACGTCCCCACGCCGACCGCCGGGCACTGGAACATCATGGACATCTACTCGCCCGGCAAGACGATCCACCACGCGGCGACGGACTGACCATGGACGCGACGGGACGCGGAGGGCGACAGCGGTACTCGCTGGCCCATCTCACGATCATCGACGAGCCCACCGACGAACTCGTGCGGATCGCTCATCGCACCGGCTACGACTACGTGAGCCCCCGGCTCATCTGCCATGGCATGCCCGGCCACGACTATTCGCTGGCCAGCCAACCCGACCTGCTCGCCGCCACCCGGCGCGCCCTGCGCGAGACGGGCATCCCCGTCCACGACATCGAACTCGCTCGCATCCTCGCCGACCACGACCCGCGCGACTACGAGCCGGAGATCGCCATCGGTGCCGAGCTCGGGGCGACCGGTGTGCTCTCGAGCATCTGGGTGGACGACCGGCCGTTCTACCTCGACTCCTTCGGCCGGCTCTGCGACCTCGCGGCGGACTACGGCCTCACCGTCAACCTCGAGTTCGTCCCGATCGCCGCAGTGCGCACGCTCGCGGACGCCGTCGACGTCTTGCGCGAGGTCGACCGGCCCAATGCCCGGCTGATGATCGACCTGCACCACTTCCACCGCTCCGGGGACAAGGTCGAGGACCTCGACGCCTTGCCGGCGCAGTGGTTCGACTTCTGTCACCTGTGTGACGCGCCGGGGGAGATCCCCGCCGATCCCGAGGAGATGACCCACATCCTGCGCGCCGCACGGTCCTATGTGGGGGAGGGCGGCATCGACCCGGCCCACATCCTCGGACACCTTCCCCCGGTGGTCTATTCGATCGAGCTGCCCAACGTCGCCGAGGAGGCGCGCCGCGGCCCGGAGGGGCACGCGCGCCGCTGCCTCGACACCGCCAAGGCCTACTTCACCTCTCACCCGGCCGCTTGAGGAGCCCCGCATGACCGACACCTCGCTTCGCACGCACAGCCTCTTCCTCATCGGGGAGGGCATCGGCAAGAGTCGCACTCCGGCGCTGCACGAGCGCGAAGGTGCCGCCCTGGGTATGCCGGTGACCTACCGCATCGTCGACGCCCTCGAACTCGGCCTCACCGCCGCCGACCTGCCCGACGTGCTGCGCTGGGCTCAACGCCTGGGCTGCAGCGGTTTCAACGTCACGCACCCGTTCAAGCAGGCGATCATCCCGCACCTCGACGGGCTGTCCGACCGGGCCGAGGCCCTCGGTGCGGTCAACACCGTGGTCTTCCGGGACGGCAAGGCCACCGGTCACAACACCGACTGGTGCGGCTTCCAGCGCCCCTTCCAGGCCCAGCTTCCGGGCGCCGGTCAAGGCACGGTCGTCCAGGTCGGCTCGGGCGGGGCGGGGGCGGCCGTCGCCTACGCATTGCTCGACAACGGGGCGAGCCGGCTGATCCTGCACGACGTGTTCCCGGACAAGGCGCAGGCGCTGGCCGAGCGTATGGGCGGGCTCTTCGGGGCCGACCGGGTCTGCGTCGGGACCGACCTCGCCGATTCGATGGCCCAGGCCGAGGGCGTCGTGCACTGCACTCCCACCGGCATGGCCACCCACCCCGGCTGCGCCGTCCCCGAGGAGCTGCTGCGCCCGGAGCAGTGGGTCGCCGAGATCGTCTACTTCCCGCTCGAGACCGAGCTCGTGCGGATGGCCCGGGCCAAGGGCTGCCGCACCGTCGACGGCGGTGGCATGGCCGCCGAACAGGCCGTCGAGGCCTTCTACCAGTTCACCGGAGTCCAACCCGACGCTGCGCGGATGCACGCGCACCTGCGGGAGATGGTCGGCGGCGCCCCGCGCTGAGCGGCCGCGGCACCACCGGACGCCGAGACGAACAGCATCGACAACACGCGACGAACCCGAGCGAACCCCGTACCCGACGCACCAGAGCAGTTCGCATCTCCCTGGTCCACCGACCGATCTGCACGACCCGCGCGACCAACCGGCCGCACGGCATACGTCATCTGCATCCGTCCCACTCGTCTTCACCCGCCCGGTCCGGGCGGGCGCCCACCCCTGCCCGCTTCGGGCCCGTCACGGAGGGAAACCCCCATGGCACAGCCACATTCGATCGAACAGCACGACATCGGTCAGACCCGCAAGGCCACCGCGAGTGGCTGGATCGGGTCCGCCCTCGAGTACTACGACTTCTTCATCTACGCCCAGGCCGCCTCACTCATCTTCCCCACGATCATGTTCGACAAGACCGACCCCAAGATGGGCATCGTCGGCGCCCTCGGCACCTATGCCGTGGGCTACGTCGCGCGCCCCATCGGGGCCTTCGTCCTGGGCTCCTGGGGTGACAGGCACGGCCGCAAGAACGTCCTCGTGTTGTGCATGCTGCTCATGGGCTTCTCGACCTTCGCCGTGGCGCTGCTGCCGACCTACCAGCAGGTCGGCTTCCTCGCCCCCGTGCTGCTCATGGCACTGCGCCTCATCCAGGGTTTCGCGGTCGCCGGCGAGATCTCCGGCAGCAGCTCGATGATCCTCGAGCACAGCCCGTTCGGACGCCGCGGCTACTTCGGCAGCTTCACCCTGCAGGGCACCCAGTTCGGCCAAATCCTCGCCGCGGCCATCTTCCTGCCGCTGGCGACGTTCCTCTCGGAGGATGCCTTCAAGTCGTGGGGCTGGCGGATCCCCTTCCTGCTCAGCGTCTTCGTCATCGTCGCCGGTTACGTCATCCGGCGCCGGGTCGACGAGACCCCCGCCTTCACCGAGGAGAACAAGGAGGGCGCGGTCGCCCAGGCCCCGATCGCGGTGGCCTTCAAGGAGAGCGGCGGCACCATCCTGCGTGTCTTCATGATCCAGCTGTTCAACATCATCGCCGTCACCACCTCGGTCTTCGGCGCGACCTATGCGACGAACAAGGACTACGGGGTCGGCTTCGCCGCCAGCGTCTACCTGTGGATCCCCATCCTCGGCAACATCTGCGCCGTCGCCGTCATCCCCTTCGTCGGCAACCTGTCCGACAAGATCGGCCGCCGCCCGCTCATCATGTTCGCGACCATCGGCTGCGGCCTGCTCTCGTTCGCCTACCTGTGGTCGATCAGCCAGAAGAACGTCCCGCTGGCGATCTTCTTCTCGCTGCTCATGTGGGGCACGGTCTACCAGGGCCAGAACGCTGTCTACCCGGCCTTCTACCCCGAACAGTTCCCCACGAAGACGCGGGTCACCGGCATGGCGATCGGGCACAACCTCGGCACCGCGGGCAGCTCGGCGATGGCCTTCGTCTTCCCGCTCCTCGCGCCTCCCGGATCCGGCAACGTCCCGCTCGTCGTGGGTGGGGTGACCTTCCTCATCTGCTGCATCGCCTTCCTCGGCGCCTACCTCTCGCCGGAGACCTACCGGCTGCGGGCCGAGGACCTCGGCGTGCCGGGCGCCCAGCCGATCCCCGAGGACGAGTACCTGCGGCTGCGGCAGGAGTCCATCGACCGCGCCAAGGCTCAGCGCACCCGCGTGGCGGCCTGACCGCTCGCGCGGCATCGGGAACCAAACCGCCGGACCGAGCCAGAACCGGTATGCCGGGTGGGGGCTCTCGCCCGAGAGTCCCCACCCGAAACCCGAGGAGATACGATGAAGTTCAGCACCAACCCCGTCACCGGCATCGTCGTCGGCGCACTGCTCGTGCTCGCCGGGCTCTACCTCGGCACCGGAGGCGGGACCACCGGCCTGCTCGGCTGGGTCTTCGTCGTCGTCGGGGTGGCCAGCATCGTGGGCAACGCCCTGCTGTGGCGGCGCTCGCGACCATGACCGCGCACGCCAGGCTCGGCACCGGGACGGGCGAGCCGGCCCAGCCTAGAGTATGGGGTATGTCCGCGAAGTCCGCCGTACCTGGCGCGTCGCGCCAGCGCCGCGACGCGGCCAAGACCCAGGCCGAACTGCTCGCCGTGGCGACCGAGGAGTTCGCCCGGGTGGGCTTCTTCGGCGCTCGGGTCGACGAGATCGCCGCTCGGACGGCGACGACCAAGCGGATGATCTACTACTACTTCACCGACAAGGAAGGCCTGTTCACCGCCGTCCTGGAGAAGGCCTACGCCGACATCCGGGCAATGGAGCAGGCGCTCGACCTCGGGCACATGGCGCCGATCGAGGGGCTGCGGGTGCTCATCCGGCACACCTTCGACTACCACGAGGCACACCCAGAGCTGGCCCGTTTGGTCGCCGCCGAGAATGCCTTCGGCGCGAGCCACTTGCAGCACTCGTCGCGAGCCGCGGGGGTCAACCTGCCGATCATCACCCTGCTCGACGACCTGCTCGAACGCGGTCGGGCGCAGGGATTCGTCCGCCGGCCCGCCTCGGCCTTGGACCTGCACCTGCTCATGACCTCGGTCGCCCTCTTCCGCACCACCAACGCGGCGACCATCGCCGCCACCTTCGGGGTCGACATGCGCGCACCGGCATACAAGCAGCGCATCGTCGCCCTCCTCACCGACATGGTGCTCAGCTGGTTGGCCACCCCGGCCGACGAGCCTGCCCTTGAGGTCGGCGCGCTCGCCGCCGACTGACCGCGAAACACCGCCCAGGGACCGATGACCCTGTCCGGGCGGACCAGTCCGAGGCATAGGTAGAGGATCCGCGGAATATCTCAGGAGTGGCAATGAATCTCACCGGAATGTTGCATGGCGCGAAACTCTTGAAGTTCGCCGGGTTTCCCGCGGCCGAGGTCCTCGGCCCTGCGGCGACCGAGGAGGAGATCAAGGACCTCATCAGCCGGCACGGGGAGATCCTCGTCAAACCGGTCTTCAAGGGCGGGGTCGGCAAGAAGGGCAAGGCCGGGCTCATCGGCCGGGCGAGCGACCTGCCGACGACGCTACGCGAGAAGGAACGGCTCTACTTCGCCGAGCATCGGGTCGGCAACACCGTGGCGAAGGCCAACGGGGTGACCTACGAGGCGATGGTCCCGGCCGAACACGAGGTCTATTTCTCACTCACCGACTCGACCCACTTCCGGGCGCCGACGATGACCATCACCCATCACGGTGGGGTGTCGATCGAGGAACTGGACAAGAGCCTGGTCGCCCAGGTGCCGTTCGAAGCACTCACCGGGATGCGGGCCTTCGTCGTGGCCAACGCCCTCACCCAGTTGCACGCCCCCAACGAGATCGTCTCGCCACTCGTGCAGCACCTTCCCTCGCTCTGGGAGCTCTTCCACGAGTTCGGGATGACCACCCTCGAGCTCAACCCGATCCGGATGCGCGCCGACGCACGGGGCCGGCTCACCCCGGTCGCCTGCGACTTCAAGTGTGCCTTCGACCGCGACGACCCGCGGGTGGCACGGCTCGGCCTGCCGCGCTCGCTCTTCTCGACGAGCTATTCCGACTTCGAGCACGAGGTCAATCAGCTGCGCACCTATCAGGGGCAGAGCGATGTCTACGTCATCAACGACAAGGGCACCATCCTCGCCCCCACCTTCGGCGGCGGCGCCAACTCGCTCGTCTCCGAGATGCTCGGTGACGACGCGATCATCTCGAGCGACTTCGGCGGCAACCCGCCCTACGCGAAGATGAAGGAGCTCGCCCGGATCTGCTACCGCTACTGGCTGCCGCAGACCAACGTGTTGTTCATCATCGGTGGCAAGGCCAACAACACCGACATCTTCGAGACCTTCCGCGCGATGGCAGACGGCCTGCGCGAGTACTACGCCCAGCACGGACCCACCCCCCTGTATGCCGTCGTGGGCCGGGGCGGGCCCAACCTCATCCGGGGGATGGGCGTGCTCCGGGACACCTTCGAGTCGTTGAAGATCCCCTACAAGATGTTCGGCTTCGACTCGGACATGTCCGAGGTCATCAACTACGCGCGCGCGGCCGACGCCTGGATGAAGGCATCCGGTCGCGAACAGATTGCCCGTCAACAGCACGCGCTGGTCGGCTGAGAGAGGACGCACCATGTACAAGAAGGGCGTCGGCGACTTCAAGTTCTACGTCGGCATCAGCTCGTTGGCGCAGATTGCGACCCGAGCTGACCGGGTCTGCGTGCTCAACATCCTCGGCGGCGAGTCCTCGGACGTCACCCCGGTGAGCCACGAATATTCCGGCGGCAACATCGCCTTCGGCACTTCGCCCGGCAAAGGCGGCTCGCAGATGGAGACCGCCCTCGGGCCGATCCCGGTCTACAACAACGTCCTCGAGGGGCTGGCCGACGGGCACCAATTCAACTGCGGGGTGGTCTATCTGCCTCCGGCGGCCGCCCGCCACGGAGTGGGGGAGCTGATCCGCGTCAACCCCGAGTTGCGCAAGATCTTCATCGTCACCGAGAAGATCCCCTCGCACGACGCCCGCGAGATCCGGGCGATGGCCCAGTCCAACGGCGTGGACATCTTCGGCGCCAACAGCCTCGGGGTCGCCGACTCGTGGAACCACGTGCGCATCGGAGGAGCGCTCGGCGGCAACACCCCGGAGGAGGCACTGCGCAAGGGCTCGATCGCCATCCTGTCAAACTCCGGCAACTTCACCACGACCATCGCCACCTATCTGCGGATGGCCGGTTGGGGCACGACGACGCTCATCTCCAGCGGCAAGGACGTCTACATCCACTACGCCGCACCGGAATTCGCCTTCGCACTGGCCAACGACATGCGCAGCAAAGCGGCCGTGCTCTACGTCGAGCCCGGAGGCTACTACGAGCTGGACGCCGAGTTCACCAAGCCGGTCGTCGCCTGCGTCGTCGGCCGGTGGAAGTCCACACTCACTCGGGCCGTCGGCCACGCCGGTGCCATGGCAGGGGGCGGCGACGACGCGGCGACCAAGGAACGCTGGTTCATGGAAAAGTTTGGGGTGGACGCGATCTTCACCCCCGAGCGTCCGGTCTGCTCGCGGATGGGTGCGGTCGTCACGAATATCGCGCACATCCCGGCAGCGCTCACGGCGGTCATGGCCCTCAACGCGACCCTGCCGGACTTCGCCCCCGAGGGGAGCCTCAACCTCAAGCCGTGGTTCGGGCGTGCCCGCGACCTCGACCTGCCGGTGGAACTCGACCTGCCCAATGTGGTGGCGATGCCGCCATACGACGAACAGATCGCCGCCCTCAACCGACAGATCGGAGCGGTCCTCCCCCGGCAGTCGATGAAGGACGCCTCCGGCGTCTCCCAGATGGACCCGGTCACCCAGGTCTCCAGTCTGCGCGGTGTGCCGGTCCTCGCAGCCGCGCAACAGCCGATGGCGGCCAACATCGTCCTGGCGCTGCTCGGCCGCCGCGCGAGCGAGCGGGACCTCGCCCTCGTCGACGTGGCCGTCGCCAGCCACGTCAACCTCCACGGCTCGCTCGCGCTCGCGGTGGTCCAGGCCGCTCGGGAGGTGGGCAACTCGCCCAATACGGTGATCGCGTCGGCGCTCACGCTCTGTGGACCGGGTCGTTCGGCCGCGACCCGCGAGGCGGTCCGGGGCTTCATCGACGCCTTCACGGGATCCGGGTTGTCGGTGGACGACACCGAGGCAGACCTTACGGCGTACCAGGTGTCCGACCACCTGCGCGAACTTGTCGTCGGACCTGAGCCCGACCCGGTCGCCGAGGCGATGCTCGCCGGGCTGGCCGCGCGCGGCGTGACCTCGATGCCGTTGCGCTGGCTCGCGGCGCAGGGCGAGCATCCCACCCAGGCCGGGGTAAGTGCCGCGATCGTCGGCACGCTCATCTGGAGATCGTTGGCGCGCAAGGAGATCTCCAGGACTACCGCCGAGCAGATGCCGTGGTGGCTCGAGCTGTTCGGCACGATGATCGGCGCTGCAGCGCCGGTCGGTGGGCACACCGCGGACGCCTTCTGCGGCATACCGATGTCGCAGGTGTATGCCGCCGCGAGCGTCACCGAGCTCGCGGCCGCCGCCCTTCTCGGCGAGCCCCCGGATCCGGGCGTGCTCGAAGGTTTCGAGATGCTCACCGGACTGCTGCTCACCAACGGTCCCGGCGCAATCACGGCGCAAGGAGCAAAGGGCGCGGTCTCGGCCGACGGCCCGCAGAGTCCCGAGCGGGTGCAGCTCAACAAGGCGATGATCGGCTTTCTCACCCACGCAGGATTCGCCCACGGCGGCAACGGTTTCGAGGGGATGGCCTTCCTCCTCGAGCGATTCCGGGACACCGGGCTGGTCGACCCGAGCGACTCGAACCACGGCATCGATCTCGACGCACTCGCCAGCGCCTTCGCGAGCGAATTCGCCCGCCGAAAGGTGACCCGTAAGGAGGCCGGTGCCGACCGGGCGACCATCCCGTGCATCAACCACCCGGTCTTCAAGGGCAAGGACGTCAACGTCGACCCGCGCGAGGAGCACGTGCGCATGGTGATGGCGGAGCGCGGCGAATACAACGTCTTCCACGACTACTACCGTCGGCTCGTCGTCTCGCTCAAGGAGGAGGGAGCGACTGCCAACGTCTTCTGTGTCAACGTCGACGCGCTCATCGCCACCCTGTTGCTGGGCATGCTCTGGGGTCGCTACCGGGACGGCACGTTCACCGAGCGCGAGCTGGAGAACGCTGCCTTCACCGCCTTCCTCTTCGGGCGGATGATCGGCTGCGCCGCGGAGATCGACGATCACCAGAACCGCGGTCGCAACATGGACACCCGCACGGCGCAGAAGGCGTTGTCCTTCGTCTCCTGACCGGCGGGTAGCGGACGCGGGTGGCGGTGAGTGCAGGGGGTGCCGTCACCCGCGTCGGCGGCTTGCTCAGCCGGTGTTGCGCAGCCCGGTCGCGATGCCGTTGACCGTGACGAGCAGCGCGCGCCGCAGGGCCTCGTCGGGCTCCTGCCCGGCGCTGCGGGCCGCCCGCACCCGGTGCAGCAGCTGCACCTGGAGGACCTGCAGGGGGAGCAGGTAGACGTCGCGAGTGGCCAGGGTGCGGGCGAGCGCCGGTTGCCGGGAGAGCAGCCCGGTCTCGCCGGTGAGGGCGAGCAGCTCGGCGACCGTGCGCGCGTGCTCCTGCTCGATCGTCTCGAACACCCGGTGGAGGCGCTCCGGGACCAGCTGCTCGACGTAGTGCCGGGCCACGCGCAGGTCGGTCTTCGCGAGGGTCATCTCCACGTTCGAGACGAAGGTGGCGAAGAAGCGCCACTCCGCGAGCATCTCGCGCAACACCTCGCCCAGGCCGGCCGCTCGAGCCGCGGCCAAGCCGGATCCCACCCCGAACCAGCCCGGCACGATCTGCCGGGACTGCGTCCAGCCGAAGACCCACGGGATCGCCCGTAACCCCGCGAGCCCCTCGCCGGTGGTGGCGCGCCGGGCGGGTCGGGACCCCAGGTGCAGGTCCGCGAGCTCCTCGACCGGCGTGGAGCGCACGAAGTAGTCGGGCAGGTCGGGGTCGTCGACGAGGGCCCGATAGGCGCTCTGGGCCGCGCCGGAGACCACCCCCATGGCCGCATCCCACCGGGCCAGCTTGTCCGGCCCGGCGAGGGCGCGGCGGTGCAGGACGGAGGAGACGAGGGTGGCCGACAGGAGCAGGGCGAGGTTCTCGCGGGCCAGTTGGGGGAGCAGGTACTTGTCGGAGATCACCTCACCCTGCTCGGTGAG
Source organism: Actinomycetes bacterium (assembly GCA_029552065.1). Taxonomy (GTDB): domain Bacteria; phylum Actinomycetota; class Actinomycetes; order Actinomycetales; family Dermatophilaceae; genus Phosphoribacter. The sequence continues at coordinate 10,386 of JAKPEG010000035.1, forward strand.
CTTGATCTCGCCGTCGAGCACGCCCCAGGGCTGGGAGAGCACCGCATCGTAGGTGGGGCCGCCGCCGCGCCCCACGGTGCCCCCCCGCCCGTGGAACAGCCGAAGCCGTATGCCGTGGCGGCGCGCCACGTCGCGCAGGGCGCGCTGGGCGAGGTGGATCTGCCACTGGGACGTGGTGATGCCGGCGTCCTTGTTGCTGTCGGAATAGCCGAGCATGACCTCCTGGACGTCGCCGCGCAGCCGCACGAGGTGGCGGTAGCTCGGCTCCGCGAACAGCTCGCCGAGCAGATCCCCGGCCCTGCGCAGCTCGTCGACCGTCTCCAGCAGTGGGACGAAGCCGATCCGCGCCACCCCGGACGGGATGTCGACGAGACCGGCCTCCCGGGCGAGGACCACGGCGGCTAGGACGTCGTCGGCACCCTTGGTCATCGAGATGACGTAGGACTCGCATGCCTCCGGCCCGAGCAGGTCGAGCACGTCGCGGATCGCCACGAAGGTCTGAATGGTCGTGCGCTCGCCGCCCTCGAGGGGCGGGGGCGAGGAGGCGAGCGGTCGGCGCGACTCGAGCTCCCTGGCCAGTAGCCGAGTGCGGTGCGCCCGGGGCAGGGCGGCGTATGGCGTCGCCTGTTCGCCCAGCCGGTCGACCAGGACCCCGATCGCGGCGTGGTGCAGCGCCGCGTGTTCCCGCACGTCGAGGGTGGCCAGCGACAGTCCCGAGGCCGCCGCTGCGCGGATCGCGCGATCGAGGACCCCGCGCGCCGCGAGGTCGCCCCCGTGCGCGACGAGGGAGGAGCGCACGAGCAGCAGGTCGTCGAGCAGTTCGCGGGTCGAGGCGAAGTGACGACCCGGGACGTGCGGCCGGCCCTGCTCGACCCGCACCCGGGTGGCGGTGAGCTTGGCCCGGATGCACGTGAGCTTGAGTCGGTAGGGCTCCTCCGCGTTGAGCCTCGCATAGCGGGGATCGAGTTCCGGTAGGGCGACCAGATCGGCGGCGAGCGACGCCCGCAGCGCCTCGCTCGCACCGACGAAGCGTTCGCTGAGCGATAGATCCTCGAGCAGCCGGTCGAGCAACGCGTGCAGGTCACGGACGGCGTGGTCCCGCAGGAGCACGGCCACCTGACGGGTCACCTCCGGGGTGACGTAGGGATTGCCGTCCCGGTCCCCGCCGATCCACGACCCGAAGGTGAGCGGCCGGGCGTCCAACGGCAGGTCCACCCCGATCGAGTCGAGCGCCTCCGCGAGGTCCTCGAGCACATCGGGCGCGGCCCCGCCGACGAGCGCGTCGAGGTAGTAGACGATGTTGCGGGCCTCGTCCATGACCTCCGGCCGAGTCACGCGCAGCTCGTCGGTCTGCCAGAGCAGTTCGACGAGCTCGGTCACTCGGCGTGCGATCCGGGGGTCGTCGAGGGCGACCGCGTCGGACCCGTCGACCGCGACCGAGGACAGCTGGTCGGCGATCCCACGCAACTTGAGCAGCACCGACCGACGCGCGGCCTCGGTGGGGTGTGCGGTGAAGACCGGGCGGGTCGCCAGCGATCGCGCGGCTTCGGAGACCTCCTCCGGGGTGAGCTCTCCCGCGGCGATCGCCTCGCCGATCCGGGCGGCCGCCTGGGTGAGCCGGTCGCCCGCCTGCCGTTGGTGCTGCTGGATCTCGCGGGCCCGGTGGACCTGCTCCGCGACGTTGGCGAGGTGGAAGTAGGTGGCGAAGGCCCGCGCGAGCGTCGTCGCGGTCGGCAGGTCGACCTCGGCGAGCAAGCCCGCTGTCCGGACCGGGTCCGTGCGCGCGCTGTGCCTGACCTGTTCGACCAGCTCGAGCACGACGGGCCCGTCCTGTCGGGCGATGGTCGCGCCGAGGAGCTGGCCGAGTCGGCCGATCTCGGCCCGCAGGGGTGCGGTGTCGTCGGTGTGTGGGCACACGATGGGCTCCCGGGTCGGAGGGCGAGGGTGGCGAAAATGAAGCTGCCGACCTCCCTGGCGACCAGCGAAGCGTAGGGCACCCGCGGGGGAGCGGGTCTCCGGCGATCTCCGGCGCTCCGGCGGCGAGGGGCGTGGTCGGCCGGTGGGATCGCCCGCAGTCCGGTCGATGCATTTACCCGGTAGACTGGACCGAATCCCTCCGGACCTCACCGGGTGCCTGCGCGCCCGGCATACGTCCGAGTCGACACGCACGTGAGAAAGCGACCGCACCCGTGGCAACCACCAACGACCTCAAGAACGGCCTCGTGCTCAACATCGACGGCCAGCTATGGACCGTCGTAGAGTTCCAGCACGTGAAGCCTGGCAAGGGCCCGGCCTTCGTGCGGACCAAGCTGAAGAACGTGCTCTCCGGCAAGGTCGTCGACCGCACCTTCAACGCGGGCGTCAAGGTCGAGACCGCCAACGTCGACAAGCGCACCATGCAGTACCTCTACAAGGACGGGTCGGACTTCGTCTTCATGGACGTCGACACCTACGACCAGCTGCACGTGTCCGACGCCGTCGTCGGGTCGGGCGCCGACTACCTGCTGGAGAACCAGAACGCCATCGTCGCCACCCACGACGGGGTCCCGCTCTACGTCGAGCTGCCCGCGTCGGTCGTCCTGGAGATCACCTTCACCGAGCCGGGCCTACAGGGCGACCGGTCGACGGGCGGCACCAAGCCAGCCACCCTCGAGACCGGCGCCCAGATCCAGGTGCCGCTCTTCCTCGAGAGCGGCACCCGGGTGAAGGTCGACACCCGGGACGGCTCCTACCTCGGCCGGGTCAACGACTGAGGCCGCGGCCTCCGCCGTCGCCGAAGCCGCCCGAGCCAGCCACCCGGCATACCTCATGGGAGCCCGCACCAAGTCGCGCAAGCGCGCACTCGACCTGCTCTTCGAAGCCGACCAGCGCGGCCTCAACGCGCAGGCCCTGCTCGTCGAGCGGCTCGCCCGACCGGTGACGCCTGCGCCGTTGCCGGAGTATGCCGTCACGCTCGTCGAGGGGGTCGTGCGCTGCTGGACCGAGATCGACGAACTGCTCTCGACCTACAGCCGGGGTTGGACGATCGACCGCATGCCCGCGGTCGACCGGGCGATCCTGCGGCTGGGCACGTGGGAGATCGTCTACAGCGACGAGGTGCCCGACGCGGTCGCCATCGCCGAGGCCGTCGAGCTGGCCAAGTCCCTCTCGACCGACGAGTCGCCGGCATTCGTCAACGGACTGCTCGCCCGGATCGCCGAGGTCGCCGCAGCGCGCGGCTGAGTCCGCGGCTCGACGCGGGCGGTCACTCAGTTGCCCAGCAGGCCGCCCAACACCCCGCCGCTCTGTTGCTGGTGCCCACCGGTGACCACGCCCTCGTCGGGCTGGATGAGGACGAATCCCTGCCCGCCGAAGGCCATCTGGAAGGTCTCGCCGGTGCCGCCCCGGATGAGCGAGCCGAGGCCGCCGGTGTCGACGCGGATGTCCATCGACACCCCGCTGGTCCAGAGGACGACGGCCTGGGCGTCGCCGAAGGTCGGCGCGCCGGCGACGTCGAGGGCGACCGGGTCGCCCTTGGTCGTCACCGCGACATAGCCGGTGCCGCGCAGCGAGACGTTGTAGAGACCGCCGGCCATCATGCCGCCCCGGGCCTGCACCCGGTGGATGTCCCATTCGATCGAGCCGGAGAAGGCGAGCACGTTGGCGCCGTTGACCGAGACCATGTCGTTCTCCAGGTAGAACACCTGGACCTCGCTCGCCGAGTCGGCGACGAAGAGCTCACCGTTGCCGGTGCACCGCATCATCTTCACGCCCTCGCCGGTGACGGCCGCCTTGAACATCTTGTTGAGGCCGCCGGAACCGGTGTTCTCGAAGCGGACGTCGCCCTGGTAGGCGACCATCGACCCGAGCCTGGCGAAGACCGGTCCGTAGGCCATCGAGATCTTGAGCATCTTCTTGTTCTGCAGGACGAACGGGTCCTGCGACGGGTTCTCCTGGTACTGCTGGAAGAGGCTGCCGTGGATGGCCATGCGAAGGGCTCCTCGTGCTCGTGGGTGGCGTCGGAGCCGACCCTACAAGCGCCGGTGACGACGCCGTCGGCGAATCGCCTGCGCCGCCCGATCCGGGGGAGGATGATGAGCCCGCACGGTCGGGAGGGTCCCGATCGGGCCGGGACGAGAGGTGCGCGATGGGTTTCCTCGACAAGGCCAAGGCCGCGGCCAGCGAACTCAGTGCCAAGGCCGACCAGGCGCTGGCCAATTCGGGCATGGCCGGTCCCGCGGCGACCGGGAAGCAGGCCGATCGCTACTTCCGCGACCTCGGGGTGCTCGCCTATCTCGAAGCCACCGGGCGGCCGGTCGACGCCGGCGATCGTGCGCGCGTCTTCGAGGCGCTGCAAGGCCTCGAGGGCCAGGGTGCGATCGGCTCTTTCGCGCTCCAGACGGCCGCTCCGCCGCCTCCGGGTGCCGTGGCGAGCGGGTATGTCGCCCCGCCGCCGCCCGGCGCGGGCGGCCAGGGCACGCCCTCGGCGCCACCCCCACCGCCACCCCCTCCGGGTTGGGGGAGCGCCCCACCGGCCGACCAGGCCTGAGCCGGCCACCAAGCCGCTCAGCCGCGAGGGGCGGCTCAGCCGTCGACGTGCGAGCGCGTCCGCCGGCCGAGTCCGCACGCCTGCTCGTATGCCGCGTGCATGAGTGCGAGGACCCGCTCGACGTCGGGGACCAGGTCGGAGCAGGCGCTCACACCCACATCGAGGCGCCCCTGGTATCCCTGGATCGTCACGTTGAGCCCGAGTCCGTCGGACAGCGGCGGCATGGGATAGACCCCGGTGGCCACGGCCCCGCCGACCTGGAACCGGTCGCGCCCCATCGGGACGTTGGAGATCACCGTGTTGAACGGCAGCCGCACCCGGTTGGGCAGCCGGGTGCGGCTCGCGAGGGCGCTCGCCGGGGCGAGGCCCGGTCCGAACAGCCGGGTGAAGACACCGAGGGTGCCCTCGCCCATCGCCGGGCGCGCCTTGGCGGCCACCATCGCGTTGCGAGCTGCGATCAGGCGCTCGGTGGGGTCGGCGACGTGGGTGGGGATCTCGCAGAGGGCGACCGCGAGCCGGTTCGCCCCGGAGGGGTCCTCGCTCGCGTGCCTGGTCGAGATCGGCACGAGCGCCACGAGCGGCCGGCGTGGGAGGGCGTCGCGTTCGATGAGCCACGCGCGAAGGGCGGCCCCGGCCGCGGCGTGGACCATGTCGTTGACGGTGACGACGAGGGCGCTGCGCGTGGGCTTGCTCGCGGCCAGGTCCCACGTCCCGTAAGCCCAGGACCGGTTCGGTCCGAGCGCCTTGTTGAACGGGGTGGCGGGAGCCATCGGCGCGTTGACCGCCGTGAGGTCCGCGATGGTCCTGGTGGGTTCGGCCCGGAGGGCGTCCGCGGCACCCACGGCGGCGCCCCACGCCCATGTCCCCAGACCCCACGCACTGCGCGCGAGCATCCCGATCGAGCTCGGGGCGGGCTCCGGGTCCCACTCCTGCCACAACTGCACCGGGGTGCCGAGCAGGGTGTTGAGAACGTCGCGCATCCGGGCGCCGTCGGCGATCGCGTGGTGGACCTTCGTGAGCACGGCGGAGCCGTCCCTTGACTGCAGGAGATGGACCTCCCACAGGGGCCGGGCGCGGTCGAGGCGCTCCATCGCGATCTCGGTGACCGCCTCGGCGAGGGGGCGGTCACCGAGATCGTGGGCGCGCACGTGCACGTCGAGGTCGAAGTGGGTGTCGTCGACCCACCACGGGCGGTCGAGAGCGATCGGTGCGTCCCGCAGACGTCGGCGCAGCTCCGGCAGATAGGGCAGCCGGCCGGACACCTGGGCGCGCAGCTGCGCGTGGGTCACGGGGGAGTCGAAGGGCAGCAGGAGGCAGACGTGCCCGACCGTGCGGGGGCCGTCGAGGGCAAGGTATGCCGCGTCCACGGGACCGAGCTGTTCGGGTCGCATCCGCCCTCCTCCCTTCGGCAGACCATAGCGCCGCGGGGCCGGATGGGGTGGTGCGGCCGGCCCGGGACGGGGGCGGCCGGCATACGGGCCGCGCACGAGGGCACCCGGCGCGCGGGGTAGGGTAGGCGTCGACCCGACGTCCTTTAACCACCGTCCAGTGAGGCGGGGAAGGAGGTCCGCGAGATGGCGGCCGACGCTGCATCTACGCCGACACAATCCGGTGCGCAGTCCACTGCTTCCAGCGCACCCGCGGGACCGCCCGCCGCCCAGGCCCGGGTCGTCATGAGCCCCAGCGAGGTATCTCGCGCCCTGCGCCGGATGGCGCACGAGATCCTCGAACGCAACAAGGGTCACGAGGGCCTGGTCCTCATGGGCATACCCTCGCGCGGGGTCCCGCTCGCGCATCGGCTCGCCGCGATCATCGAGGAGGTCGAGGGGGCGGTCGTCCCGGTCGGCGCCCTCGACGTGACGATGCACCGCGACGACCTGCGTCGCCAGCCCACCCGCCCGGTCCTGCCGACGACGATGCCGCCCGGCGGTGTCGACGACCGGATCGTCGTCCTCGTCGACGACGTCCTCTACTCGGGGCGCACGATCCGGGCCGCCCTCGAAGCGCTCACCGATCTCGGCCGCCCGCGCGCGGTGCGCTTGGCCGTGCTCGTCGACCGCGGCCACCGCGAGCTGCCCATCCGCGCCGACCATGTCGGCAAGAACCTCCCGACGAGCTCGGCCGAGCGTGTGAAGGTCGCCCTCGCCGAGTCCGACGGCACCGACGAGGTCCGCATCTCGGGAGGAGACCGATGAACCGCCGGCACCTGCTGTCCTCCGCCGACCTCAGCCGCGAGGAGACCGAGGCCATCCTCACGACGGCCGCCTCGATGCACGACGTCCAGCGGCGCGAGGTGAAGAAGCTGCCCACCCTCCGTGGTCGCACCGTGATCAACCTCTTCTTCGAGGACTCCACGCGCACCCGGTCCTCGTTCGAGATCGCCGGCAAGTGGATGTCGGCCGACACGATCAACCTCAGCGGCAAGGGCAGCTCGACCTCCAAGGGCGAGTCCCTGCGCGACACCGTCCTCACGATCTGCGCGATGTCGGTCGACGCACTCGTCATCCGGCACTCCTCGTCGGGCGCCTGCCATCAGGTGGCCGGCTGGGTGGACGCGAGCGTGATCAACGCGGGCGACGGCACCCACGAGCACCCGACCCAGGCACTCCTGGACGCCTACACCCTGCGGCAGCGACTGGGCGGCTCGCTCGACGGCCGGCACATCGTCATCGTCGGCGACCTGGCCCACTCGCGGGTCTTCCGATCCAACGTCATCACCCTCGGTCGGCTCGGTGCCCGGGTCACCGTGGTCGCCCCGCCCACCCTCATGCCGAGCGGGATCGGCGACTGGTCACGCGCAGAGGGCTTCGCGACGAGCTGGGACCTCGACCGGACCCTGTATGCCGCCGACCCGCCCGACGCGGTGATGATGTTGCGGGTCCAACGGGAGCGGATGACCGGCGGCTTCTTCCCCACCGAGCGCGAATACTCCGACGGCTACGGCCTCACCCGCGAGCGGCTCGAGCGGCTCTACGCGGTGGCGCCCGAGATCCCGATCTTGCACCCGGGGCCGATGAACCGGGGCCTGGAGATCTCGGCCGAGGCCGCCGACGCGACGAGTTCGCTCATCCTCGACCAGGTCTCGGCCGGGGTAGCCGTGCGGATGGCCGTGCTCTACCACCTGTTGGCCGGCGGCGAGGGAGAGGGGGCCGTGGCATGAGCGCGCTGCTCATCCGGGGTGCGTCGGTGTGTGGCCAGGGGTCCGCCGACGTGCTCGTCCGTGACGGAGTGATCGTCGAGATCGGTTCCGCGGGCAAGGGATCCGCGACGACCAAGGGCGTCCGCGTCCTCGACGCCGACGGCCTCGTCCTGCTGCCCGGCCTCGTCGACCTGCACACCCATCTGCGCGAGCCCGGTCGGGAGGACGCCGAGACGATCGCTTCCGGGTCCGCTGCCGCGGCCGCCGGCGGCTTCACCGCCGTCCTCGCCATGGCCAACACCGACCCGGTCTGCGATACGGCCGAGGTGGCCGAGCGCGTGCTGGACCTCGGGCGGGCGGCGGGCCTCGTCGACGTCCAAGCGGTCGGCGCGGTCTCCAAGGGACTGGCCGGCATCGAGCTCGCCGAGCTCGGTCTCATGGCGCGCTCGCGCGCGCGGGTGCGGGTCTTCTCCGACGACGGCCGGTGTGTGCACGACGCCCGACTCATGCGCCGGGCCCTCGACTACATCCGGGCCTTCGACGGGGTGATCTCCCAGCACTCCCAGGACCCGCGCCTGGCCGACGGCAACGCCTGCTGCCACGAGGGGGAGTTGTCCGGTCGTCTGGGTCTGCCGGCCTGGCCGGCGGTCGCCGAGGAGGTGATCGTCGCGCGCGACGTCCAGCTCGCACGGCATACCGGCTCACGGGTTCACGTCGCGCACGTGTCGACCGCGGAGTCGGTCGAAGTGCTGCGCTGGGCCAAGGCCCGAGGGATCGGCGTGACCGCGGAGGCGACCCCACACCACCTCGCGCTCGGGACCGAGTTGCTCACCGGATACGACCCGGTGTTCAAGGTCAACCCGCCGCTGCGGCCCACCGCCGACCAGGAGGCCCTGCGCTCGGCGCTCGCCGAGGGCGTCATCGACGCGGTCGCCACCGACCACGCGCCGCATGCCCGGCACGACAAGGAACACGCCTTCCCGACGGCGGCCTTCGGGATGCTCGGGCTCGAGACGGCGCTCGGTGTCGTCGTCGAGACCCTCGTGCGCCCCGGCCTGCTCGACTGGGTCCAGGTCGCCGACCGGATGTCGGTGCGGCCGGCCCGGATCGCCGGGCTCGCCGACCACGGCCGGCCGATCGCCGTGGGCGAGCCGGGCAACCTCACCCTCGTCGACCCCGACGCGGAGTGGATCGTCGACGGGACGCGCTCGCACAGCCGCTCGCGCAACAACCCGTGGCACGGCCGGACCCTGCACGGCGCGGTCGTCGCGACCGTGCTGCGGGGTGAGTGCACGGCATACCGTGGGCGCTTGCGCGGTCAGTTCGGTGCCGAGGAGATCGCGTGAACGCCGTCGCTGCGCCGCGTGAGCCGGCGGTGCTCGTCCTGGAGGACGGGCGGGTCTTCCACGGGCGGTCCTTCGGCGCGGTCGGCGAGACGGTCGGCGAGGCGGTCTTCTCGACCGGGATGACCGGCTACCAGGAGACCCTCACCGACCCGTCCTACCACCGGCAGGTCGTCGTGATGACCGCCCCGCACGTCGGCAACACGGGATGGAACGACGAGGACGACGAGTCCTCCCGGATCTGGGTGGCCGGCTATGTCGTGCGCGACCCGGCCCTGCGGCCGAGCAACTGGCGTGCGCGCCGATCGCTCGAGGACGAGCTTCGCGCGCAGGGGGTCGTGGGGGTGTGCGAGATCGACACGCGGGCACTCACCCGGCACCTGCGCGAGCGGGGGGCGATGCGCGTGGGCCTGTTCTCCGGGGCGGTGGCCGGGCTGCCGGCCGCGGAACTGCTCGCCAGGGTCACCTCGGCGCCGGCGATGGCAGGAGCGGAGCTCGCCTCCCAGGTGTCCACGAACGAGCCCTATGTCATTGCCGCACAAGGCGAGCGGCGCTTCACCGTGGCGGCGGTCGACCTCGGCATCAAGGGAATGACCCCGGCGCTCATGGCGGCCGAGGGCATCGAGGTCCACGTCCTGCCGGCGACCGCGACCCTCAAGGATGTCCTCGCGGTTCCCGGCTCGAACGGCGAACCGGGTCCGGACGGGGTCTTCTTCTCCAACGGCCCCGGCGATCCCGCGACGGCCGACCTCGGCGTGCTCCAGGGGGTCCTCGACCGGCGGATCCCGTTCTTCGGGATCTGCTTCGGCAACCAGTTGCTCGGCCGGGCGCTCGGCTTCGGGACCTACAAGCTCAAGTACGGCCACCGGGGCATCAACCAGCCGGTGATGGACCGGACGACCGGCACCGTCGAGGTCACCGCACACAACCACGGCTTCGCGGTCGACGCGCCGCTCAAACACGACAGCCGCACGGACTACGGGCGGGTGCGGGTGAGTCACGTCTGCCTCAACGACGACGTCGTCGAGGGGCTCGAATGCCTCGACATCCCGGCCTTCTCCGTGCAGTACCACCCCGAGGCCGCGGCGGGACCGCACGACGCGGCATACCTCTTCGGGCGCTTCACGGCGCTCATGACGACCCATCCCTGGAAGGCGGCTGCTCGTGCCGAGGCGTGAGGACATCCACAGCGTCCTGGTCATCGGATCGGGCCCGATCGTCATCGGCCAGGCGTGCGAGTTCGACTACTCGGGCACCCAGGCCTGCCGGGTGCTGCGCGACGAGGGCATCCGCGTCGTGCTCGTCAACTCCAACCCCGCGACGATCATGACCGACCCGGAGTTCGCCGACGCCACCTACGTCGAGCCGATCACCCCGGAGGTCGTCGAGGCGATCATCGCCAAGGAGCGTCCCGACGCAGTGCTGGCCACCCTCGGCGGCCAGACGGCGCTCAACTGTGCGATCGCCCTGCACGAGCGGGGGGTGCTCGAGCGCTACGACTGCCCGCTCATCGGCGCCAACGTCGCGGCGATCCAACTCGGCGAGGACCGGGAGAAGTTCAAGGGTGTCGTCGAGCGGTGCGGCGCCGAGTCGGCCCGCTCGTTCATCTGTCACACGATGGACGAATGTCTCACCGCCGCAGCGGATCTCCACTATCCGGTGGTCGTGCGCCCGTCGTTCACGATGGGCGGGCTCGGGTCGGGCTTCGCCTACGACGAGGCAGATCTGCGCCGGATCGCCGGGGCCGGTCTGCAGTATTCCCCGGTCACCGAGGTGCTCCTCGAGGAGTCGATCCTCGGCTGGAAGGAGTACGAACTCGAGGTCATGCGCGACCACAAGGACAACGTGGTGGTCGTCTGCTCGATCGAGAACCTCGACCCCATGGGTGTGCACACGGGCGACTCGATTACCGTGGCGCCGGCGCTCACCCTCACCGACCGCGAATACCAACGGCTGCGCGACATCGGGATCGCCGTCATCCGCGAGGTCGGCGTCGACACCGGTGGTTGCAACATCCAGTTCGCGGTCAACCCCCTCGACGGCCGGGTGATCGTCATCGAGATGAACCCGCGGGTGTCCCGCTCCTCGGCCCTGGCCTCGAAGGCGACCGGGTTCCCGATCGCGAAGATCGCCGCGAAGATGGCGATCGGCTACACCCTCGACGAGGTGCCCAACGACATCACCTCCGACACGGGGAGCAGCGCTGGCCAGGGGTCACGGCCGGCGTCGGGCGCCTGGTATCCGGCGGCGTTCGAACCCACCCTCGACTATGTCGTCGTCAAGGTGCCGCGGTTCGCCTTCGAGAAGTTCCCGGCGGCCGACTCGACGCTCACGACGACGATGAAGTCGGTCGGCGAGGCGATGGCCCTCGGCCGCAACTTCACCGAGGCCCTCCAGAAGGCCCTGCGCTCGCTCGAGCGGTCCGAGGCGAGCTTCCACTGGGACGGGCCGCGGCCCGACGCCGAGGCGACCGCGGCACTCCTGGAGACCTCGCGGCGCCCGACCGACGGGCGCATCGTCACCGTCCAGCAGGCCTTGCGCGCAGGTGCGACGGTCGAGCAGGTGCACGAGGTCACCGGCATCGATCCGTGGTTCCTCGACCAGATCGCGCTCGTCAACGACATCGCCGAACAGGTGCGCGCCGCCGATCGGCTGCGCCCCGACCTGCTCGCCCTCGCCAAGCGGCACGGCTTCTCCGACCGCCAGGTCGCGTCGCTGCGCGGCATGTCAGAGGCGGTCGTCCGCGGCGTGCGTCACGCCTTGGGCATCCGGCCGGTGTTCAAGACGGTCGACACCTGCGCCGCCGAGTTCGCAGCCCAGACCCCCTATCACTACTCGTCCTACGACGAGGAGACCGAGGTGGCCCCGCGCGAGCGGCCCGCGGTGCTCATCCTCGGGTCCGGGCCCAATCGGATCGGCCAAGGGGTCGAGTTCGACTATTCGTGCGTCCACGCCTCGTTCGCCTTGCGTGCGGCCGGCTACGACACGGTGATGGTCAACTGCAACCCGGAGACCGTCTCGACCGACTACGACACCTCGAGCCGGCTCTACTTCGAGCCGCTCACCCTCGAGGACGTCCTCGAGGTCTATGCCGCCGAGCTCGCTGCCGGACCGATCGCCGGGGTCGTCGTCCAGTTGGGAGGGCAGACCCCGCTCGGGCTCGCCCAGGCACTCAAGGACGAGGGGCTGCCCATCGTCGGCACCTCGCCCGAGGCGATCCATCTCGCGGAAGACAGGGGGGCATTCGGGCGGGTGCTCACGGAGGCCGGGCTGCCCGCGCCGCGTTACGGCACGGCATACAGTGCGGCCGAGGCGGTCGCGGTCGCGCACGAGATCGGCTATCCCGTGCTCGTGCGGCCGTCCTACGTCCTCGGCGGCCGTGGGATGCAGATCGTCTACGACGACGACACCCTGCGCACCTACGTCGAGCGGGCGACCGTGGCCTCCCCGGAACACCCGATCCTCGTCGACCGGTTCCTCGACGATGCCATCGAGATCGACGTCGACGTCCTCTACGACGGCACCGAGATGTACCTCGGCGGCGTCATGGAGCACATCGAGGAGGCCGGGATCCACTCCGGCGACTCCGCTTGCGCCCTGCCGCCGGCGACCCTCGGGGCGGCCGAGATCGAGCGGGTGCGCGACTGCGCCCTACGGCTGGCCCGGGGGATCGGCGTGCGTGGGCTCATGAACGTCCAGTTCGCCCTTGCCCAGGACGTCCTCTACGTCCTCGAGGCCAACCCGCGCGCCTCGCGAACCGTGCCATTCGTCGCGAAGGCCACCGGCGTGCCCATCGCCAAGGCGGCCGCCCGGGTGATGCTCGGTGCCGACATCCCGCAGCTGCGCGCCGAGGGCCTGCTGCCCCCCTCGGGTGACGGCGGTGCGCTGCCGAGTCACGCGCCGATGTCGGTGAAGGAGGCCGTGCTTCCCTTCGCCCGGTTCCGCACGTCGGAGGGCGAGATGGTCGACGCGCTGCTCGGCCCGGAGATGAAGTCGACCGGCGAGGTCATGGGTATCGACGCCGACTTCGGCACGGCCTTCGCCAAGAGCCAACTCGCGGCCTACGGCGGGCTGCCCCGCACGGGCACGGTGTTCGTCTCGGTGGCCAACCGTGACAAGCGGGCCATGCTCTTCCCCGTGCGGGCACTCGCTGAGCTGGGGTTCACCATCCTCGCCACCGCAGGCACCGCAGATGTGTTGCGCCGCAACGGGATCAAGGCCGAGGTCGTGCGCAAGATCAGCGAGCGGGGGGCACCCGCCGAGGTCGCCGACGAGCGGACCATCGGCGAACGGATCCGGGCGGGCGAGGTCGACATGGTCGTCAACACCCCGACCGGTCAGAGCGCCCGGGCCGACGGCTACGCGATCCGGGCGGCGGCGATCGCGGCCGACGTCACACTCATCACGACCGTCCAGGAGCTCGCGGCGGCGGTCCAGGGGATCGAGGCGATGCGCACGGCACCGATCCGGGTGACCTCGCTCCAGGAGCACGCAAGGGCGCTCGACCTCTTCGGCACCCGGCGATGAGCACGACGAGTGCCTCCGGAGTGAGGAGCACGGGTATGCCGTCCGGCTCGCCCGAGCGCGAGGTCGTCTCGGTCCGCGCCCAGTTGCTTGCCAACGAGCCGGCTGGGGCCTATCGCCGGCTCGTGCTGCAGGCCGGGGAGATCGCCCGCCTCGCCCGGCCCGGGCACTTCGTCGCCGCGGGTGTCGGGGGCGCGACGTCGGGGCTGCTGCTTCGGCGCAGCTTCTCGATCCACCGGGTCGACGTCGAGGCCGGGCTTGTCGAGATCGTCGTCGCGGCGCACGGCCCCGGCACGGTGTGGCTCACCGAGCTGGCCCCGGGCGCGCACGTCGACCTCGTCGGGCCGCTCGGACGCCCCTTCCCGCTTCCCACCGAGCCGGTCGGCTGCGTCCTCGTGGGCGGTGGTTATGGCAGCGCCCCGCTCTTCTGGCTCGCGCAGGCCCTGCGCGAGCGCGGCTGCCGGGTCGAGATCGTCCTGGGCGCGGCCGACTCGCCGCGGCTGTTCGGTGTCGAGCTGGCCGCCGACAGCTGCGAGGCGGTGACCGTCACGACCGATGACGGGTCGGCCGGTGTGCGCGGGTGGGTGAGCGACGTGCTCCCGTCGGTGATCGAACGGGTCGGGGCCGGGGTCGTCTATGCCTGCGGGCCGATGCCGATGCTGCGGTCGGTCTCCGAGCTGTCCGAGCGCGCCGGAGCGGTCGCCCAGGTCGCGGTCGAGGAGGCGATGGCCTGCGGCGTGGGCGTGTGCATGACCTGCGTGCTGCCGGTCGTCGGCCGGGACGAGCGCACCCGGATGGTCCGCTCCTGCGTCGAGGGCCCGGTCTTCCGAGGCGACCGGGTCCGCTGGGATGCGGTCGTCGATGGCGGCTGCCGGGTGCCCGACGACGCCGTGGGGGCCCCGGTGCCCGCCGGAGCGGCCGGGGCGGGAGGTCACTGATGGTCGACCTCACGACGACCCTCGCCGGGATGCGCCTGCGTAACCCGGTGATGACGGCCTCCGGCTGCGCCGCCAACGGCAAGGAGCTGCACCGCTTCTTCGACGTGTCGGCGCTCGGCGCCTTCGTCACCAAGACGGTCATGCCCACGCCGCGCAGCGGACGGGGCACCCCCCGGATGGCCGAGACCCCCTCGGGCATGCTCAACTCGATCGGTCTGCAGGGACCGGGCATCGACGCCTTCGCGGACGAGGACCTGCCCTGGCTCGCCGGCGTGGGTGCGTCGGTCCTCGTCTCCGTCGCAGGCGGATCCGCGGTCGAGTTCGCCCAGGTGGCGACGCGGCTCACCCGCAGCCCCGCCTTCGGGAGCGTCGTGGGCCTCGAGGTGAACATCTCCTGCCCCAACGTCGCCAATCGCGGCCTCGTCTTCGCCATCGACCCGCTCGCCTCGGCAAAGGTCGTCTCGCTCGTGCGGGAGGCGACGCCGGCCGGCATACCGGTCCTCGCCAAACTCAGCCCCGACGTCACCGACCTCGTCGCCGTCGCGTCGGCCTGCCTCACCGCGGGAGCCGACGGCCTCACCATGATCAACACGACGCTCGGCATGGCGATCGACGTGGAACGGATGCGCCCCCACCTCGCCGGGATCACCGGCGGGCTGTCCGGACCGGCGATCCGCCCCGTAGCGGTCCGCGCGATCTGGCAGGTCCGCGGCGCGATGATCGCCGGGCGGATCCCGACCGCACCGATCATCGGCGTGGGCGGGGTGGCGAGC
This sequence comes from Actinomycetes bacterium, assembly GCA_029552065.1. Classification (GTDB taxonomy): domain Bacteria; phylum Actinomycetota; class Actinomycetes; order Actinomycetales; family Dermatophilaceae; genus Phosphoribacter. The sequence goes on from JAKPEG010000035.1 coordinate 25,631, forward strand.
GGACGCGACGCCCTCGAGCTCATCGCGGCAGGCGCCTCGGCGGTGCAGGTCGGCACGGCGACCTTCCACGACCCGCTCGCTCCGGCCCGCGTCCTCGAGGAACTCGAAGCGCTGCTCGACGAGCTCGGCTATGCCACGGTCGCCGCCGCCGTGGGAGCGGCGCACCCGGACGGGAGCGGAAGATGACCGAGACCCCCTTCGGCGTGCGCCTGGCCGAGGCCATGGATCGACTCGGGCCGCTCTGCGCGGGCATCGACCCGCACCGAGGCCTGCTGCAGGCCTGGGGACTGGACTACGACCTCGCCGGTGTCGAGCGTTTCGCGCTCACCTGTGTCGAGGCCTTCGCCGGCCGGATCGCCGCGGTCAAGCCGCAGTCGGCCTTCTTCGAGGTCTTCGGCTCGGCCGGTGTGGCCCTGCTCGAGCGGGTCGTCGGGCAGCTGCGGGCCGCCGGCACCCTGGTGATCCTCGACGTGAAACGGGGCGACATCGGGACGACGATGGACGCCTATGCCGAGGCATTCCTCGGCAAGGACGCCGTCGACCCGCCCGACGCGATCACCGTGAGCCCCTACCTCGGCTACGGCTCGTTGCGCCCGGCGATCGACCTCGCGCAACTGACCGGGCGCGGGGTCTTCGTCCTCGCGCTCACCTCCAACCCCGAAGGCCCGGCCGTCCAGCATGCCGTGCTCGACGGGACGAGCGTGGCCGGACACATCGTCGCCGGCGCGACCGCCGACAACGCCGGAGCGGCGGCCCGGGGGGAACTCGGCTCCGTCGGCCTGGTGGTGGGCGCCACGGTGGGCGATGCGGTCCAGGACCTGGGCCTCGATCTCGCCGGCGTCCACGGACCCTTCCTCGCCCCCGGCGTCGGCGCCCAGGGAGGCACCGCCGAGAGCCTGCGCCGGGTATTCGGCGGTGCGCTCGACCGGGTCCTCGCCGCCTCCAGCCGTGAAGTCCTCGCTGCAGGCCCGGATGCGGCCGCCCTCGCCCGGCGGGCCGAGCAGACCGCGGCACAGCTCGCGGCCACCCTGCGAGGGTGAGCACGCGGCATACCCCTCGTGGCCGCACCGGGCAGCGGGGCGTGCAGGCGGTTGTCGTTGCACGGTCCGCTACGCGTGGGTAGGTTCGGGGTCAACGTCGACCCACCCGAGGAGTTCCCGTGGCTCTGCCCGAGCTGACCCCGCAGGAGCGCGCGGAGGCCTTGGAGAAGGCCGCGCTCGCCCGCCGAGAGCGGGCCGCCGTGCGCAACCGGCTCAAGCATTCGCAGGGCTCGCTCGCGCAGGTCATCGCCGAGGGCAAGGACAACGCCGTCGTGGGCAAGATGAAGGTGTCGGCGCTGCTCGAGTCCCTGCCCGGGGTGGGCCGGGTGCGGGCTCGCGCGATCATGGCCGAGATCGGCATCTCCGAGTCGCGGCGGGTCCGCGGACTCGGGGTCAACCAGACCGCGGCGCTCGTCGCCCGTTTCGACCACTCGTGAGCGGCGCGGAGACCCCTCCGTCGGCCCCATCCGAGCGTGACCAGGCATCCGGTCCGGACGCCGGCGCGGAACCCGGTCGACTCGTCGTGCTGGCCGGGCCGACCGCCGTCGGCAAGGGCACGGTGTCGGCCTATGTCCGCACCCACTTCCCGCAGGTGTGGCTCTCGACGTCGATGACAACTCGGGCACCACGGCCCGGCGAGGTGCAGGGCGTCCACTACCACTTCGTCGACGACGCGGAGTTCGACCGGCTCGTGCAGGCGGGGGAGTTCCTCGAGTATGCCGTGGTGCACGGCCGTGCGAAGTACGGCACCCCCCGGGGTCCGGTCGAGCGCGCCCTGGCCGCCGGGCGCCCGGCCCTGCTCGAGATCGACCTGCAGGGTGCCCGCCAGGTGCGCCGCACGATGCCCGAGGCCCTGTTCGTGTTCCTCTCCCCGCCCTCGTGGGACGAGTTGGTCCGTCGGCTGGTGGGCCGTGGCACCGAGACCGAGGCCGAACGCGAGGTGCGGTTGGGAACGGCGAAGGCCGAGCTCGCGGCCGCGGCCGAGTTCGACGTGGTGATCGTCAACGACGACGTTCGACGGGCCAGCGAGGAGCTCGTATCATTGATGGGTTCGCGTCCCGCGACCGCGACCGACCCGGCATAGCCCGGACCGGCCTGAACCGCCGAGGCGACACGACCAGAGACCAGCCCCCGATCGAAGCGAGACCACCGACGTGTCCGGAACCGTGGCCAACCCCATCGGCATCACCAGCCCGCCCATCGACGACCTGCTCGAGGCCACCGACAGCAAGTACGCCCTGGTGATCTACGCGGCCAAGCGGGCCCGGCAGATCAACGCCTACTACTCCCAGTTGCAGGAGGGCCTGCTCGACTACGTCGGCCCGCTGGTGGAGACCGAGGTGCACGAGAAGCCGCTGTCGATCGCGCTGCGCGAGATCAACGAGGGGCTGCTCACCTCGGAGTCCACCGAAGCCTGACGAGCCTCCGTCCGGGCAGATCCAGCGGCCGAGCACAGGAGCCGATATGCGCGTCGTGCTGGGGGTGAGCGGCGGCATCGCCGCCTACAAGGCCGCCTCGTTGCTGCGCCGGTTCACCGAGTCCGGGCACGACGTCACCGTGGTGCCGACCGAGGCAGCACTGCGCTTCGTCGGTGCCCCCACGTGGGCGGCGCTGTCCGGCAAACCCGTGGCCACCGACGTGTGGACCGGGGTCGACCAGGTGCCCCACGTGCGGATCGGCCAGCAGGCCCAGCTCGTCGTCGTGGCACCCGCGACTGCCGACCTGCTCGCCAAGGCGGCCACCGGCCAGGCCGACGATCTGCTCACGGCGACGCTGCTCACCGCACGCTGCCCCGTCGTCTTCGCCCCGGCGATGCACACGGAGATGTGGCTGCATCCGGCGACCCAGGCCAACGTCGCCACCCTGCGCGCCCGCGGCGCCACGGTCGTCGAGCCCGCCGCCGGGCGCCTCACCGGGGCCGACTCCGGGCCCGGGCGACTGCCCGAACCCGAGGAGCTGTATGCCGCGTGCCTCGCCGCCGTGGGTACGGCCGGTGGCCAGGGGAGCCTGCAGGGCCTGCGCGTGGTCGTGTCCGCCGGCGGCACCCGGGAACCGCTCGACCCGGTCCGTTTCCTCGGGAACCGCTCCTCGGGCAAGCAGGGCGTCGCGCTTGCGGCCGAGGCCCGGCGGCGGGGTGCGCAGGTCGTCCTCGTGGCCGCCAACCTCGCCGTGCCAGCGCCGTCGGGGGTGACGGTGCGAACTGTGGAGACTGCGGTGCAGATGGAGGCGGCGATGACGGCCGAGGTGGCCGACGCCGACGTCGTCGTCATGTGTGCGGCGGTCGCGGACTTCCGACCGCGCAGCTATGCCGCGACGAAGATCAAGAAGACCCACGCAGCCGACGGTTCGGACGATTCGGCTCCGGTCATCGAGCTCGTCCGCAATCCCGACATCCTTGCCGGCCTCGTCCGCGACCGTGCGCGTCGGGGCTCGGGGCTGCGACCGGTCATCGTCGGCTTCGCCGCCGAGACCGGCGACGCCTCTGGCTCGGTGCTCGAGCTCGCCCGGGCCAAGCTCACCCGCAAGGGGTGCGACCTGCTGGTCGCGAACGAGGTCGGTGTGGACACGACCTTCGGCCAGGACTCGAGCACGGTCCATATCCTCTCGGCCGACGGGCGCCCCGCGCGGACCGTCGGACCGGCCGGCAAGGACGTCGTCGCAGCCGCCGTCTGGGACGAGATCGGTGGCCGCCTGCGCGCCCACTAGGGTGGAGGCGGAAAGGGGCGGCCCGAGCACGCCCAGGCACGAGCGAGGTCGGGAGCCTGCATGACCATCCGTCTGTTCACGTCCGAGTCGGTGACCGAGGGACATCCGGACAAGATCTGTGACCAGATCAGCGACGCCATCCTCGACGCGATGCTCGACCAACATCCGGCCTCGCGCGTGGCCGTCGAGACCATGGTGACGACCGGGCTCGTCCACGTCGCCGGGGAGGTGACGACCGAGGCCTACGTCGAGATCCCCTCGATCGTGCGCGAGACGGTCCTGCGGATCGGCTACGACTCCTCGACCAAGGGCTTTGACGGGGCCTCCTGCGGGGTGTCGGTCTCGATCGGCCAGCAGAGTCCCGATATCGCCCAGGGCGTCGACACGGCATACGAGAACCGCGTGGGCGGCGACGTCGACCCCTATGACAAGCAGGGGGCCGGCGACCAGGGGCTCATGTTCGGTTACGCGACCGACGAGACGCCCGAGCTCATGCCGCTGCCGATCCACCTCGCCCACCGGCTCGCCGAACGGCTCACCGCGGTGCGTCAGCAGCACGTGCTGCCCTATCTGCGTCCAGACGGCAAGACCCAGGTGACGATCGGCTACGACGGCGACCGGGCCGTGCGCCTGGACACTGTCGTGCTGTCCACGCAGCATGCCGCCGATGTCTCCATCGACGGTCTGCTCGCCCCCGACATCCGCACCCACGTGATCGAGCCGGTGCTCGCCGAGCTCGTCGCCGGGGGCTCCACCCTGGACGTGTCGTCCTACCGGACCCTGATCAACCCCACCGGCCGGTTCGAGGTCGGCGGGCCGATGGGCGACGCCGGGCTCACCGGGCGCAAGATCATCGTCGACACCTACGGTGGGATGGCCCGCCACGGCGGGGGAGCGTTCTCCGGCAAGGACCCCTCCAAGGTCGACCGGTCGGCGGCCTACGCCACCCGTTGGGTCGCCAAGAACGTCGTCGCCGCCGGGCTCGCCCGCCGGTGCGAGGTCCAGGTCGCCTATGCGATCGGTGCGGCCCACCCGGTCGGGCTCTACGTCGAGACCTTCGGCACCGAGTCGGTGCCGGTCGAGCGGATCCAGCGCGCGATCGGCGCGGTCTTCGACCTGCGCCCGGCGGCGATCGTCGAGGCCCTCGACCTGCTGCGGCCGATCTACCGGCGGACCGCGGCATACGGGCACTTCGG
>JAKPEG010000190.1 GCA_029552065.1 Actinomycetes bacterium
GAGGAGGTCCGCAAGCGGTTGAGTCAGCCCACCGTGACCTCGTCTCCGCCTGGTCGGTCGTTGGTGGGCCTGCTGACGATCTTCTCGACACCGGCGCAGCCCGAGCCCTCGATCGCGATCACTCAACCGGTGCCGGGGGAGATCCGGGCGCGACCGGCATACTCGTGGGATTTCGGTGACGGGCTCGCGGGGTTGGGCCCGGGTGTGCCCTATCAACAAGGTGACGTGCCCTCGCGGTTGCCGGGCAAGTACCTCGGTGCCACTTACGGCAGTGCCGGGGTGAAGCACGTGACCCTCACGGTGACCTGGGGTGTGCAGTTCCGGCTCGAAGGGGTGCTCGAGGTGCCGTTGGCGCCCGTCGTCTTCACGGCCACGCAGGACAAGGACGTGGCCACCGCGCGCGCCGTCCTCGTCGGATGACGGCGGACACCGCCCTGTGGACCGCCTGTGATTCATCACTCAACTACCTGGGACCTTGGGCCCCTGGGGTCGCGAGCGCGACCGGCGCATCCTAGAAGAGTCACACGACGACTACCCGGCCCAGCCGGACCAAGGACGAACTCCGATGCGCAAGACCCTGGACAAGCTCATCTCCTGGACCGGCCTCATCATGGCCGCCGTCCTTCTCGTGGCGGGCGCTCTGCTCACCTGGGCAAGCAGCTTCGTGGCCGACAACGTGGCCCAGCAGCTCGCCGACCAGCACATCACCATGCCCGCGGGCGCGGCGATCGAGGACCCGCTCATCAAGCCCTACCTGCAGCAGTACGCCGGCCAGCCGATGACCACGGGTGACCAGGCCAAGGCCTATGCCGACCACTACATCCTCGTCCACATGAACAAGTCGTCCAACGGGCAGACCTACTCGGAGGTCTCTACTGCCTACAACAAGCTCAAGGCCGACAAGGCCGCCGACCCCGCCGAAGTCGCGAAGCTCGGTGAACTGCGCGAGAGCCTGTTCATGGGCTCGACCCTGCGCGGGCTGCTGCTCAACGCCTACGCCTTCGGGATGATCGGCAAGATCGCGATGTATGCCGCCTGGGCCGCCTTCGCCGCCGCCGCCGCCTTCCTCGTGCTCGGTGTGCTCGGCCTGCGCCACGCCGCCAAGGTCGGCACCGTTGTCGTCCTGCCGGAGAAGCTCACCGTCTGACCGGACATCGCTGGAAGCGACCGCGCCCCCTGCCCGACGGGCAGGGGGCGCGGCTGCGTGTCCGGTCGGCTCAGCCCGAGTCCACCGGAGGCCGACCCCGCCGAGGGAGCGGGCCGGTCCCGCGGGGCAACCGCCCGGCGGCCGCGAGCGCCTCACGCACGAGCAGCTCAACCTGGGCGTTGGTGCTGCGCAATTCGTCGGCGGCCCATCGGGAGAGGGCGGCGTGCACGGCCGGGTCGAGCCGCAGCAACAGGGCGTGCCGCTGCGGCTTGTCGGTCCGGCGAGTGGTGTCGCGCTGGTCGGAGGTCATCGCGTCGTGCGGTGTGCTCAGTGGTAGAGCGTGCCGGCGTTGACGACCGGAGAGGCCTTGGCCTCGCTGCACAGGACGACGAGGAGGTTGGAGACCATCGCCGCCTTGCGCTCGTCGTCGAGCACGACGATGTCCTGGTTCTCCAGCCGCTGCAGCGCCATCTCCACCATGCCCACGGCGCCGTCGACGATCCGCGAGCGGGCGGCGATGATCGCCGAGGCTTGCTGGCGTTGCAGCATCGCCTGCGCGATCTCGGGGGAATAGGCCAGGTGGCTGATGCGCACCTCGAGGATCTCCACGCCGGCGACCCGCACCCGAGCGGCCACCTCGGCGGCCAGCTCCGCCGAGACGATGTCGGTCGATCCGCGTAGCGACTCGCCGCGCCCGTCCGGGTCGTCATAGGGGTGGCTCGTGGCCACATGTCGCAGGGCTGCCTCGGACTGCACCTTGACGAAGTTCGCATAGGACTCCACCGCGAAGCTCGCCTTCGCCGTGTCGGCCACCTGCCACACGACGATCGCCGCGATCTCCACCGGGTTGCCGTCGGCGTCGTTGACCTTGAGGGCGCTGGTCTCGAAGTTGTTCACCCGCACCGAGACTCCGCGCTTGGTCGTGAGCGGCAGGAGCATCGACAGGCCGGTGCGCCGAGCGGTGCCGACGTAGCGCCCGAAGAACTGCACGACCTTGGTCTGCCCAGGCTGGATGACGATGAGCGCGCTCGAGATGAGCCCGGCCACGAGGAACAGGCCGAGGGTGAGGGCGATGTCACCGCCGCTGGGCGCCTTCACCCCTGCGGCGGCCAGGTCGATGATCCGCTTGACGGCGAAGCCGAGGAGCGCGAGCGCGACGAACAGCGCGAGGAAGCCGTCGACCGCAAAGGCCGGGCGCTCGACGACGCTCACCCGAGCGCCGCCGTGGCCGACCGGCGTGCTCGCCGGGGGCTGGCCGATGGGGTCGATCGTCGGGTCGACGGGGGTGGGGGACGTGGGGGTGCTGCTCATCGAAGCCTCCAGTGGACGGTCACTCAATGTGACATCTAAGTGATATCACATTTCCTGTGACGCGTGAAGTCCCTCGACGGTTCCCGACTCGCGACGCACCCCCGCGCGCACCCAACCGAACAGGGTCAGCGCGGCTCGAGGACGAAGATCGGGAAGACCCGCTCGGTCTTCGCGGCGTATGCCGGGTAGTCCGGGAATGCCTCGCAGGCCCGCTCCCACCACAGGTGGCGCTCGGCCCCCTGCAGTTCCCGTGCCCGGAACGGCGCGGTGACCGTGCCGTCCTGCACCTCGAGGTCGGGGTTGGCCCGCAGATTGCCGACCCAGAGCGGGTCCTTAGGGCTGCCCCCGAGACTGCCGACGACGGCATACACGCCCTCGTGCTCGATCCGCATGAGCGGGACCTTGCGCAACGCGCCGGTACGGGCGCCGCGCATGAGGAGCAGGACGATCGGTCGCCCCGCGAGCGTGACGGCGGAGGCGTCGCCGTGGGCCTCGATCCGCTCGACCTGCTCGCGCACCCACCGGGTCGGGCTGGGCAGGTAGCTCGCGTCGGTCATGCGCTCACCCTCCTCCCGCTGAGCGAGGCAAGGGCGGGACCACTGAGACGATTTCGGATGATTCCTGCCACAGTGGTTCACCCTACGTGTGCGCGGGCCATGCCGATGCCGTCCGCGCGCGGCCGCGCCGAAGGGCCACACCCGGGGTGACCTTGGACCCGAGCGGAGCAGCGGCCGAGATCTACCATGCTGCGAGGCTCACACGACAACCAGGAGGTCGGGTCATGTCCGCGCAGGAGGGTGCGCCCACGCCGTCGGAGGCGCTCGGCCAGGCGGTGACGAAGGACGAATTCACCTATTCGCTGTCCACCTTCGAGCCCACCCAGGAGACCCTCGACGAGCTGCGCAACCGGATGCTGCTCGAGCAGGAGGGCGACGACGCCAAGGTGCGCTACATCCCGGGCGAGCCGCTTGACCCCGACCCGGTGGCATGGCGACAGAACTACCCCTACGACAAGAAGCTCAAGGTCGCCGAATACGAGGCGACCAAGCGGCTCCTGCAGATCGAGCTGCTCAAGCTCCAGCACTTCGTCAAGGACCAGGGGCTCAAGATCGTCGTCGTCTTCGAGGGCCGGGACGCCGCAGGCAAGGGCGGCGCGATCAAGCGGTTCACCGAACATCTCAACCCGCGTGGCGCCCGCGTCGTCGCGCTGGAGAAGCCGACCGACACCGAGAAGACCCAGTGGTACTTCCAGCGCTACGTGGTCCACATGCCGCACGCCGGCGAGATCGTCCTCATGGACCGCTCTTGGTACAACAGGGCCGGGGTCGAGCGGGTGATGGGCTTCTGCACGCCCGCCGAATACCTCGAGTTCCTGCGCCAGACGCCCGCCTTCGAGCGGATGCTCATCGGCTCGGGCGTCCACCTGGTCAAGCTGTGGTTCTCGGTCGGCCGCGCCGAGCAGTTCCGTCGCTTCGAACGACGCAAGATCGACCCGGTGCGTCAGTGGAAGCTCAGCCCCACCGACCTGGCCAGCCTCGACAAATGGGACGACTACACCCAGGCCAAGGAGGCGATGTTCTTCTACACGGACACCGTCGACGCGCCGTGGACGGTGATCAAGTCCAACGACAAGAAGCGCGCCCGGCTCGAGGCGATGCGGGTCCTGCTCTCGAGCCTGGACTACCCGGACAAGGACGTCGAGGTCGTCGGTGCGCCAGATCCGCTGCTCGTCGGCCGCCCGGAGCTGGTCTACGACCAGGGCGAGCGCCCGATCCGCCCGCACCTCACCGTCTGAGGTTGCCGGTCACCGCCCGGCATACCCCGCGAGGCCGTATGCCGGGCAGTGCCATCCCCGTCGTCACGGCCTTCCCGTCTGGGACCTGCCGCGGGTCATCCATCCGATGAGGTCTTCCACAGGTTGATGCCCGACTCGACGGCGTGCCGGTCGATCGCGGCCAGCTCGTCGGCGGTGAAGTCGAGCCGTTGGGTCGCGGCGAGGTTGGCCTCCAACTGCTCCACGCTCGACGCGCCGATGAGCACCGAGGTGACCCGCGGGTCACGCAACGCCCATGCGAGGGCGAGTTGGGCGAGGCTTTGTCCTCGACCTGCAGCGATCGTGTTGAGAGCCTCGAGATGGCGCACGGCCTCCGGGGTGATGAGTGCCGGGTCGAGCGACTTGCCCTGTGCCGCACGCGATCCGGCAGGTATGCCGCGTAGATAGCGGTCGGTGAGCATGCCTTGGGCGAGCGGCGAGAAGGCGATGGCGCCGACCCCGAGCTCGTCGAGGGTACCGAGCAACTCGGGCTCGATCCATCGGTTGAGCATCGAATAGGACGGCTGGTGGATGAGCAACGGCGTGCCCAACTCGCGCAGGATGGCGGCGGCCTCGCGGGTGCGCTCGGGGGAGTAGGAGGAGATGCCGGCATACAGGGCCCGTCCCGAGCGGACCGCGGTGTCCAGCGCGCCCATCGTCTCCTCGAGCGGGGTGCTCGGGTCGAAGCGGTGCGAGTAGAAAATGTCGACGTAGTCGACGCCCATCCGCGCGAGTGACTGGTCGAGCGAGGCGAGGACGTATTTGCGTCCGCCGCCGCCTTGGCCATAGGGGCCGGGCCACATGTCGTAGCCGGCCTTGGTCGACAGGACCAGCTCGTCGCGATAGGGCCTCAGGTCGCGGGCGAACAGCGCGCCGAAGTTGCGCTCGGCCGAGCCGTAGGGCGGGCCGTAGTTGTTGGCCAGGTCGACGTGGGTCACGCCCAGGTCGAAGGCCCGCCGCAGGATCGCCTGTTGACGATCGAGCGGCACATCGTCGCCGAAGTTGTGCCAGAGCCCGAGCGAGACGACGGGCAGGTCGAGGCCGCTGCGTCCGCAGCGCCGATACGGGGTGTGCCCGTAGCGGTCCGGGGCGGCGTGGTATTCGTCGACGTGGAAGGTCATGGGAGCATCCTGGACCAACCAACCCGAGGGAAAGTCTCGCCTGTCCGCCGGCCGGATGGCCTCACTTGTTGTAAGTGCCCTCGACGTTGATCCAGCATCCCGCCCACGACAGCCCGACCTGTTCGGACACGACGACCCCGTCGAGGCTGATCCGGCAGGCGAGTGGCGTGTCCCGGCGGGAGTCGGCATATGCCTCGATCGAGAGGATCTCGATCCGTGAATCGACGTCGGCCTCGGCGGCCCACGGCAGGTCGACTCCGTCGTAGCTCCTCTCGTAGGCTTCGTCGGTGTTGAGGATGATGTCCACGGTCGCTTCGCCCGACGCCCACACCTCGAACTTCACGCGATGGGGGCCACCGGAGGGCAGGCTCGGCACGGGTCTGTCGACCGCGGGCACCTCGGTCGGCGCGGACATCCGCGGCGTGGAGCCGTTCGCCGGGGTCGTCGGCCTGGGCGCTGCGGTGGGTGCCGGGGTGGGCACCGGGGCGGGCACCGGGGCGGGCACGGTCGCAACGCTGCCGGCGGTGCGGTCGCCCGAGGCGGTCCGGTCGGCCAACCGGTTGGTGATCGCCGACACGAGCAGCCACGCGCAGACGACCGCACCGACGGCCACGGCGGCCACGGCCACCCACCACCAACGCAGACCGCGCCGCGGCGACGGGGGAGTCGGCATGCCGTATGCCGGTTGGCCCGGCCACGCGGGGGGAAGCTGTCCGGACGGGGGCGCCTGCGGGATCGGGCCGCCGTAGGCGGGTCCGGTCGGTGGGGGTGCCTGGCCGATCGGAGGGATCGGCGGCACCGGGTTCGCAGCCGTGCCAGGTGGCGTGGGAGGTTGCCAGTCGTCGGCCATGAGTGCTCCTTCGGGCGCGCCCACGCGGGCCGCTGGCTGCGACATTAGCGCTCGCTCGCGGCGTCCGCAGCGCGACCTCGAACCGCTGGGTGGGAGGCGGCTCGCGTCCATCATGCAAGACGTCGGTGTTCCGGCATCTGGCCGCTGTCTAGGCTCCCGGACAGGTCAAGAGTGTCAGCGTCAAGCCCCGGCTCGCTGACCGGCAACCCTTCCCTTCGCGATGGGGTGCCCCGGGTGAGGACCCGGCCGGACGGCATACGCCGTCGGGCAAGCGCGGAGTCGCAACCCGGCTCCCAGAGCACCGAGAGGCATCACCCATGAGCACCGACTGGGCCTTCGAGACCAAGCAGATCCACGCGGGGCAGAGCGCTGACAGCGCGACCGGCGCGCGTGCCCTGCCGATCTACCAGACGACGTCCTACGTCTTCAACGACACCGAGCACGCGGCGAACCTGTTCGCGCTCAAGGAGTTCGGCAACATCTACACCCGGATCATGAACCCCACGCAGGACGCGGTCGAGCAGCGCATCGCCGCGCTCGAGGGTGGGGTGGGCGCGCTGCTCGTCGCCTCGGGCCAGTCCGCCGAGACGCTTGCGATCCTCAACATCGCCGAGGCGGGCGACCACGTCGTCGCGTCCCCCTCCCTCTACGGCGGCACGTTCAACCTGCTGAAGTACACCCTGCCCAAGTTCGGCATCGAGGTGAGCTTCGTCGAGGACCCGACCGACCTCGCCTCGTGGCGGGCAGCGGTGCGGCCCAACACCAAACTCTTCTTCGGCGAGACGATCGCCAACCCCAAGGTCGAGATCCTCGACATCGAGGGGGTCGCGGCGATCGCCCACGAGGCCGGCGTGCCGCTCGTCGTCGACAACACCATCGCCACCCCCTATGTCCTGCGCCCGCTCGAGTGGGGCGCCGACATCGTCCTGCACTCGGCGACGAAGTACCTGGGCGGTCACGGCACCTCGATCGGCGGCGTGATCGTCGACGGCGGGACCTTCGACTTCGGCAAGGACCCGGAGAAGTTCCCCAACTACAACACCCCCGAAGAGAGCTACCACGGGCTCGTCTTCGCGCGTGACCTCGGCGTCGGCGGGGCGCTCGGTGCGAACCTCGCCTTCATCCTCAAGGCCCGCGTCCAGCTCCTGCGTGACCTCGGCCCGGCGATCTCGCCGTTCAACGCCTTCCTCATCAACCAGGGGATCGAGACCCTCTCGCTGCGGATCGAGCGGCACTTGGCCAACACCCGTGAGGTGGCGGAATTCCTCCGGTACCACCCGCAGGTCGAGTCGGTGCGCTGGGCCTCGCTGCCGGACAGCCCGGAATACGCCAAGGCGCAGAAATACTGCCCCGCAGGCTCGGGTGCCGTGCTCGCCTTCGAGATCTCCGGCGGGCTCGAGGCGGGCAAGAAGTTCGTCGAGGCGCTCACCCTGCACTCGCACGTCGCCAACATCGGAGACGTGCGCTCGCTCGTCATCCACCCGGCCTCGACGACCCACTCCCAGGGCGGCGACGCCGACCGGCTCGCCGCGGGCGTCACACCGGGGCTCGTGCGCCTGGCCGTGGGCATCGAGCACATCGACGACATCCTCGCCGACCTGCGCCAGGGCTTCGCCGCCGCGGCTGGCTGAGCACCCATACCGGACGGGGAGCCACCCCGGCGACGTGAGAGTCCGCACCGCCTGGCGGTGCGGACTCTCACCTTCCCAGGGCAGGGGCCCGCTCCGGGCCGCATGCCGTCGGCGGGAATCGTCCGGTGCAGTGCCTGGCCACCTATCCTGACGGGCGTGTCCGAGCAGCCGACGACCGACCCCGGGCGGCGACCTGCGGGCGCCCGCCGGCCGGCGCGGCGGCATACGGGCGGACGGCGGGGGGAGTCGCGCGGGGCAGGAGACACGGGAGGGGCCACGGACGGGGCGCCCCGGCACTCACCCGAGCAGCGGCGGGTGGCACGCGAGGCGAGGTATGCCGCGCGGCGCGCGCTCGTGCCGCCGATCCGCTACCCCGAGGACCTGCCGATCGCGGCTCGCCGCGACGAGATCGCCGCGGCGATCCGCGACCACCAGGTCGTCGTCCTCGCCGGCGAGACCGGCTCGGGCAAGACCACCCAACTGCCCAAGATCCTCCTCGAGCTGGGCCGGGGGATCCGCGGGACCATCGGGCACACCCAGCCCCGACGGATCGCCGCCCGTGCGGTCGCCGAGCGACTCGCCGAGGAGCTCGACGTCGACCTCGGGGGAGTGGTCGGCTACCAGGTGCGCTTCACGACCCAGGTGGGGCGCGACTCGCTCGTCAAGGTGATGACCGACGGGATCCTGCTCGCCGAGCTGCAGCGCGACCGCGACCTGCGCCGCTACGACACGATCGTCATCGACGAGGCGCACGAGCGCAGCCTCACCATCGACTTCATCCTCGGCTACCTCAAGGCCCTGCTGCCGCGCCGTCCCGACCTCAAGGTCGTCGTCACGTCGGCGACGATCGACCCCGAGCGCTTCGCCCGGCACTTCGCCGACGCGCACGGGCGCCCGGCACCGATCGTCGAGGTGTCGGGGCGGACCTATCCGGTCGAGCTGCGCTACCGGCCGCTCGTGCGCGACGGGCTGCCCGCCAAGGACGGCACCCCCGGACCGCCGGTCGAGATCGACCAGGTGACCGGGATCGTCGAGGCGGTCGAGGAGTTGTGGACGGAGGCATCGGGCCACGACGAGGTGGCCAACCACGACATCCTCGTCTTCCTCTCCGGTGAACGCGAGATCCGTGACGCCGCAGACGCATTAGCCGGGCTGGGACTGCCCGACACCGAGATCGTCCCGCTCTTCGCCCGGCTCTCGGCGGCGGAACAGCACCGGGTCTTCGCGCCCCACGAGGGCCGGCGCGTCGTGCTCGCGACCAACGTCGCCGAGACCTCGCTCACCGTGCCGGGCATCCGCTATGTCGTCGACACCGGCACGGCGCGGATCTCCCGCTACAGCCAGCGGACCAAGGTCCAGCGGCTGCCCATCGAGCCGGTCTCCCAGGCGAGCGCAAGCCAACGCGCGGGACGCTGCGGGCGGCTGGCCGCCGGGGTGTGCATCCGGTTGTATTCCGAGGAGGACTTCGACGCCCGCCCGGCGTTCACCGACCCGGAGATCCTGCGCACCAACCTCGCCTCGGTCATCCTCGCGATGACCAACCTCGGGCTCGGCGACGTCGCAGCCTTCCCTTTCGTCGACCCGCCCGACGCCCGCAACATCGCCGACGGCGTGCGCCTGCTCGAGGAACTCGGCGCGCTGGAAGCGAGCACGGGCACCAGGTCCGCCGCCGGATCGGCGGACGAGCGGCGACGGCTCACGGCCTACGGACGGAGCCTCGCCCAGCTCCCGGTCGACCCACGGCTGGGCCGGATGGTGATCGAGGCGGACCGGCTCGGGGTGCTGCCCGACGTGCTCGTGGTCGTCGCCGCCCTGTCGATTCAGGACCCGCGCGAGCGACCGCTCGACCACCAGGAAGCGGCAGCCTTGTCGCACAAGCGGTTTGCCGTCGAGGGCTCGGACCTCGCGGCATACCTGCGGCTCTGGACCTATCTGCGCGAGCAGCAGGAGACCCTGTCCGGCAGCGCCTTCCGGCGGATGTGCAAGGCCGAATACCTGCACTACCTGCGGATCCGGGAGTGGCAGGACCTTGTCGCCCAACTACGCCAGGCGGCCAAAGGCGCCGGCTTCGCCGTCGGCCGGCACGGACACCACGGCGAGCTCGATCTCGACGCGTTCCACCGCTCGATGCTCGCCGGGCTGCTCAGCCACGTCGGGCTGCGCGACGAGGTGCGTCGCGACTACCTCGGGGCGCGGGGAGCGCGCTTCGCGATCTCACCGGGGTCGGGGCTGTTCCGCAAGCAACCGGCATACGTGATGGCCGGCGAGCTCGTCGAGACCTCGCGGCTGTGGGCCCACGACGTCGCCCGCATCGACCCGCTCTGGGCGGAAGAACTCGGCGCGCACCTGGTGAAGCGGCAGTATGCCGAGCCACGCTGGTCGGCGCGGCAGGGGTCGGCGGTCGTGACCGAGCGGGTCACCCTCTTCGGGGTGCCCCTCGTCGTTGGCCGCACGGTGGGACTCGGGCGGATCGACCCGCAGCTCGCGCGCGAGTTGTTCCTGCGGCACGCCCTCGTCGAGGGCGACTGGACCACCCAGCATCGCTTCTTCCACGACAACCGAAGGCTCGTCGAACGCCTGGAGGAGCTGCAGGCGCGCACCCGCCGACGGGACATCCTCGTCGGCGACGACGTCCTCTACGACTTCTACGACACGCGAGTGCCCGAATCGGTCGTGAGCGCACGGCATTTCGACCGCTGGTGGAAGGACGCGAGGCGGACCGACCCCGGGCTGCTCACCTTCACCGAGGACCTGCTCGTCCGCGACGACGCCGGGGACATCGGCGCGGATGCCTTCCCCACCACGTGGGTGCAGGGTGACCTGCGCCTGCCGGTGACCTATCAGTTCGAACCGGGCACCGCCGCCGACGGGGTGACCGTCCACATCGGCACCGACGTGCTCAACCGGGTCGCCGACGAGGGCTTCGACTGGCAGGTGGCGGGGCTGCGCGAGGAACTCGTCACCGCGCTCATCCGCAGCCTGCCCAAGGCGACCCGGCGGCTGCTCGTGCCGGCCCCCGAGCACGCCGCGGCGACCGTGCGGGTGCTCGCCGAGCGCGGCCTTGGCCCGGCGGACGGGCGTCTCACCGAGGTGCTCGCCGCCGTGCTGCGCCAAACCCACGGGGTAGTCATCCGGCCCGAGGACTGGGACCTCGCCCGGCTGCCCGAGCACCTGCGCATCACCTTCTCGATCGAGGAGCGCGCGCCCGAGCGGCCCGGCGGGTCCGCCGGCCGCGGGCAGGCGGCCCGCGTGGTCGCGAGCGGGACCTCGCTCGCTGCCCTGCGCGAGCGGGCCGCGCCCGAGGTGAGTGCACGGGTCGCGGCCGCCGGCGCGGCCCTCAGCCGCACCGGGATGCGGACCTGGGAGATCGGCGAGGTGCCACTGGAACACGACGCGGTCGTCGGCGGACGACGGGTGCACGGTTATCCGGCACTCGTCGACGAGGGCGACAGCGTGGCCCTGCGGGTGCTGCCGTCGGCGGCCGAGGCCGAGGCCGAGCATCGACTGGGGGTGCGGCGCCTGCTCCTGCTGAGCATCGTCCCGCCGTGGAAACAGGTTCTCGGGCGGCTGAGCAACGCCCAGAAGCTCGCCCTCGGCCACAACCCGCACGGCTCGGTGCCGGCGCTGCTCGACGACGCCCTGGCCGCCGCCGTCGACGCGATCGCCGCCGAGCGCGTCCACCATGTGCCACGCACCGCGCAGGAGTATGCCGCCGCCCAGGCCGCGGTCCGCGACCACGTCGGGGCTCGCGTCGTGCAGGTGATCGGCCTGGTCGAACCGATCCTCGCCAAGCACCTGCGCCTCGTCTCCGGACTGGACGCGATGAACGCGCCGGCCCTCGGCGAGCTCGTCGCCGACGTGCGGTCCCAACTGCGCGAACTCGTCCACCCCGGTTTCGTCGCCCAGGCCGGGCTCGCCCGGCTGCCCGACCTCGACCGCTATCTGCGGGCGGCCCTGCACCGGCTCGACAAGGCACCCCTCGACCTCGTCCGCGACCGGGCACGCCTCGACGAAGTGCTCGCCGTCGAGACCGCGTATGCCGCGCTGCTGGCCCGGCTGCGTCCCACCCAGCGGGGATCCGCCGACGTGGTCGCCGTCGGCTGGATGATCGAGGAGCTGCGGGTGTCGCTCTTCGCGCAGAGTCTCGGCACGGCATACCCGGTGTCGCGCAAACGGATCGAGAAGGCGATCGCCGCCCTCCCGCGCGGCTGAGCGTCCCGATCGGGCAAGGGCTCGGGCAAGGGCTCGGCGGGGGTGCCGTCAGGGTGCGGAATCTGCGGGGCATCCCGGGCGTTGACTCGTCGACACCGTTTGGAAGGATTGGATCGTGCAGGACCCCACCGCTCTCTACCGCTTCGAACACGACGGCGAGCCGCAGTCCGCTCGGGCCGGCGTGCTCGTCGCGTCGCTGGGCGGCTTCATCGACGCCGGCGGAGCCCAGCGACTGCTCACCGCGCACCTGCTCGACAGCCACGAGTCGCGGGTGGTCGCGTCCTTCGACGTCGACCAGCTGCTCGACTACCGGGGGCGCCGGCCGATCATGACCTTCGACCGCGACCGGTGGAGCGCCTACGACGACCCGGCTATCCTGCTCCACCGGGTGGTCGACCGCTCCGGTACCCCCTTCCTCCTGCTCTCCGGCCCGGAACCCGACTACCAGTGGGAGCGGATGAGCCAGGCCGTCCTCGGGCTCACCGACCGACTCGGCGTTGCCCTCACGGTGAGCGTGCACGGCATACCGATGGCGGTGCCGCACACGCGCCCGCTCGGATCGACCCCGCACGCGACCTCCCCACGCCTGCTCGGCGAGGTGGAGCCGATCTTCGGCACCGTGCAGGTCCCGGGCAGCTTCACCGCCCTGCTCGAGCTGCGCCTCGGCGAGGCCGGCCGCGACGCCATGGGCTACGCCGTCCACGTGCCGCACTACCTCGCCCAGGCCGACTACCACGACGCCGCACTCACCGCCTTCGACGCGGTCGTGGGGGCGACCGGGCTCGACCTCGCCCGCGACGAGCTGGCCGCCTCCGCGGCCGCCACCCGGGAGAAGATCGCATCCGAGCTCGCCGACAACGACGAGGTCCGGGGAGTCGTCGCGGCGCTCGAGCGGCAGTACGACTCCTTCATGGAGGGTCGCGAACGCCCCTCGCTGCTCGCGACCGACCTCACCCGGCTGCCCTCGGCCGAGGAGATCGGCGCCGACGTCGAGGCCTTCCTCCGTGAGGTCGCCGACGAGGGCTGAGCTCGCTCGGCCGCTGCCCTGCACGGACGGCGGCTCGCTGGACCTGCTCAGCCCTTCGCGTCGGCCCAACAGCGCACGACGGACACGTCGGCGACGAAGCGGACGGCCTCGGAGCCGAGCCAGCGCCGCGCCGCGTCCTGCAACGCCCGCTCCACCCGGCCCATCGCCGCGCGCGCGTGCTCCTCGGGAACGTGGACGAGCAACTCGTCGTGCAGGGCCAGGACGATCCGGCCGCCCACCGGCGCCACCTCGTGGCGGACCGTCGCCGCCCACGCCTTGAACAGTTCGGCCGCAGCCCCCTGGATCACGGCATTGCGGGCGAAGCGCCCGCGCGCGGCATCGAGGGCAGCCCGGGTGGCCGGGTCCGCGTCCCGGTCCGGCACGAGTGCGGTGTCGAGCGCGACGAGTCGACCCCCGAAGGTGCGCACCGGTCGCGCAGCCAGCCCCGCGGCATACGCCTGGTCGAGCAGGCGCATCGCGACGGGGTAGGCGCGTTCGAGGTCGGCGAGCGCCGCGCCCGCCGCGCCGGAGCGCTGGCCGTACATGGCGGCGAGGACGGCGACCTTGGCGACCGGGCGGTCGACACCGAGTTTCGCCGCCACGGGCGCGTAGAGGTCGTCGGCCTGGGTCGCCGCGGCGAAGGCGGGGTCGCCGGACACCGCGGCGAGCACCCGAGGCTCGATCTGGCCGAGGTCGGCGCGGACGAAGACATGGCCGGGCTCGGCGACGACGGCTGCGCGCAGCGGCACCGGCAGGTTGTGCAGCCCGGCCTGTGCGGTCATCCGGCCGGCCGCACCGTCGCACGCGGTCCAGCCGCCGCGCAGCCGCCCGTCCGGCCCCACGTGCTCGTCGAGCCAGCGGTAGCCGTAGGTCGTCGCGATCCGCTCGTCCTTGCGCCAGCGCAGCAACGCGTCGACGACCGGGTAGCTCTCGCGCAGCGGCTCCAGCTCCCACTTGCGGGTGCTGCGCACGTGCACGCCCGCCGCCGCGAGCAGGGCCTTCACCTGGGCGGGGTTGCGCAGATCGGCCACCCGGCCCGGCACGTGCGCGAGCACCCGCGCGTCACGCTCGGCCCGGATCCGCGCCGCGTCCGCCTCGTCCCGAGGTCGCGGACCGGCGCACTCCTGCACGAGCGACTCCGCGGCGGTTCGGTCGACCGGTAGCCCGTCCCGTTCGAGCTCGAGACAGACCAGGGCCGCCGCGGACTCGGCGTGCGCGGTCGCGAGGGCCCGCGGTCCTAGCCGGCCGAGCCGTTCGCGTTGGGCGAGGGCCAACCTGGCGCCGAGTCGGCAGAGGGCCAGCAGGCGCTCGTCGCTGTCGGCCCACGAGGGCAGGAGGGCATCGGCCCGCAGGTAGCCGTCGGGGCCGATCGGATCGTCCGGCCGCTCGTCCGGTGGCGTCGGGGCCGAGGCCGTGAACAGGTCCTCGGGTCCGCTCCGGGGGATCCCGTCGAGGGCGAGGCCGTCGAGATGGGCCGCGACCGTGCCCAGGTCGGCCGACCACCCTCCCACGAGGAGCCGGTGGACCTCGGCGATGTCCCACAGCCGTGCCACGGGGACGCCCTCGGCGACCAACCCCGCCAGGTGCCGCGCCTCGGGGACCACCCACCGTGGTCGCCGCGCGGCCTCGAGCTCCCGCGCGGCGTCGAGCACCTGCGCGAGGTCCCCGACGCAGCCCCCGTCGCCGCCCGCGTCGCCGAGGTGCCCGGGGTCGGCGGGGTCGGTGAGCAGGTATGCCGCGCGCCCGCCGACCGCGACCAAGGGGACCAGCGGGCCGAGCGGCGCGGGCGGCACGAGACCAGGGCCCTCGGCGATCGCCACCGGTCCATCCAACCTCACCCACCGGGTAGGGTCGCCCGCAGATCGTGCGGCGCTCCTTGCGCCGGGAAGGGTGGCTCGTCATGGGGATCTTCGGTTCGAAGCCGGGAAAGGCGCTCGCGCCGCGGCCCGCGCTCGAACAGGCGGCGGCGGGCGAACCGGAGGGCCCGATGGCCGGCCTGGCCACCGACCTCGCGCAGCGACTGCTCGACGTGGGGATCGACGGGCGTGGGCCCTTCCGGTCCGCGCACGCCGTGGCGGACGCGGCGCGGGACGGTGCCCGTTCGGACGAGGGAGCGATCACGTCGATCGTGCGCACCCACGCCGTCGAGGCCGGGGTGGGCGGCTTCGTCACCGGGCTCGGCGGCTTCGTCACCCTGCTCGTGGCCCTGCCGGCCAATGTCGTCGAGTTCTACCTCCTGGCCACCCGGATGGTCGCCTCGATCGCCCGGGTCCGCGGCTACGACATCGACCACCCGCAGATCCGCTCGGCCATCCTGCTCACCCTCGTCGGTGCCGACGCCGACGACCTCCTGCGCAAGGCCGGGGTCGTCGTGAGTGGCGGGGTGGGCGGGAAGCTCACCGATCTCGCGACCCAGCGGCTCCCTGGCCCCGCGCTCATGGTGCTCAACAAGGGGATCGGCTTCCGGCTGCTCACCCGCTCCGGCCAGTCGATGCTCGGACGCTTCGGCAAGGCCGTGCCGGTCGTCGGCGGGGCCGTCGGGGCGGGCCTCGACGTCTACCTGCTCGGTCGGATCGCCGCCAACGCCAAGCGGGAATTCCCCCGCCGCGCAAGCTGATCGAGCCGCCTCGCGGGTGGGTGCCGGTGGCCGTTCCCGCGGTGGGCGGCCCGCGCGAGGTGACCACACGGCATACCGAATCGTGATGTGGCGTGCGGAATCGCCGGTGCCGGTCGGTCGTTGAGGGGGATGCGGGCCGATCGGTCCGCGGGGGACACCTCGACGAGGAGATCGACAGATGGCTGCAAGGAGCGCGGGCTCGGTCCGCTGGGGGGTGCTCCGGTCGCTGGGGATGGCCCTGCGGGCCGCGACCCGGCCGGGTGCCCCCGGCGTGGGCGAGCGGTTGGCCGCGGTGCCCCGGATGATCCGTGCCGCCCTGCGCGGCGAATACGACGGGCTGCCCATCGGGCGGCTTGTGGGGATGCTCGGGGCGATCGTCTATGTGCTCTCGCCGGTCGACCTCGTGCCCGAGGGTCTGCTCTCGGTCATCGGGCTCGCCGACGATGCGCTGCTCGTCACCTGGCTCGCGGGCACCCTCGTCAACGACACCGAGGCATTCCTCGCCTGGGAGCGCGGCCGGCGACCTGCCACAGCTGCCGGGCCGCAGGACGCGCCCTCCTTCGGGTATGCCGCGCAGGACGCCCCGCCCACGCACGTCTTTGACACCGTGCGCTCGAGCGTCGTGCGCTGACCCCCTCGACCCTGCGTGCGCGGGGTCCGCGAGGCCTCGTCCACAGGCGGGGGAGTCCTCGCCCCACGGTCCACAGTCCCCAGGCGGGAACTCGCCGACCCGGCGGGGTCGGCGAACGATCTCCGGCATGACGACAATCCGGATCAGTGACCCACTCGACCTCGTGACGGTCGTGCCCTACCACCTGGGCTTCCGGCCGCACCGCAGCCTCGTCGTGCTCGGCTTGCGGGGCACCCGGCTCGACCTCGCGCAGCGGCTCGACCTGCCGGAGGATCCCGCCGACTGCCCCCACGCGGCCGCGCTGCTCGTCGGGCATTGTCGGTCGCACGGCGCGACGGCGGTGGTCCTCGTCGGCTACGAGGAGCGGGCGGGCGAGGCCCGCCCCGCGCTCGACGCGGTCTCCCGACACCTGGCCGGCACCGGCATCCGGGTGCTCGACCGGATCGTCGTGCACGGCGGGCGGGCCTATCCGATCGACGCCGCCGACCGCCGGCTCGCCCACGACGGCATGGCGCTGCCGGCCGAGAACCGGGTCGCGGCGGTGGCCGACTACGTCGCTCAGGGGAGGGTCCCGGTCGCGAGCCGCGAGCATCTGGCCGCTCTCGTGGCCGCCGAGCCCGGACCCCTCACCGAACGGGTCGCCGCGGTGATGGCGCTGCACCCGAGGGCGCCGGACGAGGCGGCCGTGGCGGATCCGACCGAGCGCTCGACGGGGCTGGCCGCCTGGGGCCGCTTCCTCGACGTCACGGACGCGCGGTGGTTCGGGAGGCGGCCCCCGGGGCCGGCCACCGTCGCACGGATGCTCGACCTGCTCCGCGACCACGCCGTGCGTGACCTGCTGGTCGCCTGGTTGGCGCCGGGGAGTCTCGGCGTCGACGCGTTCGACCCCCCACTCGTCCGCCTGGCCGCGCTCCGGCTGCCCGGCGGCACTCCCTGGCGGCCGGTCGACGGTTCGAGTGGCCGGGCCGGGCTCGACCTGGGTGAGCGGGAGGGCCGGCTGCGCACCCGACTGTGTTGGCTCGCCCGGCACAGCCCGCCGAGCAGGGCACCCGCAGGGCTCGCCCTGCTCGCGTCCTTCGCCTGGCATCACGGAGAGGGTGCGCTCGCCCGGGTCGCCCTGGATCGGGCATTGGCCATCGACCCCGACTACCGCCTCGCGGTCCTGCTCGAGCGGGTGGTCGAGCTCGGAATCCGGCCCGGAGGACGGGCCGCCTGAGCGGTCCACGGGCTGGGCCCGGCGTGACGGCCCGTGCAGGCCCCCCTAGACTCGGGCCAGGTCAAGAGCGCCAGCGTCAAGCCCCGGCTCGCTGGCCGGCAACCCTTCCTCGCGATGGGGTGCCCCGGGTGAGGACCCGGCCCGGGCTGCCCGCTCGGGCAAGTGCGAGCCCGAGGAGCGTAATCCGTGACCGTCACCAGCGACCGGACCCGGGTGACCGGGGCGTGGCGCGAGGGCGACGATGCCGGGCATCGGCGTTTCCTCGCCGCGGGTGACCTCGCCCTCGAGCGGGGCGGCTCACTGCCGGGGCTGCGGGTGGCCTACGAGACGTGGGGTCGGCTCGACCCCGACGGTGCCAACGCCGTGCTCGTCGAACATGCGCTCACGGGTGACAGCCATGTCGTGGGTCCGGCCGGTCCCGGGCACCCGTCCCCGGGTTGGTGGGAGGGCCTCGTGGGGCCTGGCCACGCGATCGACACCGACCGGTGGTTCGTCGTCGCGGCCAACGTCGTCGGCGGTTGTCAAGGCACCACCGGACCTTCGTCGACCTCCCCCGACGGCAGGGTCTGGGGCAGCCGGTTCCCGTTCGTCACCATCCGCGACCAGGTCGAGTCCGAGCGGGTGCTCGCCGACGCCTTGGGCGTGCGGCAGTGGGCGATGGTCATCGGCGGTTCGATGGGCGGGATGCGGGTCGTCGAATGGGCGGTGGGGCATCCGGAACGGGTCGCGCGGGCGGTCGTCCTCGCGAGCACCGCCGCCGCGAGCGCCGAGCAGATCGCCTGGTGCCAACCGCAGCTGCTCGCGATCCGCAGCGACCCGCACTTCTTCGGCGGCGACTACTACGGCCACGAGCGTGGGCCGGCGGAGGGCATGGGCGTGGCCCGGCGCATCGCCCAGGTCACCTACCGCAGTGCCGCCGAACTCGACCAGCGCTTCGGACGGGAGGCGCAAGCGGGTGAGGTGCCCTTGGGGGGCGGGGGGCGGTATGCCGTGGAGAGCTACCTCGACTACCACGCGGGCAAGCTCGCCCGGCGCTTCGACGCCAACAGCTACCTCGTGCTCACCGAGGCGATGAACTCACACGACGTGGGGCGCGGACGCGGGGGCGTGACCGCTGCGCTCTCCCGCGTGCGGGCGAAGGTCACGGCGGTGGCGGTCGACTCCGACCGGCTCTATCCCGCCGACCAGTCGGCCCGGCTCGCCGAATCGGTGCCGGATGGTCGGCTCGAGACGATCACCTCGCCGTGCGGCCACGACGGATTCCTCATCGAGGTCGACCAGGTCGGGCGGATCGTCCGCGAGGTCCTGGGCGACCTCCCTCACGGCTCCGATGCAGGCAGTCGGCGATCCGGTAACGTCTGAGATCACAGACGCGTGGTGCGTCGACAAGGAGGTCGTTGTGGCCGTCGTGGTCGGATATGTCGCGACGCGGGAGGGCCGTGCGGCCCTGCGTCGGGCCGCCGAGGAATGCGAATTGCGGCACGTCAAGCTCATCGTCATCAACTCTCAGCGGGGGGGCAAGGACTTCGACGCCGACGAGGCGTTGAAGTTCGAGGAGGAGTTGGACAGCATCCAACGCAAGCTCAGCCACCTCGGCATCGAGCACGAGGTGCGCCAGCTCGTCCGCGGCAACGAGCCGGCGGAGGACCTCATCCAGGTCGCAGAAGAGGAGGACGCCGAGTTCATCGTCATCGGGCTGCGTCGACGCACCCCCGTCGGCAAGCTCATCCTCGGCTCCAACGCCCAGCGGATCCTGCTGGACGCCCACTGCCCGGTCCTCGCGGTGAAGGCCTCGCGCGACGCCTGAGCCGACGCGGCAGACGCCCCGGGTCGTGGGTTTCCCGGGGCGTTTCCGCGCGCGGCCCCGTGACGTTTTATAATGTCCACCACGGATCGTGCGGACAGCCCGAGTGACGGCGACGGAGAGGCCGGCGGGCAGGCTCGAGGTCCGTTCCCCCCAGAGTTCTCCCGTGGCCCGTCGCGTGCCCGTGGCATGCGTCGTCGCCGAGGAAAGGTTGTCGGTGCCAGTGTCGCAGTCCTCCACCACCGCGGGTGGTCCCCGACCGCTCCCGGCGGAGTTCACCCACCCCTCCCTGCGTGCCTTGCTCGCGCTGGGCACGACCCGAGGCGGGGTGACGAGCGCGGACGTCAAGACCGCGCTGGAGGCCGCCTCGGTGCCGGCCGGGCGTCGCGCCGCTGTGCTGCGGGCGTTGGACGACAACGGCATCGAAGTCCACACCGAGCCGCCGACCCGGGCTGTCGCAGCCAGCCGCTCCCGTAGCGTCGCGACCTCGTTGACTGCTGCAGCGAAGTCGGCGCCCGCCAAGTCGGCGCCCGCCAAGTCGACGGCGGCGAAGTCGGCGCCCGTCGCGAAGGCGGCGTCCGACGAGGGGGCATCGGCGAAGACGCCCGCGAGCAAGTCCGCGGCGGCGAAGGCGGCGGCTGCCGTCGAGAAGGCTCCCGCGCCCGCCGCAAGGGCCGCCGAGGCCCAGGCGGCCCCCGCGAAGGCTGCGCCCGCGAAGGCCGCGCCCGCGAAGGCTGCGCCCGCGAAGACCGCCCCCGCGAAGGCCGCGTCCGCAAGGACGACGAAGGTTGCCGCGGCGTCCGCTGACTCGGCCGTCGCCCCTGAGCCCGCTGCGGCGGCGCCGGCCACGGCAGCGACCCCGGGGGCCGCCGCCAAGAGCGCGGCCAAGACTGCGGCGAAGAGCGCAGCCAAGTCGGCCGCCTCCAAGCCGGCCGCCTCCAAGTCGGCCGCGCCCAAGGCCAGGGCCGCCAAGGGCACCGAGGCCGGCGACGACCCGGACGACCTGCCGGTCGACGAGTTGGGCGAGGACGAGGTCGACCTCGTCGAAGAGGTCGAGATCGAGGTCGAGGAGACCGTCGTCGAGGTCGAGGTCGAGGTCGAGGTCGAGACCGAGGAGAGCGAGGAGGAGACGGCCGCTCCCGCCGAGGAGGAGGCCGACGACGCCGGCTTCGTCATCCGTGACGACGACGAGGATGACGCCCCGGCCCAGCAGGTCGTCACCGCCGGCGCGACCGCCGACCCCGTGAAGGACTATCTCAAGCAGATCGGCAAGGTCGCCCTGCTCAACGCCGAGCAGGAGGTCGAACTCGCCAAACGGATCGAGGCGGGGCTGTTCGCCGAGGAGATGCTCAACTCGGGCGAGAAGATCGAGATGAAGCTCAAGCGCGAGCTGTGGTGGATCGCGCAGGACGGCAAGAAGGCCAAGAACCATCTGCTCGAGGCCAACCTGCGTCTCGTCGTCAGCCTCGCCAAGCGTTACACCGGCCGCGGGATGCTCTTCCTCGATCTCATCCAGGAGGGCAACCTCGGTCTCATCCGGGCGGTCGAGAAGTTCGACTACACCAAGGGCTACAAGTTCTCGACCTACGCGACCTGGTGGATCCGGCAGGCGATCACTCGGGCGATGGCCGACCAGGCCCGCACCATCCGCATCCCCGTGCACATGGTCGAGGTCATCAACAAGCTCGCCCGCGTCCAGCGCCAGATGCTCCAGGACCTCGGCCGCGAACCCACGCCCGAAGAGCTGGCGCGGGAGCTCGACATGACGCCGGAGAAGGTCGTCGAGGTCCAGAAGTACGGCCGCGAACCGATCTCCCTGGCCACCCCGCTCGGTGAGGACGGGGACAGCGAGTTCGGCGACCTCATCGAGGACTCCGAGGCGGTCGTGCCCGCCGAGGCCGTGAGCTTCACCCTCCTGCAGGAGCAGCTGCACTCGGTGCTCGACACCCTCTCCGAGCGGGAGGCGGGCGTCGTGTCGATGCGCTTCGGGCTCACCGACGGCCAGCCCAAGACCCTCGACGAGATCGGCAAGGTCTACGGCGTCACCCGGGAGCGGATCCGCCAGATCGAGTCCAAGACGATGAGCAAGCTGCGTCACCCGTCGCGCTCGCAGGTGCTGCGCGACTATCTGGACTGACGCTCTGCCACCATCTCGGGTGTTCGTGCTGCTCAGAGGCGGTCTTTGGGCTCTGACAGGCGACACGATACCCGGCACAGCGCTTCTAGTCCAGATATCGGATAGGCTGTTGGCGTGGCGAAACGCACGGCAGGGCCCGACCTCGCGGCCCTACTTGACTCATGGGTCTTGTCGCTGCGAGCTGACCGGAAGTCCCCACAGACCGTCAAGGCCTACAGCGACGGGGTGCGCTTCTACTTGCGCTGGTGCGCTGACGGCGACAGGCCGCCCCTCGATCGCGCGAGCCTGCGCGAGTGGATAGCGGATCTGCTCGACAGGGGAGCGCAGCCGTCGACGGCTCGCTCGCGCCAGCTCGCTGTGCGTCGGTATGCCGCGTGGCTTGCCGACGAGGGTGAGATCCCAGTCGACCCGTTCCTCGGGGTCAAGGCGCCCAAGCTCGATGCTCGGGTCGTCGAGCCGTTGAGCGACGACGAGTTGCGAGCGCTGCTCAAAGCGTGCACCCCGCCCAAGGGCGCCACGCCCGCCGAAATGCTGCGCCACCGCCGCGACGAGGCCATCGTGCGTCTCATGCTTGAAACGGGAGTGCGCGCCGGGGAGGTGGTCGCGCTCGGCCTCGACGACGTCGACCTGGGTGCCGGCACCGCAATCGTTCGTCGAGGCAAGGGCGGCAAGGGGCGGGTGGTCCCGTTCGGTCCGCACTCCGCACTCGCCATCGACCGCTACAAGCGTCTGCGAGCCACGCACAGGCTCGCGGCGTCGTCGCCCGACCTCTGGCTGGGGGACAGGGGCAAGTCGTTCTCCTACGATGCGCTGCACAAGTCGCTGGCCGAGCGCGCGCGAGCCGCCGGCATCGTCGGCTTCCACCCCCACAAGATGCGTCACACCGCCGCCCACCGATGGCTCGCCGCCGGCGGCTCGGAGACCGGGCTCATGGCAGTCGCGGGGTGGACTCGCCCCGACATGCTCATGCGCTACACCAAGGCGCAGGCGTCCGCCAGGGCGGCCGAGGAGGCCCGCGGGCTCAATCTGGGGGAGTTGTGAGCAGACGGTCAGTGCGTCGCAAGGGGTGGGGATCAGACGCTCGCGGACTCTACCCAGCGGACCAGTTCGCCGGGCTCGACCTCATTGATCCCGGCGGGCATCGGTTGGTTCGCCTTGGGCGGTACCTCTCGGAGTCCGACCCCGCGGCGCTTTGGTGGGACCGCGCCACCTTGGGCGCCAACGTCCTGATGAGGTACGAGCCCGAACCCGATGACGAGTCGGAGTGGCGGACGCTCATCTTCGATTGCAAGGCGTGCCGCGACTCGGGCGGCGTGCAGACATCCACCGTCCCCCTTGGTGAGTGCCGGGATGCCCTCGCCGAGACATGGGACAAGTCCCGCATGGACGACACGCCGCGCCGGGGCAAGTTGGGAACACACCCCGAGCCCCAGGTACGATAAGCCGCAATAGCGTTTATCGCCGGTCCGTCACGCTGGGCCGATTACGTCGCGTGGGGTAGGGCGGCCTTCGGTGGTCGCAAGTCTCCCGATTCGGAGATGCACTCCATGGCGACCGCCGAAACCTCCTCTGCCGCATCCCTTCTTGGGCGCATCGGCGCCCATGTTTCGTGGGCGAACACGACCGACCGCAGTGCCCGCACAGCTCCCGCACGTGCCGCGCTGGCCCAGCGCTTCCTCGACGAAGCCGGCGGCGATCCGGTCCGCGCCGAGCACATCCGCCGGGCCTACTACGCACGCCTTGCCCTGAAGTCCGCTCAGGCCCGCCGTCTTCGTCGCGGGGGCGAGGCAGCGTGACAAACGAAAGCCGCCCGAAGGCGGCTCCCGGCAGCGTGGTGGCTGTCCCCAGTATCGCAGAGGCAACGTGTGCCCGCACGCTCGACGCCCAGGTGTCGCACTACTGCGCCACGTGCCGGCGCCATCTCTTCGACGAGGGAGCCGCTGCACAGCATGTGCGGCGTGGTCATCTCGTCGAGACGACCACCAGCTCGACGACGGTCACGGGCCGTGCCGCCGACGTCGACCGCCGTATCGCTGGCCGTTGGGGGTGGGGTGCGTGATCGACATCATCGCCCTCAGCCGCGCCGAGATGGACGCCTTCCTGGCGGGCGTCGAGCACGGGTATGCCGTCGGCTGGGAGGCAGGGTATGCCGCCTGCGACGCCGAGCTCGCCGCCCTCCAGCGCGCTGCGGTGCGCAACGTCCACGCGCTCGCCGGCCGCCCCCTCGTCAGCCCCGAGGCCTTGTGCTTGGCACCCGACGAGCTGGCCGCGCTGCACCGTTACCGCGACCAGCGCCGCGGCGAGCGGTTCCGGGCCGAGATGCGGGCGCGACGGGTGCAGGGGGTGGCCTCGTGAGCGAGATCCTCTCCCGGCTGCGCAGCGGATCCTGGCTCGACGCGCAACGATTCGCGCCGCTGTCGTGGGCGGTTCCTGGCCTCATCCCCGAGGGTCTCGTGCTGTTCACCGGGCCACCGAAGGCCGGCAAGAGCTGGGCCGCGCTCGGCGTGTGCCTCGCGGTCGCCTCGGGCGGGCGAGCGTTCGGGACCATCCCGGTCGGCCGACCGCGCCCTGTGTTGCTGCTGGCGCTCGAGGACGGCGATCGACGCCTACAGGGGCGCTGCCGCGCCCTGCTCGGGCCGGACGAGCCGATCCCCACGGGCTTGGACTACCTGACCCGGGCCACGCCCGCCGAGGTGCTGGAAGTCATCGAGGCCTGGCTCACCGAGCACGGCCACGCCGCGCCCCTGATAGTGCTCGACACCCTCGGGCGCGTCATGCCGCCCGCGCTGCCCGGCGAAGGCGCATATCAGCGGGATTACCGGGTCGGCGCCAAGCTCAAGGCCTACGCCGACGCCTGGCCGGGAACCTGCCTCATGGTTGTGCATCACGTGCGCAAGCAAGCGCTCGGGGACGGCGCCGACTGGATGGACGGCACCAGCGGAACCAACGGCCTCAACGGCGCCGCAGACGCCACGGTGAACATCGCTCGCCCCCGCAACGAATCGGCCGGCATCCTGCGAGTGACCGGCCGTGACGTCCCCGAGGGTGAGTACGCCATCACGACCGCTGCGGGGACGTGGACGCTCGACGGGGCCACCCTCGACGACGCGAGCCGCGCCGCCGCACAGGCGAGGGTGACTTCAGCGCTCGGAGACCGCTCGGCCGAGATCGTCGCGTTCGTTGCTGCCGCACCCGGCCCGGTGAACGCCGCGGACGTCGTAGCCGCCCTCGGGATCGCCGACGCGCGCACCTATCTCTCCCGGCTGGCTGTCGCCGGGCGGCTCACTCGCAGCGGCCGGGGCCTCTATACCCCTGTTGCCAGTGTTGCGTCGTTGCATCCCGATACACCCGCTACACACCCCGTGATTCAGGGGAACGGCGAAACGCAACATGCAACGCATGCAACAGGGGTACTGGAGGGGATCGCATGACGGTGGCCACCAATCACCTAACCCATGACCCCGCGGCGCGAGAGCGGTATCGGGGGTATCAGGACGCACTCATCGGGGATCCGCGCGAACACGGCTGGCGAGACTGGCCCACGTTCACGGGCAACCCGATCCCCAAGGCCGATGCCGTCCACGGCTGGCGGGTTTTCGGCGTGGTCGGCATCGGCCGCGACCGCTCACGACTGGTCGCGCCCTACCGGCCCGACTGGGAGTATCCGCCCGCCCGGTGGCTGCCCGGTACCAACTGAATCGCCCCGGGTTTCGTGGAGGCTCGGTTAGTTGGATCCGACCTCGGTGAGGACCGGGTTCTCACGGTAGTGCTCGACGGGCTGGGATGCCCAGTGGTTGGTCTCGTACTCGGCGGGTGGGATCAGTCCGAT
>JAKPEG010000191.1 GCA_029552065.1 Actinomycetes bacterium
CCGCGACCCCCACGAACGACACCCCATGCGCACGCATCCCCTCCCCACGCGCACGCACCACCCCCGGATCACCAGGGATCACGAACGACGGCGCGGTCACGGGCCCTCGACCCCGGGCAGGGCCAGCGCGCCGAACTCACCCGTGAGCTCGGCGAGCGGTTTGGCCGCCTCCTGCTCGTATTCGAGGTAGTTCATCGCCATCTTGCCGAGCCGCCCCCCGGCCTCCTGGACGTCCTCGACCATGTTCTTGGTCCCGCGCTCCCACCGGTCCTGGAATTCATCGAGCGCGCTCCAGAGGGAGTCGTCGCCGACGTCACCCTTGCCGGGGATGAGGTCGGACACGTCCTTGTCCTTGAAGAGTTTCGCGGCGTCGGCGATGCCCTTCGCCGCGGTCACGACGGCCTGCAGGTCGACCTCGAAGTCATGCCGTCCCATTGCGCCCCCTGAGGCTTGGCTCCGCCGGTGATCGGCTCACACCCTACCCCGAGCCGGTAGCATCGCCTCGAGCGAGAACAGGGGAGGCGTACGTGTCCGATGTGACGACCGAACTGGTCATCGGTGCCCAGAGCCGGGCGGCTCAGCAGGTTTCCGGCAGTGGCCCGGTGCTCGAGGCTGCCCTCCGCGCACTCGCCACCGGCATCCAGGCCGAACTGGCGGGTTTCGGCGGCAACGTGGCGGGGAACTTCTACCAGGCGCTCGAGGCGTGGTTCAAGGTCGGCGCCACGATCCCGCAGGCGACCTACGCCTACGGGGCCAAGCTCCTCGAGGTCGACCAGACGGTCGGGGAGTCGCAGGTCTCCCAAGGTGCGACCTACCAGCGGGTTGCGGGCAGCCTCTCGGCCTGGAGCATCGAATGAGCGGCAACCGGACCCTCGTCTACCACGCCGACTCCGTCGAGTCCATCCGCTCGGACGTGCGCACCGCACGAGAGGCCCTGCAGACCGAACTCGACTCGATGTTCACGGCCGTCGACGGCCAGCTCTCGTCCTGGTCCGAGTCGACGACCTCCCGGCAGGCCGAGCGGGTCTACCAGCGCGACCTGCGTGATCGGCTCGGCGGGGTTCTCGCCGCGCTCGACAAGCTCGAAGTGGCCCTCGGCCACGCGAAGGAGGCGGCCGAACGGGCCGAGACCCGCAACGTCGCCCTCATGGACTGACGGCCAGCCACGGTGCCCGACCTCGGCACGCCCCCTTTCCGCCTCGTCCCCGGAGGCTGGGCGCCACGACAGTTCACGACCACCGATTGCGGGCCCACGGCGCTCACGACCGCCCGGATGCTCGTCGACCCAGCCCTGCATCGATGGGTCCGCACCGGTGACCGGGGCGGCCGCGCCTTCCCCGAGGGTGCCGACGCGCCGGCGAGGTTTGCGGCATACGCAGCGCTCGTGCATGCCCGGACAAACGCCGTGACCGGACCGGCCGGAGCCTGGCAGCCGCCCTGGCCGCAGGCACTCGGCACACCCCCGTGGGGGGCCCGACGAGAACTCGAGTCACTGGCACTGCCAGCGGGCACGGCATACCGGGTCGTGTGGGTGCGCGGGGCCTCGCCGCAGCGATGGACGCGGCTCATGGACGGGCTCGCGCGCCACGTCACTGCGCAGCGCCCGGCGGCGCTCTACGTGGGCTCGGCGTTGCTGCCGCGACACGTCGCGTTGCTCGTGCCCGATCCCGGGGTGGCCTCCGGCGGGCTGCTCGTGCACGATCCTGGCTCCGGCACGGTCGTCCCGCTCGACGCCCGGAGCCTCGCGACCGGCCGACTGCGGATCGGCGGCTGGGCCTATCCCTGGTGGCTGATCGGCCCGGTGGCGACCGTGCACGGGACCGTCAGCCGACCGGCTTCTCCGGTGGGACGAGGACCGGGTCGCGAACCTCGGTGGCCTCGGCATCCGCATAGTCGAGCCGGGTGATCCGCCCGGCCGCTCGCAGGTCGGTCTCGGCGGCGCGGACGGCGTGGACGACCGGGTGGGTCCCGGCCAGCGTCATCGACGCGATCTCGGCCCGCATCCCGACCTTGGCCTCGGACTTCACCTTGCGCACGGCCGCGAGCGCCTGGCCGACGGCGTCGAGCAGCGCGGGGTCGCCGGTGAGCTGGCCGGGCAGGGCGTCGGGAGGCGTGGGCCACGGCTGCCGGTGGACCGAACCGGTGCGCCACCACGACCACACTTCCTCGGTGACATAGGGCAGCACGGGGGCCAACAGTCGCAGGAGCACGTCGAGGGCGATCCGCAGCGCGGCACGGGCCGACGCGGCCGCAGCCTCGCCCTGCCCGCCGTAGGCACGGTCCTTGACGAGCTCGAGGTAGTCGTCGCAGAAGGACCAGAAGAACGACTCGGTGAGCTCGAGCGAGCGCGTGTAGTCCCACGCCTCGAAGCCGGCCGTGGCCGCTGCGACGACGTCGGCGAGGGCCGCGAGCATCGAACGGTCGAGGGGCTCGGTGACAGCCACCGCGAGATCACCCTGGACCTCGCCGAAGCTCAGCGCGAACTTGCTCGCGTTGAGGATCTTGATGGCCAGCCGCCGGCCGACCTTGATCTGCCCGGGGTCGAAGGCGGAGTCGGTCCCGAGCCGCCCCGAGCAGGCCCAATAGCGCACGGCGTCAGAGGAGTTCGCCTTGACGAGATCCTCGGGGGTGACGACGTTGCCCTTGGACTTGCTCATCTTCTTGCGGTCCGGGTCGAGGATGAAGCCGGAGATGGCCGCGTCGGTCCACGGCGCGGTGCCGTGCTCCCAATAGGAGCGCACGACGGTCGCGAACAGCCACGTGCGGATGATGTCGTGCGCCTGCGGGCGAAGGTCCATGGGGAAGACCTTGGCGAAGATCTCGTCCGGTGCCAGCCCGTCCGGTCCGGGGGCTGCCGACCCGCGCCAGCCTGCGGCGATCTGCGGGGTGAGCGAGGAGGTCGCCCACGTGTCCAGGACATCGGGGTCACCGACGAAACCCCCCGGTATGCCGCGCTGGGATTCCGCGTAGCCCGCCGGTGCCTGCGCGGCCGGGTCGACCGGCAGGTCGGCCTCGTCCGGCAGGATCGGGTCGTCGTAGTCGGGTTCGCCCTGCGCGTCGAGCCGGTACCAGATCGGGATGGGCACTCCGAAGAAGCGCTGCCGGGAGACCAGCCAGTCGCCGGTGAGTCCGGCCACCCAGTTGGCATAGCGCGAGCGCATGAAGGCCGGGTGGAAGTCGATCGTCTCGCCCATGGCGATGAGCGCTCGACCCAGCTCGGGCTCGCGACCGCCGTTGCGGATGTACCACTGGCGGGTGGAGACGATTTCCAGCGGCTTCTCGCCGCGCTCGTAGAAGTTGGCCTTGCGCATGGTCTTGGTCGGCTCGCCGTCGAGGTCACCCGACTCCCGCAGCGCCCCGACGATCGCCTCCCGAGCGGCGAAGAGGGTCCGGCCGGCGACCTGCTCGGCATAGAGCGTCGCGCCCGGCCCGTCGGCGATCCACTCGGGGGTATCGGCCTGCATCCGCCCGGCCCGGGTGACCAGCGAGCGGTTGGGCAGCTGCAGGTCGCGCCACCACTGGACGTCGGTGAGGTCGCCGAAGGTGCAGCACATCGCGATGCCGGCGCCCTTGTCCGGCTCGGCGGCCGGGTGGGGCAGCACCGGGATCTGCACCCCGAACAGCGGTGAGGTCACCGTCGTGCCGAAGCGGGCGGCATACCGCTGGTCGTCGGGGTGGGCGATGAGCGCGACTACCGAGGGGATGAGCTCGGGGCGCGTGGTCTCGATGAAGATCGGCTCGGCGCCGCCGTCGACGGTGGGGGCATAGAAGGCGACCCGGTGGTAGTGCCCGGGGTAGTCGCGGGCCTCGAGCTCGGCCTGGGCGACCGCGGTCTGGAAGGTGACATCCCAGAGCCCCGGGGCCTCGGAGCTGTAGGCCTCGCCGCGGCGGACGTTGCGCAGGAAGGCCTGCTGGCTGGTGGCCCGCGAGTGGTCGTCGATGGTGCGGTAGCTGATCGTCCAGTCGAGGCTGAACCCCATCCGGCGGAAGAGTGCCTCGAAGGCCTGCTCGTCGAGCACCGTGAGTTCGTCGCACAGTTCGATGAAGTTCTGCCGGCTGATCGGCACCTCGTCGGCCGACCTGATCGAGGTCCGGTCCCCGCGGTGCGGGGGTTGGAAGTCCGGGTCGTGCGGCAGCCCGGCGTCGCCGCGCACGCCGTAGTAGTTCTGCACCCGCTTCTCGGTCGGCAGGCCGTTGTCGTCCCATCCGATCGGGTAGAAGACCGCGAAACCGGCCATCCGCTTGTAGCGGGCCATGCAGTCGGTGTGGGTGTAAGAGAAGACGTGCCCCATGTGCAGGCTGCCCGAAGCGGTCGGCGGCGGGGTGTCGATGGAGAAGACCTGCGACCGGTCGCCGGCGAGGGCGCGCGCCCGGTCGAATCGATAGGTCCCCTGCGCCTCCCATACCGCGCCCCATTTGTCCTCGAGGCCGTCGACCGTGGGCCGGTCGGGGATCGAGTGCGTGGGGGAGGGGGGCGTGGTCATGGCTCGCATCCTCCCAGAGTCCGGGGGCCGCCCTCCACGCGTTCCGCCGGCAGCGCGTCCGACCGGCCACCTCGCGGTATGCCGGTCGGACGCGCGCGCGTTGGCCCGAGATCCGGGAACGGTCAGGGGGCCGGCATCCCCCAGATCTGCATTTCCGCCAGCCCGACGTTGGTCGTCGTCGCCGAGACCGTGGTGACGGTCAGCCTGACCCAGGTGGTCTGTCGGGGGGTGAACGAGACCGTGAGTGCCGTCCCGGCGTTGGGCAGGGCTCCCACGGAGACCGTGGAACCGTCGGAGAACTGCAGGGTCGCGGCGGTGATCCGATCGATCGTGTTGGGGCGGTCGTAGAGGACCACGCGGTTCACCACGGACGGCGCGGCCAGGGTGGCCTGCCACCAGCTGCCGGCCCGGCCGCCGACGGTGACCCATTCGTAGGCTGTCGTCGTCGACGAGAGGACACCGTCGATCGCCTTGGCGGCGGTCTGGCCAGTGGCGGCGTTGGCCGATGAGGCGGTGGCGGTGACTCCGGGCAGGAGGGCGAGGTTGCTCGGGGCGACGACTGTGACGGTGACCGTGGCGGCCGGGCTCTTGAGTCGGCCGTCGCTCACCACGAGGCTGAAGGTGAGGGTGGTGGCCGTCGTCGGCGCGGTGAACGTGGGCGCGGCCACGGTGCGGGAGGACAGCCGGACGGTGGTGCCGCCGGTCTGGGTCCACGTGTAGGTGAGCGGGTCGCCGTTGGCGTCGGTGCCGGAGCCGGCCAGTGCGACCGCGGTGCCACCGAGCACGGTCCGCGGTGTCCCGGCGTCGGCGACCGGGGCAAGGTTGGCGATGGTGACGGTGACGGTGGCGGGTGTGCTGTTGGTGGTCCCGTCGTTGACGACGAGGCTGAAGGTGAGGGTGCCGGCCGCGGTGGGTGCGGTGAAGGTGGGGTGGGCGGTGGTGGCTGCGGCCAGGGTGACGGTGGTGCCGCTGGTCTGGGTCCATGTGTAGGTGAGCGGGTCGCCGTTGGCGTCGGTGCCGGAGCCGGCGAGGGTGACCGCCGCGCCGGGGGAGACCGACTGTGTGGTGCCGGCGTCGGCGACCGGTGCGACATTCGTGCCCTCCGGGGTCGCGAGCGATCCCCAGATCTCGAACTCGGCCAGCCCGACGTTGAGGGTGGAGGACGAAACGCTCGTGATGAGCAGCCGCACCGAGGAGGTGACGACGGGCGGGAAGGACACGGTCAGGCCGGCGCCGTTGTTGGGCAGGGCACCGACCGGCACCTGGGTGCCGTCGGAGAACACGAGGGTGCCGGCCGTCACCTGGTCGGCCGCGTTGGGGCGGTCGGACAGCACGACATGGTCGACCCGGACCGGAGCGACGAAATCGGCCTGCCACCAACTGCCTTCGTGTCCGCCGTTCGTCGCCCACTCGTGCGTGTAGTCCGAATCGTCGACCACGCCGTCGACGGCCTTGGCGGCCGTCTGGCCGTAGAACGGGGTGTCCGACGAAGCAGTCACGCTCGGCTGTTGGGTGCGGGCGAGGTTGGTGACGAGGTTGGCCGTGGTCACGGTCACCGTGGACGCGGGGCTCACCAGGAGCCCATCGCTCACCGTGAGCGAGAAGGTCAGGTCTGTCACGGACGCCGGCGCCGTGAAAGTCGGCCGGGCCGTGGTCGCCCCGGCGAGGGAGACGGTCGGGCCCCCGACCTGGGTCCACTGGTAGGTGAGGGCATCGCCGTCGGCGTCGGCGCCCGAGCCGGCCAGGGTGACGACGCTGCCGAATGCCACGGTGCTCGCCGGCCCGGCATTCGCCACGGGCGCGGCGTTGGGCGTGATGGTGACCTCGACGGTGTCCGGAGCGCTGTCGACCACGCCGTTGTTCACCCGGAGAGCGAAGCGGAGGGTGGCACCGGCGGCCGGCGCCGTGAAGGTCGGCTGCGGCGCGGTCGTGCTCGAGAGCGTGACCGCCGGACCTGACGTCTGCGACCACACGTAGGTGAGCGGACGGCCCAGCGGATCGTAGCCGGATCCCGGAAGGGTGACCGACTGTCCGTCGTGCGCTGTGAAGTCGGCCCCCGCGTGGGCGGTTGCCGGAGTCTCCGGCGGAGTGGGGATGCCCCAGAGCTCCGCCTCCGCGAGCCCGACGTTGCCCGTCATCGACGAGACGCCGGTGACCTCGATCCGCACCCAGGTGGTCGCACGGGGGTCGAACGTCACGGTCAGCGGGGTACCGTCATTGGGCAGGGCTCCGACGGGGACTCGGGACCCGTCGGCGAAGACGACGTCGAGGGAGGTCGCCTGGTCGAAGGAGTTCGGCCGGTCCGCAAGAACCACATGGTCGACGGTCATCGGACCGGTGAAGGTCGCCTGCCACCACGAGCCCACCTTCCCGCCGTTCGTCGCCCACTCGTGCGTGTAGTCGTTGGCGTCGATGACGCCGTCGGCCGCCTTTGCCGCGGTCTGGCCGGCCCAATCGGCCTGCGACGAGGCCGAGGTGGTGGTGCCGGCGGCTCGCGAGAGGTTGGCCGGAGCATGGGCCACCGAGGTCACCGTGACCGTGGCGGGGGCGCTCGATGCGAGGTCGGTGGACGCCACCAACCGGAAAGTCACCGCACTGCCCGCCGCGGGTGCCGTGAAGGTGGGCTGTGCGACGGACGTCGAGGACAGGGAGACCGCAGGACCGGCGATCTGGCTCCACGCATAGGTCACCGGAGCGCCGTCCTGTGACAGGGCACCCCCCTCGAGCGTGACCGTCGTCCCAGCGGTGACCGTCTGGTCGACCCCCGCGTCGGCGACGACGACCGTGGTCGCTCCGCCGCCCAGGTTCCCGTAGACCTCGAACTCCGCAAGCCCGACGTCGGTGGTCGTCGGGCTGGTCGCGTCGATCCGCAGCCGGACGCTGGTCACGGTCCGGGTGGGGAAGGACAGCACCCGCATGGATCCCCGGTTGGGGAGGGGGCCGGTGCTGACCGTCGAGCCGTCGGAGAACTCGAGGGTTCCTGCGGTGATCTGGTCGGCGGCGTTGGGTCGATCGGCGAGGGCCACCCCGTTGACCTGCGTCGGTGCTCCGAAGTCCACCTGGATCCAGGAGCCGCTGCCCGCCCCGCCGGTCGCCCACTCGTGGGTGGCATCGATCGGCGAGCCCACGGCATACCCGTCGATCGCGCGATCAGCCGTCTGCCCGGTGCCGGTGTTCTGCGCCGAGGCTGTGACGGAGGCACCTCGGGCGAGGTTCCCCGTGGAGCGCGAGTCGGTGATGTAGTCCCGCTTCACCATGGCATCGGTCCACCCGTCACCGATCGGACCGCCCGCAACCTGGCCGTAGGCGAGGAACGCGGCCTGCTTCTCGGTGAGGTCGTCGCCGAAGAGGTTCTGTGGGCGATCGTGCGTCCCGTAGCCCAGGTAGAAGGTGAGGGTGTGCGGGGACGAGTAGGCCGGGTCGGCGTCGGCGACGAACAGCCCGGTGGTGACGTGGTCGGAATTGTCGCCGGCACCGAAGAGGTAGTCCTGCGTGCGCACGGTCGTCGGGGTGAAGCCGGCCATGAGGGCGGCGAGGGAGGCGGTCAGCTGAGCCCGGGTATAGGTCGTGGAGCCGTCGATGGCGTCGATGGCGGCCAGTGCCCCGTCGCGCAGTCGCTGGATGCTCTGGTTGCCGAAGCGGGTCGAGCCGCTGCCGTCGTTGAGTCCGTCGGGAAGGCGCAGGAAGACCAGCGAGATGTGCGGGGCGGCGACGAGCGTGCGCAGCCGGATGGGATGCCCGGCGACGTCGGCATCGGAGGTCGTCCACTGGTTGGCCACTCCGGCCATCTGTGCGTATGCCGCCTCGGCACCCAGCTCGCGACCCGGCCAGTTCTCCCCACCCGCGTCGCCGGCCGTCGTGTAGACGGTCCGCACGCAACGTCCGGCCTGGATGTCACGCAGGATGTCGGGGTTGAGGAAGATCGTGTCGTCGTCCTCGTGGGCGACCACGGCCATGGCCCCTGCGGCACAGGCGGGGACGGCGGAAGCGGTCGGGGCCGCGACGACCCAGCCGCTCGCGAGGGCCGCGCAGACGAGCGCCACGGTGACTCGCGCCCGCGACCTGGCAGGTGGCCGCCGCCTCCCCGAGGCGATTGCGCGCATGGCAGGGCGAAGGGATGACAACGGCATGAGGGAGTCGCCTCCTAGCAAGGGCCCCGCGGCGGCACCAATGGCTGACGCCCCCGCCTTGTTGGCACAAAGGTAGCCCCCAGGTTCGGCACCGCACACGCGTTTCGGCCATAGCCGTGCCCTTCGCGCCGGATGAATCTTCTTGCCGACACCGGTGCAAGACGGGCGAATTCACCGTGAAAGCATCGAAAAGGTTGCGGGTCCCAGAGGTCGCGCTGCCCGCGGTCCGTGGTCCGCAGGCAGGGACTCGTCGATCGTGCCGGGTAAGCCGTGTGACGGATGTTGTGACGAGGGACACCAGTGGTCCGGGTCGCAGGTTCCCCTTCCGCTCCCGGACACGCGCTTAGCTCTTCCCGGCGACCTTTTCGGGTCGGCACAGGAGGCTCCACCATATGGCCCCGACGGTCGCGGCGACATCGGCGCTCGGCGCCGACCCATGCATGCCCGGGCTCGGGGCGGATGCCCGAGAGTGTCCCGCCGGCGAGGACTCCTTCGGTCGGCTGCCTTGTTGGATCCACGACTCCCGCGGCGTCGAGTTGCTCGTGCGCGCGCTCGTGCCGACCGACGAGCCGGCGGTGCGTGATCTGCACGCACAGTGTTCGCCGGAGACCCTGCGGTGGCGCTATTTCGGCGTGTCCAGTCAGCTCGAGCACCTGCTCACCTGGGTCTTCGACCGCACGAAGGGGCAGGCGCTCGGCGCCTTCGCCCACGGGCGTCTGGTCGGTCTGGCCAACCTCATGGACCCCGACGCCGCCGGCGCGGGGGAGGTCGCATTCCTGCTCGCCGACGCCTGGCAGAACCGGGGGCTGGGCTCCCAACTCGTCGACCTCGTCACCGACCTCGGCCGGGACGAGGGGGCGCGGTCGCTGCACGCCGACGTCACCCTCGACAACGGACGGATGCGCACCCTGTTCGCCCGACGCGGCTGGACCGGCGCGATCGTCGACGGGGACTACTGCATGGGCCTCGCGCTCTGACGACACGCGGCATGCGAGCTATATTCCGCGGTGAGGAAAAGCCGCGGTATCATTCCTGTTGACGGAAAGTGCAGCCTCAGCCGAGGATGCTCGTCGACGCCACTGCAGTGCCGATCGGTTGCGGGACCGGGTCGGCCGGGGAGGACCTGTCATGGCGAACGCACACGCAGCACCCACCCTCATCGGATGTCCGAGGACGTGGACGGCGGGTTTCCCCGCGTGGGTCCACGATGCCCGGGGAGCCGAGCTCATCCTTCGGGAGACGCGCCCGGAGGACGCGGACGCGATCCGGGACCTGCACGCCCGGTGTTCCGAGGGCAGCCTGCGCTGGCGCTACTTCTCGTCCACGTCGCAGGTCGAGCGGGTCCTCGAATGGATGTTCGACTCGCGCAAGGGCCGCAGCGTCGGCGTGCGGGCCCACGGTCGGCTCGTCGGGGTCGCCCAACTCGTGCGCACGGACACCCCCGGGGTGGCCGAGGTCGCGTTCCTCGTGGAGGACGAGTGGCAGAACCGCGGGATCGGGTCGATGCTCGTCGACCTGCTCACCAAACTCGCCGAGGACGCGGGATACGCCCGCGTGCGTGCCGACGTCGCGACCGATAACGACCGGATGCGCCACATCCTGCTCGCCCGAGGCTGGTCGGCGCGGTTCAACGACGGGATCCACGAACTCGAGCTCGACCTCGACTGAGCACCGCCGCGGCGGAGCCGACGCCGAGCCCTCCGCCTGGCGGGAGCGGGCCCGCCCGCCGCTAGGGTGGCTTGCGTGGAGCTCGTCTACCGGCCGGTCGTCGGCCTCGCCCGCGCCATCTTCGCGGTCCAAGGGCTGCGCTTCACCGTCACGGGCGCCGAGCACATCCCGCGCTCCGGGGGGGCCGTGCTCGCGATCAACCACACCGGCTACCTCGACTTCACGTATGCCGGGTACGCCGCCCTCCCCGCGGGCCGGCTCGTGCGCTTCATGGCCAAGGAATCGGTCTTCGCCCACCCGGTCTCCGGCCCGCTCATGCGCGGGATGCACCACATCCCCGTCGACCGGGCGGCCGGGGCGGCGGCATACCGAAAAGCGGTGACCGCGCTGCGTGAGGGGGAGATCGTCGGGGTCTACCCGGAGGCGACGATCTCGAAGTCCTTCGAGCTCAAGACGTTCAAGGCCGGAGCGGCCCGGATGGCGCAGGAAGCCGGTGTCCCCATCATCCCCTGTGTCATCTGGGGAGCCCAACGGGTGTGGACCAAGGGCCATCCCAAGCGGCTCGGCCGGCACCGCTTCCCGATCCACATCGACCTGGGCACGTCGATTCCCGTGGGGTCGGACGAGGACATCGCCGAGGTCACCGCCCGGCTCAAGGCGACGATGGCGGCGCAGCTCGAACGGGTGTGGGCGGCATACCCGCCGATCCCCGACGCGGAGGCGCACCTCGTGCCCGCTCGGCTGGGCGGCCGCGCGCCGGCACCCGAGCAGGCCTGACCGTGCCGCCCCGCCAACGCGAGCCCGAAGGGCCGCTGCCACCTCCCGTCGTCCAGCGCGTGCGGCTGCGCTACGCCAAACGGGGGCCCATGCGGTTCACCTCGGTGCGCGACTTCCAGCGGGCGCTCGAGCGTGCGGTGCGCCGGGCGCAGATCCCGATCGCCTTCTCCGCCGGCTTCCACCCCCATCCGCGGATCTCCTACGCCAATGCGGCCCCCACCGGGGCGGCGAGCGAGGCCGAATACGCCGAACTCGCACTTGCCGAACACCGCGATCCGGCGGTCCTCGCCGCCGCGCTCGACGAGGCGCTGCCCGCGGGCCTGGACGTCGTCGCGATCGTCGAGGCCGACGGTATGCCGCTCGCGGACCGGCTCGTGGCGAGCGACTGGGGCATCGCCCTGCCCGGCTGTGCGCGTGAGGAACTCGACCGGGCCGTCGCGACCTTCCTCGCCGAGGAGTCGGTGGAGGTCACCCGCATGCTCAAGTCCGGCCCGCGGGCCGTCGACACCCGGGCGGCGGTCGTCGCACTGCGAGTCGACACGGCCGCCTCCCTGGGGACGCCCGGCGAGGCGCTCACACCCGGATGTGCGATACTCCGAGTGGTCGTACGGCACACCACACCGGCCGTACGCCCCGACGACATCGTGACTGCGCTGCGTGCCGTGGCAGGTCTGGAGCCGCCGGCACCACCTCTGGTGGTCCGCCTGGCCCAAGGGCCTCTGCCGGCCGGCAGCGCGACGGTGGCCGATCCGTTGGCCTCCGACCCCGACGCCGTCGGCGCCTGACGGTGACGCGCCTCCGGCGCGAACCCGAGGGCGCAGCGAGACGACTTCCGTCCCGTCGCACCCTGCGTCGGAGACGACGACCATCGCGCGCCGCGCGGTGACGAGGCTCATGCCGGGTGTGGACGTCGCCGGGCGGTTGACGAGAGGACGCCGGATGGCATCCAACGACGACCTGTTCACCACCACCGAGAACGCCACCGAGTCGGACGACGAGTTCGCCGCGCAGTCGGGCAGCGAGTTCGACGCCGAGTCGGCCGTGACGGAACTGCCCACGGTCGAGCCGGGCGCCGAGCCGGCACCCGAGGCCGACGCCGAGCCGGCACCCGAACCGGCACCCGAGGCGGGGGCGACGCGCAAACGTGCAGCTCGCAAGCGCGCCGTCCCGGCCACCGCCGCCGCCCCGGCCCCGGAGCCTGGCTCGGACGGCACCAGCGCCGGGGAGCCGGCGGCCGCCCCCGCGACCGCGTCGGACGGCATACCGGTCAAACCGGCGCGCCGGAGCACCCGCAAGAAGGCGGCCCCCGCCCCGCAGGAGGCACCCGACACGGCCGCCGCCCCGCAGGAGGCACCGGAAGCGGTCCCTGCTGACGAGGTGTCGGCCGAGGCCCCGGCGGTCGACCGGCCGACCGAGGAAGCCGAGGCCTCCGACGAGGCCACCGACGGCGCGGGTCAGGCGACGGCCCCCGGGGGATTCGGACTGTTCTTCCAGGCACCGGCACCGGCCACGACCCCGCGTCGGCGCGCCGCGCGGCGGGCCGAGGGCGCGCCCCAGCCGGTCGCGTTCGGATCGGCCGCCACCTCGACGGCGCGCGCCGCAGCGGCCGAGCCCGCCGAGGGCGAGGCGGCCCAGGGCGTCGAAGTCACCGGGGACCTCCAGGTGGCCGAGGGCGACGCAGACGAGCTCGACGCCGACGCAACCGCTGCGGACGAGGGCACCGAAGAGCCCACGACCGCGGCGGCGCGCCGTCGGCGCCGTCGCGGCGGCAAGGGCCGACGCGGGCGCGGACCCGCCGAAGGCGGGGCCAACGAGGTGGAAGCGGGCGACTCGGGCATCGCGTCCGAGGCGATCGAGGGTGCGGAAGCGGACTCCGGTGACGCCGGACCCGACGGGGACGAGGCCACCGCCGAGTCGGTGAGCCGACGGCGCACGCGACGGCGGCGCCGCAGCGGCGGCGCAGGCGACGGCGAGGACGCTCCGGGGGTCGTCACCCGCGTCCGCGACGGGCGCCGTGATCGCGACGAAGTAACCGGGGTGCGCGGGTCGACCCGCTTGGAAGCCAAGAAGCAGCGGCGTCGTGAGGGCCGCGAGGCCGGCCGGCGTCGGCAGGTCATCACCGAGGCCGAGTTCCTCGCCCGGCGGGAGAGCGTCGACCGGGTGATGGTCGTGCGTTCGCGCGCGGGGCGCACCCAGATCGGTGTCCTCGAGGACGGCGTTCTCGTCGAGCACTACGTCTCACGCGAGATCAACGCCTCGATGGCCGGCAACATCTACCTCGGCAAGGTCCAGAACGTGCTTCCCTCGATGGAGGCGGCCTTCGTCGACATCGGCCGCGGCCGCAACGCCGTCCTCTACGCCGGCGAGGTCAACTGGGACGCAGCCGGCATGGAGGCCGGTGCGGCCAAACGGATCGAGAACGCGCTCGAGCCCGGTCAGTCGGTGCTCGTCCAGGTCACCAAGGACCCGATCGGCCACAAGGGGGCCCGGCTCACCTCCCAGGTGTCCCTCCCCGGTCGCTACCTCGTGCTCGTCCCGGACTCGTCGATGACCGGCATCTCCCGCAAACTGCCCGACACCGAACGCGCCCGGCTCAAGCGGATCCTGCGCGAGGTCGTGCCCGAGACGGCCGGGGTCATCGTCCGCACGGCTGCCGAAGGGGCATCGGAGGAGGACCTGCGCGCCGACGTCGAGCGGCTCACGACGACCTGGGAGCAGATCCGGGCCAAGGCCGAGGGCGCCACGAGCGGTCGCAAGGGCAAGGGCAGCGCCCCGATGCTCCTGCACGGCGAACCCGACATGACCGTGCGGGTGATCCGCGACGTCTTCAACGAGGACTTCAGCACCCTCGTCGTCTCCGGCGAGTCCGCGTGGGCACAGGTGAGCGACTACGTCGATTCGGTCGCACCCGACCTCGCGCAGCGGCTGCAGACGTGGACGAGCGAGCAGGACGTCTTCGCCCACTACCGGATCGACGAGCAGATCGCGAAGGCGATGGACCGCAAGGTCTGGCTCCCGTCGGGTGGCTCGCTCGTCATCGACCGCACCGAGGCGATGACCGTCGTCGACGTCAACACC
This sequence comes from Actinomycetes bacterium, assembly GCA_029552065.1. Classification (GTDB taxonomy): domain Bacteria; phylum Actinomycetota; class Actinomycetes; order Actinomycetales; family Dermatophilaceae; genus Phosphoribacter. The sequence continues at coordinate 14,138 of JAKPEG010000191.1, forward strand.
GGCAAGTTCGTCGGCTCGGGCGGCAACCTCGAGGAGACCGTCACCCGCAACAACATCGAGGCGGCCGAGGAGATCGTCCGCCAACTGCGCCTGCGGGACATCGGCGGGATCATCGTCATCGACTTCATCGACATGGTCCTCGAGTCCAACCGCGACCTCGTCGTCCGTCGACTGCTCGAATGTCTGGGCCGCGACCGCACGAAGCACCAGGTCGCCGAGGTCACCTCGCTCGGGCTGGTCCAGATGACCCGCAAGCGGGTCGGTTCGGGGCTCATCGAGGTGTTCTCCGAGACCTGCGACCACTGCAACGGCCGTGGGTACCTCATCCACACCGACCCTGTCGACAAGGCCGGGTCGCCGGCCGAGGCGGACCCGCCCGCCGCGTCGGCGCCGTCGGGCGGTCGCGCGCGGTCGCGACGTGGTCGCTCCGGTATGCCGGCCGAGCAGCCCGCAGTCGCCACCCTCCCCGCGCCCGCGCCCGGGGGGCCGACGCCGGCCCAGATCGCCGCCGCCGCCCATGCGGCCGCGGTGAAGAGCAGCCAACCGTCCGACCCGGGCGAGTCTTCCTCGCCGGTCGGTGGATCCGCCTTGGTAGGGGAGGCGAGGGAGAGTGGAGCAGACGGCCTCGGCGCAGAGCTCGACCAACCGGCATACATCGCACCCGCGGACAGCGCGGCCGGCGACGAGCCGAAGGCTGGCGAGCCGACCCCGGCCCCCAACGAGCCGACCGCCGAGGAGGGGGCCGCCGCGGAACCGGCAGCCGAGCACGCCCTCGGCCACGCAGCCGACCAGGCCACGGAGCCGGCCGCGGAGCCGGCCGCCGAACACCCAGCGGACGACACCAGCGACAACGCCGCCGACCCGGCCACTTCCAGCGCGGGTCGGGGTCGGCGGCGCCGAGGTCGGGTCGTCGCCCCCGCTGGTCCGCCTCGCGGGGCCTGACGTCCGGCTCCCGCCAGCGTGAAGGGTTTTGCACCCCCTGGGGTGCAAAACCCTTCGCTCGGGGCCGAGCGACCAGTGCCTCCCGGTAACTTCGCCCCTCCCGTGTTCGCCGTCCCAACTTCCGATCAGGCGCGCCGAACCTGGCAGGTCGGGCTCCGCTCGGTCCCCTCGTCGCCGGAGCACCGATCGAGCGAAGGCTGGCCGGGTCGACGGCGAGCGCAACCATCGACCCAGCCCACATCCCGGTTTGTTCCCCGGCTCGCCCGCCGGTAAGCTTGACCCTTGGTGCGCCCACCGATCTGTGCCCCTGCGTCCCCGCAGGCTGCTACGTGACGGTTCCCGAGAGCGCGTGCCCCAGGAAACGGAAGAGAGTTTCACGTGTACGCGATTGTGCGCGCTGGCGGTCGCCAGGAGAAGGTCGCCGTGGGCGATGTGCTGCTCATCGACAAGGTCGCCGGCGAGCCCGGTGATGCGGTGAGCCTGCCGGCCCTGCTCCTCGTCGACGGCGACGCCGTCACGACGGATGCGGCGGCCCTGGCCAAGGTCACCGTGTCGGCCGAGGTCGTCAAGCCGGCCAAGGGCCCCAAGATCACCATCCTCAAGCACAAGAACAAGACCGGCTACCGCAAGCGTCAGGGCCACCGTCAGGCGCTGACCCAGGTCAAGATCACCGGCATCAAGGCCTGAAGGAGGCACGCAGATGGCACACAAGAAGGGTGCGTCCTCGACCCGCAACGGTCGCGACTCCAACGCCCAGCGGCTGGGCGTCAAGCGCTTCGGCGGTCAGCTCGTCAATGCGGGGGAGATTATCGTCCGCCAGCGTGGCACCCACTTCCACCCCGGTGAGGGCGTGGGACGTGGCGGCGACGACACGCTGTTCGCGCTCGTCGCGGGTGCCGTGAAGTTCGGCACCAAGCGTGGCCGCAAGACCGTCAACATCGAGACGGTCGAGACTGCCGACGCCTGAGGCGCCGGCCACAGACACACACGTGGGGGCGGGCCGACCGGCCCGCCCCCACGACCTTTATCGGGTGACCCGATAAAGGTGCACTCGACCCGACGAACCTTCTCGGGTCGAGTGCCGAGTTCTCGGGTCACCCGATAATCGCCACAGAGACTTCGGGGTGCCGTGAGGGTGGGGAAGGAGCGGCCATGGCGAGCGAATTCGTCGACCGCGTGGTGCTGCACGTCGCCGCCGGGGAGGGCGGGCACGGGGTCGCCTCGATCCGCCGGGAGAAGTTCAAGCCGCTCGGCGGGCCGGACGGCGGCAACGGTGGGCGCGGCGGATCGGTGATCCTGCGGGTCGACCCGCAGGCGACGACGCTGCTCGACTATCACCGCAGCCCACACCGACGAGCCGCGGCAGGCAAACCCGGCAGCGGCGACGAGCGCAACGGTGCCGACGGCGCCGACCTCGTCCTGCCGGTGCCGGAGGGAACGGTTGTCAAGACGGCCGACACGGGCGAGGTCCTCGTCGACCTCGTCGGCATGGGGGCCGAACACGTCGTCGCTCGAGGCGGCCGCGGTGGCCTGGGCAACAAGGCGCTGGCCTCCCCGCGTCGCAAGGCTCCCGGCTTCGCGTTGCTCGGCGAGCCGGGAGAGAGCCTCGACGTCGTCCTCGAACTCAAGACCCTCGCCGACGTCGGGCTTGTGGGCTTCCCGTCGGCGGGTAAGTCCTCGCTCGTCGCGGCCGTCTCCGCCGCCCGGCCGAAGATCGCCGACTACCCGTTCACCACGCTCGTGCCCAACCTCGGGGTCGTCACCGCAGGTGAGGAACGGTTCACGATCGCCGACGTGCCCGGCCTCGTCCCCGGTGCGCACGAGGGCAAGGGCCTGGGGCTGGAGTTCCTCCGGCACGTGGAGCGCTGCTCGGTGCTCGCGCACGTCATCGACTGCGCGACCCTCGAACCCGGCCGCGATCCCCTCACCGATCTCGAGGTCATCGAGCGCGAGCTCGAGCTCTATGTGCCCGACGCGATGCTCGGCGGGCGTCCGCTCGCCGAACGCACCCGGATCGTCGTCCTCAACAAGGCCGACGTCCCCGAGGCGCGCGAACTCGCCGAGCTCGTGAGACCCGACCTCGAAGGACGTGGCCTCGAGGTCCACATCGTCTCGGCGGTCGCCCGCACCGGCCTGCGCGAGCTCACCTTCTCGCTCGCACGGCACGTTCGAGCGGCCCGCGCCGAGGTCGAGGCCGTCGTGACGCCACGAATCGTGTTGCGTCCCAAGGCGATCGACGACTCCGGTTTCGAAGTGCGACGCGAGCGCACGGCCGAGGGGGAGACGGCATACCGCGTGGTGGGGGACAAGCCGACCCGCTGGGTGCGCCAGACGGACTTCACCAACGACGAGGCCGTCGGCTACCTCGCCGACCGGCTCACCCGGCTCGGCGTCGAGGAGGCGCTGTTCGCCGCGGGCGCGGTGGCCGGCGACACGGTGCTCATCGGCGCCGCGGACGACGCCGTCGTCTTCGACTGGGAGCCCACGCTTACGACGGGCGCCGAGTTGCTCGCCGGGCCGCGGGGCACCGACCTGCGACTCGAGGATCACTCGAGGCCGACCCGCGACGAGAAGCGGGCGCGGATGCGCGACCGGTATGCCGCCCGCGCAGCCACCCAGGCGGAACTCGACGCCGAGCGCCGCGCCGGCCACTGGGCCACTGCCGGCGACGAGCCGGACTGATCGGCGGCGATCGGCGGCGGATCGGCGGCGGATCGGCGGCCGCACGCGAGCCAGTGCGAGAAGCAGCCGGGCTCAGGCCACCCACGCCGCCAGGGTCTCCTGACCGGGACCGGACAGGGCTGCCACGCCCGGGGCCCGGCGGGCCAGGGCGAGTGCGAGCGCGTATGCCGGCCCGCCGACCCGCGGCCCCGACCCGTGGCGCCAGTCGACGTCCGTCGCGACGAGCTCGAGCTCGGGGATCCGCCGCGAGACGAAGCCGCGACGAGCCGCCGGAGTGACGAGGAAGGCGAGCGTCTGGGCCCAGAGCGCCGGGTCACGGGTGTCGGCGACGCCGACCGGGATCCGCACGTCCTGACCGTGGATGAGGATCTCCGACAGCGGCGCGATCGGCTCCATCCCAGGCGGGGTGAAGTGGCTCGCGGCATTGGCCCGGAAGTCGGCGACGAGCTCGGCCGAGGGAGAGCCGGCCACGCGGGCGGTGAGCGCGACGTTGGCCTTCTCGAAGTTCCCCCGGGCACGCAGCAGGGCCAGACCGAATCTCGGCATCGACACCCGGAAGGGCATCACCAGATGCGCGGCCAGCTCGTGGATGCTCCACTCCCCGCACAGGCTCGGCGCCCGCCACTGCGCGTCGGTGAGCTCGTCGAAGACTGCGGCGAGGGCCAGACGCTCGGCGGCGATGTCCTCCCAGATCGTCACAGCGCGAGCCTAGCCGTGCGGGACCACGGCGGCATGCGGCTCGCGGGAGGTCGCCCCCTCTAGACTGGTATGCCGTGCCCCGAACCGCCGTCGCCCGGGCCCGTCGCCTGGTCGTCAAGGTGGGGTCCAGCTCCCTCACCAGTCGTGGCGGGCGCCTCGACTCCGGTCGGCTGATCGCCCTCGTCGATGCCCTGGCCGAGCGCCGCAACGCCGACAGCCGGATCGTCCTCGTGTCCTCGGGCGCGATCGCGGCGGGGATGGGCCCGCTCGGATTGGCCCGCCGGCCACGGGATCTCGCGACCCAGCAGGCGGCCGCGAGCGTGGGGCAGGGAGCCCTCATCGCGGCATACCAGAGTGCCTTCGGGGCGCACGGGCTGACCGTCGGGCAGGTCCTGCTCACCATCGACGACGTCACCAGGCGCACCCACTACCTCAACGCCCGACGCACCCTCGAGCGGCTGCTCGATCTCGGGGTGCTGCCCGTGGTGAACGAGAACGACACGGTCGCCACCCACGAGATCCGCTTCGGCGACAACGACCGGCTCGCCGCCCTGGTCGCCCAGCTCATCCAGGCCGACGCGCTCGTGCTGCTCTCCGACGTCGACGCGCTCTATGACGGCCCACCCAACCGGCCAGGGGCCGCGCGAATCCCGTTGGTGCGCAACGCCTCCGATCTCGCCCACGTCGAGATCGCGGGCGCCGGCACGCACGTGGGCACGGGTGGGATGCAGACGAAGGTCGAAGCGGCCGCGATCGCCAACACGGCCGGCATCCCCACGCTGCTCACCGCGACCGACCGGGTGGCCGCGGCGCTGCGCGGCGAGGACGTCGGCACGCTCTTCCTGCCCGGGAGCCGTCGGCCACCCTCGCGGCTGCTCTGGCTCGCCCACGCGACGACGCCGCAGGGCCGACTCCTGCTCGACGAGGGTGCGGTCCACGCGGTCGTCAAGCGGCGCACGTCGCTGCTGCCGGCGGGGATCACCGGGGTCGAGGGCAGCTTCGTCGGAGGCGACCCGGTCGACGTGTGTGACCCGTCGGGCCGCCCGGTGGCGCGCGGGCTGGTCAACTACGGCGCCGACGAACTGCCCGCCCTGCTCGGGCGCTCGACCCGCGACCTGGCCCGCGAACTCGGCCCGGAATACCAGCGCGAGGTCATCCACCGGGACGCCCTCGTCGTGCTGTAGTGCGGGCTCAGCGCGGCCCGTCGTGCGGGTTCAGCGCAGCGGTCGGTCGGGCCGGTTGATCACGAGTGCGGCACCGAGCACGACGGCGAAGCCCACGAGGGCCACCCAGCTCAGGTGCTCGCCGAGCACGAGAGTGCCGAGCAACACGGAGACGACCGGGATGAGATAGGTGACCGTCGAGCCGACCACCGGCCCGGCCGCGCGGACGACGTCGTATTGCAGCATGAAGGCGAGCCCCGTGCCCAACGCGCCGAGCGCGAGGACCGAGAGCAGCGGCCACCACGCCTGCAGGCCGGTCGCGGTGCCGTGGGTCGCCCACGGGGTGGCCAGCCGCCCGGGGTCGAGCCACCAGGCGAGCAACGCCGTCGGGACGAGGAAGGCCGAGCCCACGACAAGGACGGCGGCCGGCTGGGAGAGCCCGCCGAGGTCGGCCCCGGAGAGAAAGCGTCGGTAGTAGGTCCAGCCGATCCCGTAGGACGCGCCACCGGTGACCGCCATCGCGAACCCCAACAGGTCGGGCCGGTCGGCGACCGTCCACGGCTGGGCGATGAGCACGACACCGAGGAAGCCCAGCAGGACCGCCCCGAGCTTGCGCGGGCTCACCCGGTCGTGCGGGAGCAGCACGAGTCCGGCCAGGACGGTCGCGATCGGGGTGGTCGAGTTGCCGATCCCGGCGAGGGCGGAGGAGATGCGCGTCTCGGACATCGCGAAGAGCGTGAACGGCAGCGCCGAGAGGAAGAAGCCGAAGACGACGAGGTGCTTCCACACGTCCCACGAACGTGGCAGCCGCCCCCGGGTGGCGGCCAGCAGGACCAGCACGACGACCGTGCCGGTGAGCACCCGCAGCGTGGAGATCTGCACGGGCGTCATCGCCTCGAGCCCGACCTTCATGAACAGGAAGCTCGACCCCCAGATGAGTACGAGCACGGCGAACTTCGGCTGCCAGCCCATCCGCGGCGTGCGCCCCGGCCCCGGGTCGGCTTCGCGGGTATGCCCTGTCGCAGCCCCGGGCACGCGTGAGGTGGTCGTCATGGTCACCATTGCACCCCGATAGTGGACCGAGCGGAAGGTCCACTTTCGCCGTTTGTGGCAAGTCCACTTCGGGCTAGTCTCCACCGTATGCCGCGCACCGCGCCCGCCCTGCACCTCGCTCTCACCCTGCCCGAGTCGGACCTGCCTCTGCGCCACCGCGTGGCCGACGCCCTCGTGTCGGCGATCCGGGACGGTCGACTGCGCTCGGGCGACCCGCTGCCCGCGACCCGCGTCCTGGCCACCCACCTGGCCGTGTCGCGGGGAGCGGTGGTGGCGGCATACGACGAGCTCGTCGCGGCCGGCTATCTGCGCGCTCGGGGCGGTGCGGGCACCTTCGTCGCGCCGGAGGCCGACCGGGCCGCGGCGGCCGGAGTGGCCAGCCACGTGCGGCCCACGGCCACTCCGGCGTCCGGCACAGCACCGCGGACCCCGCCGCTGCGCTGGGATCTGCGGCCCGGCCGGCCCGATTCCTCGCTCATCGACCCGGTCGCCTGGAACCGGGCCTGGCGGGCCGGCGCGCGCCCGACACCGGCCGACAACGCGAGCGCCGGCCCGCTGCATGCCGACCTGCGCCGGGCGCTGGCCGAGCATCTGAGGCGCTCACGCGGCATACCGGCCGACCCCGAGGAGTTGCTCGTCGTGCCCGGGGTGGCCGCGACCCTGCACGCGCTCACGCCGGCGCTCGGGCTGGCCGGTCGGGTCGTCGCCGTCGAGGACCCCGGCTATGCCGAGGCGCTCACGGCCTTCGAGGTCGCCGGGGCGAGGACACGCGCGATCCCCGTCGACGACGACGGTCTGGACCCGGCCCGGCTCGGCGACGACGTGGCCGCCGTCTACGTCACGCCCGCCCACCAGTTCCCGCTCGGCGCACGGATGCCGGTCGGTCGGCGCGCCGACCTGCTCGCCTGGGCCGAACGCACCGGGGGCCTGGTCGTCGAGGACGACTACGACGGGGAGTTCCGCTACGACGTGTCGCCGCTGCCGGCGCTGCGCTCGTTGCCCGGGGCCGCCGCCCACGTCCTCTATGTGGGGACCGCATCCAAGCTGCTCTCGCCGGGGCTGCGGGTCGCGTGGCTGCTCCCACCGGCCCACCTGCGCGAGTCGCTGCGGATCGCCCTCGAGCAGCGGGGCCTGGTCGTCAACGAGGTCACGGGGGCGGCGCTCGCCCACTTCGTCGGCTCGGGTGCCCTCGTCGCGCACCATGCGCGGGCCGCACGCACGTATGCCGCGCGCCGCGCCGCCGTCGTCGCCGCCCTCGCACGGCACCTGCCCGGGCTCCGGCTGCTCGGCGTCGAGGCCGGGCTGCACCTCGTCGTCGACCTCGACGACGAGGTCGACGATCTCGCCCTCGTCGGACGACTGGCCGCGCTCGGAGTGGGCGTCGCGCCGTTGTCGGCCTATTGCACGGCATACCCCCGGACGGGCCTGATCCTGTGTTACGCGAGCCTGCCCGAGTCCCAGGCGGACGCCGCCGTGCGCGCGATCACGAGGGTGCTCGACGGCATACCCTGAGGGCATGCTCGAGCGCTCCGCCCCAGATCCCTCCGTCGTCGCCCGCGTCGCCGAACTGGCCGGCCTGGCCAAGACCGCGTCGCTGCGGCTCGGCTTGCTCTCCCGGGCCGAGAAGGATGCTGCCCTGCACGCCGTCGCGGACGCCCTCGAAGCGGCGATCCCCGCCGTCGTCGCCGCCAACGAGCGGGATCTCGCGGCCGGGCGGGAGCGGGGGATGGCCGAGGGACTTCTCGACCGGCTCATGCTCGACGAGGCCCGGATCCGCGGCATCGCCGGTGCGGTGCGCGAGGTCGCCGCCCTGCCCGACCCGGTGGGCGAGATCGTCCGCGGATCGACCCTGCCCAACGGCCTGCAGATCCGCCAGGTACGCGTGCCCATGGGCGTCGTCGGGATGATCTACGAGGCGCGGCCCAATGTCACCGTCGACGCCGCCGCGCTCGGGCTCAAGTCCGGCAATGCCGTCATCCTGCGCGGGGGCTCGGCCGCCGCGCAGAGCAATCGCGCGCTCGTCGAGGTCGTCCGGGATGCCCTCGCGGGGCAGGGGCTGCCCGAGGACGCGGTCGTCCTGCTCGACGAGGGCGGTCACGACGCGGCGCGGGCGCTCATGACGGCACGCGGCCTGGTCGACCTGGTCATCCCACGAGGTGGGGCCGACCTCATCCGGACCGTCGTCCTCGAGTCGACCGTGCCGGTCATCGAGACGGGGATCGGGGTCAACCACGTCTACGTGGACGCCGAGGCCGACCTGGACAAGGCCCTCACCATCCTCGTCAACGCGAAGACCCAGCGACCGAGCGTGTGCAACGCCGCCGAGTCGCTGCTCGTCCACGCGTCGGTGGCCGAGGACTTCCTGCCCAAGGCGCTCACGGCGCTCGCCGGGTCCGGGGTCGTCCTGCACGTGGCACCCGAGGTGAGCGAGCATGCCCAGGCCGCCGGGGCGGCATACACGCTGGCGACGGAGGCGGACTATGCCACGGAATGGCACCGCCTCGAGATGAACGTCGTGACCGTGCCGTCGCTCGATGCGGCCCTTGCCCACATCCGGGCCCATGGCACGATGCACACCGAGGTCATCGTCACCGAGAGCCGGGCGGCGGCGCGGCGCTTCGTCGCCGAGGTCGACGCCGCCGTCGTCATGGTGAACGCCTCGAGCCGGTTCACCGACGGCGGGCAGTTCGGGATGGGCGCCGAGATCGGCATCTCCACCCAGAAACTGCACGCGCGCGGTCCGATGGCCCTGCCGGAGCTCACGACGACCAAATGGATCGTCGAAGGCGACGGGCAGATCCGTCTCTGAGGCTGATCGGTCGCCGAAGGGCGCACATTCCCTGTCTCGGCCGTGGTGCTGTCCCGGGCGTGGCGCTGTCTCGGCCGTGGCGCCGTTCCGGCCGTGGCGCTGTCTCGGCCGTGGCGCCTTTCCGGCCGTGGTGCCGGTGACCCGGCTCGCCCGTCGCGCCGATCGCTGCCTCCCGCCCATGGCCACCCTCCCAACTTCCTATGCATTGCGTCGCCCGGCGCATCGGGGGGTTTGTTGCGGGCCTGCCGGAGGGCGGTCGTTCCCAGATTCCCCAGGCAATGCGTCGTCGGGGGCGTCGGGTTCCTCGCAGCTGCCCGGTGTGGTGCCCCCTCTCGGGTTCCCAATGCATTGCGTCATCGGGTGCATTGTCTTGTCGGGGCATCCGCGTCGACCCAGCGTGGGGGAGTGCCAGCGTCCGGCGCAAGGTGCGGGGATGGGCCGCACTTTGGTCCGTCGACCGGCCCATTTCCGCACTCGACCGAGCCGGATCGGCCCATCGCCGCACCTTCTCGACGCTGACCGGCCCCGCCCGCGGACGCGGACGGCGCCGGCCCGGGCATCGGGTCCGGGGTCCGCGGATCGCTCCCAGCGCGCTGACGCCATTGGTGACGCATTGCATAGCTTGTGCAAGGCACCGGGGTCGCGTGGATCGCTCCCAGCGCGCCGATGCCAGGCGCCGATGCCAGCGGTGACGCAATGCATAGTTTGTGCAAGGCACCAGGCGATCCGCGGATCGCTCCAGGTCTGGTGAAAGCCCCGAGGCGGCTGCCTGTCGGGTGTGGCCAAGCCTGCCTCGTCGGGGGAATGCCCCGTGACCGGGACCCGGGGGGGCGTCGGTAGTGCCGACTCAGGGAGTGGGAACTCGGGCGGTCTCGGTCGTCGTCAGTCTCGGAGCCTCGGCATTCTCGGCGACGTCCCGGGCGGGGACGGCGGGGGCTGGAACGG
>JAKPEG010000216.1 GCA_029552065.1 Actinomycetes bacterium
AAGGAGCGAGCATGCCGCAGACGGTCACGGGTGTCATCGCCCGCGCCAAGGGCGCCCCGGTCGAGCTCGTCGAGGTCGTCGTGCCCGACCCCGGCCCGGGGGAGGCCGTCGTCGCGGTGCAGGCCTGCGGGGTCTGCCACACCGACCTGCACTACCGCGAGGGCGGCATCTCCCAGGACTTCCCCTTCCTGCTCGGTCACGAGGCGGCCGGGGTGGTCGAGGCGGTCGGGCCGGGGGTGACCGAGGTGGTGCCGGGGGACTTCGTCATCCTCAACTGGCGTGCCGTGTGTGGCCACTGCCGCGCCTGCCTCAAGGGCAAGCCGTGGTACTGCTTCGCCACCCACAACGCGACCCAGCGGATGACCCTCACCGACGGCACCGTCCTGGCGCCCGCGCTCGGCATCGGGGCGTTCGTCGAGAAGACCCTCGTCGCGTCGGGGCAGTGCACGAAGGTCGCACCGGCCGACGCCGCCGCGGTCGGCCTGCTCGGGTGCGGGGTCATGGCTGGCTTCGGGGCCGCCGTCAACACCGGGGGAGTCCATCGGGGGGACTCCGTCGCTGTCATCGGTTGCGGGGGGGTCGGCGACGCGGCGATCGCAGGGGCGGCCCTCGTCGGTGCGACGACGATCGTCGCCGTCGACGTCGACGACCGCAAGCTCGAGGTCGCGCGCCGGTTCGGGGCCACGCACACGGTGAATTCGCGCGAGACCGACCCGGTGGCGGCGATCCGTGATCTCACCGGCGGGCACGGCGCCGACGTCGTCGTCGAGGCGGTCGGCCGTCCGGAGACCTACGAACAGGCCTTCTACGCTCGCGACCTCGCCGGCACCGTCGTCCTCGTTGGGGTGCCGACGCCCGAGCTCACCGTCACCCTGCCGATGATCGAGGTCTTCGGCCGCGGCGGGGCACTCAAGTCCTCGTGGTACGGAGACTGCCTGCCCTCGCGCGACTTCCCCATGCTCGTCGACCTCTACCGGCAGGGCCGCTTCCCGCTGGAGGACTTCGTCTCGGAGCGGATCGGCCTGGGCGACGTCGAGGCGGCCTTCGCGAAGATGCACCGGGGTGAGGTGCTGCGCTCGGTCGTCGAGATCGGGGGCGGCGCGTGAGCGACGACGCAGGTATGCCGTCCGGTCCGGTTCCGATGCCCCGCTCACCCGAGGGAGTGCGCGTCGAGCTGGTCGTTACCTCCGGGACCTTCTCCCTCGACGGGGGCACCTGGGAGGTCGACAACAACGTGTGGATCGTCGGCGACGACCACGAATGCGTCGTCGTGGACGCCCCGCACTCCGCGCCCGCCATTCTCGCGGCGGTGGGTGACCGACGGCTCCGGGCCGTCCTGTGCACCCACGCCCACGACGACCATGTGAGCGCGCTCGCGCAGGTGTGCGACGCGACCGGTGCCGCGGCATACCTGCATCCGGCCGACCTCGTCCTGTGGGAGCGGGTCCTGCCCGAGCGCAGCCCCGACCGGCTGTTCGCCGACGGCGACGTCGTGCGGGTGGGCGACGTCGAGCTGCAGGTCCTACACACCCCGGGACATGCCCCGGGGGCGTGCTGTTTCCACGCACCGGCGCTTGGCGTCCTCTTCTCCGGCGACACCCTCTTCCAGGGCGGGCCGGGCGCGACCGGGAGGTCGTTCAGCGACTTCCCGACGATCATCGACTCGATCACCACCCGGTTGTTCGAGCTGCCCGACGAGACGGTCGTGTTCCCGGGGCACGGCGCGGCCACCTCGATCGGGCAGGAACGGCCACACCTGCGGGAGTGGCTCGACCGGGGGCACTGAGAAACAAGGCTCGGTGCCTGCGGTCGGTGCCGGGGCGTGCCACACCTTGGGGGGAGTGGCACGCCCCGATCACCGCACGGTGCGGCTGGGGTGGGCGGCGCGATCAGCCGCGTCTGTCGGCGCAGCCGGGGAGATACCGCACGTGCTGGGGTTCGGGACGGGCTGCTGGGCTGTAGCAGCCGTCACCGGCGACGTCTGCTACAGCCCAACCGAGTTCGTCAGCCCAGCCGAGGCGGTATCCGGTCGTCAGCGGCAGAAACTCGCCGGGGTGGCCACCGGCGCGGAGGGGTCGAGCGCGGCATACAGGGTGATCCCGTTGCCCCAGGCGCTGTGGGCGGCGAGCCGACACGAGGTCGGCCATCCCCGCACGGCAAAGACGGGGGTGCCGGCGGCGAGGTAGGAGGCGTCGCCGTCGGACGGCTCGGGTGGCATCGCGTGGGTGAGGTCGTTGAGGGCCGTGTAGCTGCAGCGGACCGTGAACACCACCGGCCCGAGATCGCTCTCGGAGATCCGCGACAGACCCCATGACTCGAAGGCCGTGGTGCCGAGGTACTGGCGTCCGCCCCAGCGCACGAAGTCGACGTAGTCGACCGCGACCATGCTCCGCTCGGCCGTCATCGCCGGGCAGTCTCCGGCCGGCCCCGTCGTGCGGGCCAGGTCGGCCGCCGGTCGGGACGCGGTGCCGGTCCCGGGTACGGTCGCGACGGGCTGCGGACCGGTGCGGGTGGCGGCGCAGCCGGCGAGACCGAGGTATGCCGCCCCGCAGGCGGCGAGCAGGGCGAGAGCGGGCGTGGCGCGGGGCGACGGCATACGGCTGGGACGTCGGGCCGACCGCGACGGTTCCCGGCGACGAGAGGGCACGGTGCACGATCGCCCTTCTCGGCCTCCGGTGGGCGCATTCGTCCTGGGCCGTCGCCCCGCGGGTGCGGGAGATGGACACGCATGTCGCGGAGGTGGGCGACTGGCCCAACTAGACTCCCTCGGGTGAGTCTGCGCCTCTACGACACCGCCACCCGCGCCGAGCGCGAGTTCCAGCCCTTGGAGGAGGGCAAGGTCGGCATGTACATCTGCGGGCTCACGACGCAGGGCGCGCCGCACATCGGCCATGTCCGCTTCGCGGTCGCCTTCGACATCCTGCGCCGCTGGCTCACGGTCGGACACGGTTACCAGGTGACGCTCGTGCGCAATGTCACCGACATCGACGACAAGATCCTCCGCAAGGCGGTCGAGGCCGGGCAGCCGTGGTGGGCGTGGAGCTACCGGCACGAGCGGGCCACGAGCGAGGCGCTCGACCTGCTCGGCGTGCTGCCCGCGACCTACGAACCGCGGGCCACCGGGCATATCGTCGAGATGGTCGAGCTGATGGACACCCTGGTCGACAAGGGGCATGCCTATGCCGCGGCCGACGACAGCGGTGACGTCTACTTCGACGTGCGGTCCTGGCCGGAATACGGCTCGCTCACCGGGCAGTCGATCGAGGACATGGCCCCGGCCGAGGACGCCGACCCGCGCGGCAAGCGCGATCCGCGCGACTTCGCCCTGTGGAAGGGCCACAAGATCGACGAGCCCGCCGACGCCCAGTGGCCCACCCACTTCGGAGCGGGGCGGCCCGGCTGGCACCTCGAATGCTCCGCGATGGCCCGGCGTTACCTCGGCGACGCCTTCGACATCCACGGCGGCGGGATCGACCTGCGCTTCCCCCACCACGAGAACGAGCAGGCCCAATCGCGTGCTGCTGGTCTGCCTTTCGCGTCCTATTGGCTGCACAACGCCTGGGTGACGGTCAAGGGCCAGAAGATGGGCAAGTCCCTCGGTAACGCGCTGGAGATCCGCGTCCTCACCGAACTCGTCCGCCCCCTCGCGGTGCGCTACTACCTCTCGGCGGCGCACTACCGCTCGATGATCGAATACCACGAGGGGTCGTTGCGGGAGGCGGAGGCTGCCGTCGACCGGATCGAGGGCTTCCTCGACCGCGTGGCACGGGCCCGGCCGATCGCCGCGCTGCCGGCGCCCGGCGCGGAACTCCCTGAAGCCTTCCGGGCGGCGATGGACGAGGACCTCAACGTCTCGGGGGCGCTCGCGGTCGTCCACGACACGGTGCGGGCCGGCAACACGGCACTCGACGAGGGCGACCTCGACGCGGCCGCCACCGCAGCCGAGGCCGTGGTCGCGATGACCGACATCCTCGGGGTCAACCCGCTCTCGCCCACCTGGCGGACCGGCGCGACCGGCGAGGGCGACGAGGTCCGCGAGGCACTCGACGCCTTGGTGCGCGAGCGCCTGGCGGCCCGTGCGGCCGCCCGGGCCGCCCGCGACTTCGCCGCCGCCGACGCGATCCGCGACCAGCTCGCCGGCCTGGGGATCGCCGTCGAGGACACCCCCGCGGGGCCTCAGTGGTCGCTCGTCCGCCGCCCGACCGACGCTCAGGACTGACATGGCAGGCAACTCCCAGCGCCGAGGCGCGATCCGCAAGGGCGGCAAGAAGCCCACCGCAGGCTCGGGCGGCCAGGGCCGCCAGGCCCTCGAGGGCCGCGGGCCGACGCCCAAGGCCGCCGACCGCGAGGGCCATCCGGCCCAGCGGCGGGCCCGCGCGGGTGCCGCTGCCGGGACGGGACGGGGCGGTGCCGGTCGCAGCGGCACCGGCCGCGGTGGGTCCGCACCGCGACGGACCAGATCGGACTCCAAGGCCAGTTCCGAGATGGTCGCCGGCCGCAACTCGGTGGTCGAGGCGCTGCGGGCCGAGATCCCCGCCACCACGCTCTACCTCGCCTCCCGCATCGACACCGACGACCGGGTCCGCGAGGCGCTCACGATCGCTGCGCGGCGCGGCATACCCCTGCTCGAATGCCCGCGCGGGGAGCTCGACCGGCTCACCGACGGTGCCGTCCACCAGGGCCTTGCGCTGCAGGTCCCGCCCTATGCGTATGCCGCTCCCGCCGACCTGCTCGACCCGCAGGCTCCGGGGGTCCCTCTTGTGGTCGCGCTCGACGGGGTGACCGATCCGCGCAACCTCGGTGCCGTCGTCCGCTCGGTGGCCGCCTTCGGCGGGCACGGCGTGCTCGTGCCCGAGCGCCGGTCGGTCGGCATGACCGCCGGGGCGTGGAAGAGCTCGGCCGGCGCGGCGGCCCGGGTCCCGGTCGCGCGGGCGACCAACCTCACCCGGGCGCTCGAGGGCTTCCAGAAGGCGGGCTTCTTCGTCGTGGGGCTCGACGCCGAGGGGGACGTCGAATTGCCCGAGCTCGACCTCGCGGGCGAGCCGCTCGTCCTCGTCGTCGGCTCCGAGGGCAAGGGGCTCTCCCGGCTCGTGCGCGAGACCTGCGACCGCGTCGTGTCCATCCCCATGGCAGGACCGGTCGAATCCCTCAACGCCGGGGTGGCCGCGAGCGTCGCGCTCTATGAGATCGCCCGGCAGCGTGCGGCCGTGCCGATCGGCGGAATCCGGCCCCCCGGTTAACATGGACACGACCACGGCTCGTGGTCGTCGGATGATCGGAGTGGTCGTGGGCAAGAGTTCGCGGGTGCAGAACGCCCGGCTCGCGCAGGTGCGCGCCGAACAGGCCAAGGCGGAGCAGCGCCGCAAGCTCCTCATCGCCGGAGGAACCGTCGGTGTCGTCGTCCTCGTCGTCGTGGGCCTGGTCTTCGCGGCCCTGCAGGGAGCGAACAAGGACGTCGCGGGCAAGGCGGGATCGGCGCTCGACCAGGCCAGCTTCGCCAAACTCACCAACGTGCCGGCCTCCGCGCTGGACACGGTGGGCGCGGGCAGCTCGAGCAACCCTCCGCGCACCATCGACGCGCCTGCGCTCACCAAGGACGGCAAGCCCCGGGTCCTCTACGTCGGCGCGGAGTTCTGCCCCTACTGCGCGAGCCAGCGCTGGCCGCTGGTCGTCGCGCTGTCCCGTTTCGGGACCTTCAACAACCTGAGCACGACCTATTCCGCTCCGGCTCCGGAACCCAATCCCAACACGCCGACGATCACCTTCCACGGCTCGACCTACACGAGCCAGTACCTGTCGTTCACGGCATACGAGACGGCGACGAACGAGAAGTCCAACGGGAACTGGAAGCCGCTGGAGACGCTGTCCAGCGAGGACCAGACCCTCTTCTCGACCTACAACGCGCCGCCTTACACCCAGACCAAGGGGGCCATCCCCTGGCTCGACATCGCGGGGACCTCCATCCAGGAGGGGGCATCGTGGGATGCCACGCCCATTCTCGCGATGAGCCACGCGCAGGTCGTCACTGCCCTGGCTGACCCGAGCACGCCGACCGGACAGGGCGTTCTCGGCACGGCCAACGTGCTCACCGCTCAGATCTGCAAGGCCACCGGCGGTCAGCCCGCCAACGTCTGCACGTCGGCCGGGGTCGTGGCTGCGGCCGCGAAGCTCCAGTGAGCGCGCGCGGGCCGGCGGGAGGCGCCAAGGTGGCCGGGCAGCGCCCCGCCCGGACCCGCGAACGCCGCGTGCCCGGCTGGTTCCCACGGGTCGCTCTCGTCCTCTGCGCGATCGGCTTCCTCGTCTCGGCCTACCTCACGTGGGAGGCGTTTACCGCCGGCGCCACCCTTGCCTGCCCCGAGGGCGACACCGTCAACTGCGCCAAGGTGACCGAGAGCGAGTGGTCGAAGTTCTTCGGCGTGCCGGTGGCCCCGCTCGGCATGGCCTTCTTCGCGGTGCTCGCCTGGCTGTGCCGGCCGGTGCTCCTGCGTCGCGAAGGCCTGGGTTGGGATCGGGTGCGACTGGCTTGGGTGAGTGTCGGGCTGGTCATGGTGCTCTACCTCGTCTGGGCCGAGCTTTTCAAGATCGGGGCGATCTGCCTGTGGTGCACGGTGGTGCACGTGCTCACCTTCGCCCTTTTCGGCGTCGTCCTCTTCGGGCAGATCCTCATCGAACCGGCGCCCGCACGGGTGCGCTTCAAGGATCGCCCCCGCTGAGGGTCACCTCTCGACGGCCCCCGCGTCGGCCCTGCACAGTCGTCCCACAGCCGACTCACATCCGGCTGGGCCAGGATCGTCGGATGTCAGGCCAGAAAGGGGCTGCCATGGACCGCGTCGTCGACAACGCCACGCCACCGGCGGGGCGCAGCTACCAGGGGCGCGCCTTGCCCCGACCGCTCGAGGAACTCGTCGACCAGGGATTGCACTTCGACGTGCAGAACCTGCTCAGTCGGCGGCGGCTACTCGGGACCGCCGGCATCGGCGCCGTGGGGGCCGCTCTCGCCGCCTGCGCCGGCAACACGGCCGGATCGAGCGGCGGCACGTCGGCGCGCGGAGCGTCATCGTCCTCCGGCTCGGGTCTCACCGAGATCCCCGAGGAGACTGCCGGGCCGTTCCCGGGCGACGGCTCGAACGGCCCAGACGTCCTGGAGGCGAGCGGCATCGTCCGCAAGGACATCCGCTCCAGCTTCGGCGGGGCCAGCGGCACCGCTGAGGGCGTCGGTATGACCATCGTCTTGACCCTGCTCGACATCTCCACCGGCGGCTCGCCCTATCAGGGGAAGGCCGTCTACGTCTGGCACTGCAACCGGGGCGGGGACTACTCGATCTACTCCGCAGGAGCCACGGACCAGAACTGGCTACGTGGCGTCCAGGTCTCCGACGCCGACGGACAGGTCTCCTTCACCAGCACCTTCCCCGGCTGCTATTCGGGGCGGTGGCCGCACATCCACTTCGAGGTCTACCCCGGTGTCGACTCGATCTCCGACTCGACCAAGGCCATCGCCACCTCGCAGGTCGCCCTCCCCAAGAACGTCTGCGACGCGGTCTATGCGACCACCGGCTACGAGAAGTCGGTGACCAACCTGTCCCGGCTCACGCTCACCAGCGACAACGTCTTCGGCGACGACGGCGGGGTGCATCAGCTCGCCACGGTCACCGGGTCTGCGGAAGCGGGCTTCACGGTCGCGCTTACGGTGCCGATCGACCCCACGACCGCACCGGGTCCGTCCGGCGGCGGCGGCCCGCCCGGCGGGCGCGGGCCCGCGCCCGCCGGTCAGTGAGCCACCGTCGATCTGGTCTCACCCGGGCGGTGTGCCGAGCCCGAGGCGCTCGATGAGCAGCCGCGCCATCTGTCGGTGCCCTTCGGGATTGGGGTGGATCGGGTCGTCGAGCCAGGCGACCGGGTCCACGTCCGCGAAGGCTGCCCGCCAGTGGGCCTCGTGGTCGACGAGCAGCGCCCCGGTCGCCTCGGCGACCACCCGGCATACCGCGGAGTATGCCGCGACGTCGGGTCGCATCTGAAGCGCGGACGGCGAGACGAGCGCGGGGGTCTGGACGACGACCCGGGCACCGAGACCGGCCGAGCGAGTGACCAGTTCGCTCAGCTGCGAACGGAATTCGTCGAGCGGGACGTGCTTGGCCGGGTCGAGCGAGGCGTCGTTGGTGCCGAGCGAGATGCTCACGACGGTCGGAGCCCAACGCCCGACGAGGTGGTCGAACTCGCCGAGCACGCCCCGGGTCGTCCAGCCGGAGACGCCGGTGTTGACGACGATGTCGAGGGGCCGGTCGCAGGTCCGGCGCACGTACTCGGCGAACAACTCGACCCAACACCGCTCACCGTGGGTGTGCTCGACCCCTTGGGTGATCGAGTCGCCGGCGAACAGCCAGGTCTCGCGGTCGCGCAGGTGCATGGTCGCCCGGTCAGTGCACCTGCACGACGACCGTGCGCATGATCTTGTCGGCGAAGGTCTGGCGCATCGGATCCCACAACGGCCAGAGGTAGCCGACGTAGGCGACGCCGTCGAGCACGTGCAGGAGCTGGCGCAGGAAGGTGTTGCCCGCCCCGATGATCGCCCCGGTGTCCTGGGCCTGCAGCCGCAGGCCGATCCGGCTCTTGCCCCACGTCTGGCCGGTCCGGCCCTGGCGGAAGACGTGGTTGTAGAGGCCGAGCACGAGCATGCCGACCACGCCGAGGATCGCCAGTCCGCCACCCAGCCACATCCCAGCCGGGTTGCCCGCGTTGAGGATCCGCCCGGAGCTGGTGGTGGTCGGCGAGTTGACCACGAGGATGACGAAACCGGCGAAGTAGAGCAGGACCGCCGGGAGCTGGAAGACGACGTCGAGGAGATAGGCGAGCACCCGCTGGCCCCAGGAGGCCAGCGGAGGATAGGCCGCCCCGGCATAGGGGCCGGCCGGCGGCGCCATCCACGGCGAGCCAGCTGCCGGCATGCCCGGCGCCGCAGGATACGCCGACGGAGGGTATGCCGCCGGGGGATACGCCGACGGGGGGTATGCCGGTGGGGGGTATGCCGATGGGGCACCTCCCGCGGGCGCCCACGGGCCCTGCGCGTCGGCCTGCGGCGGCGGCGCCGCGGCATACGGCGGGGACGAGGCGGCCGGCCCCCACGGGCTCGGCGGCTGCTGGTCGGCGGGCTCGGGCGGCTGTCCGGTCATCGGTGTCGTGTCCCCCTTGTGCGGCGTGTGTCCGCTGGAGCGGTTCGGCAGCAAGTCTAGTGAGCAGCCCGAGATCGGCCCGCGCCGCAGGCCGTGGGGAACTCTCGGTCACCCGGCCACCCGGCCACTCGGGTCACTCGGGCCCCTCGACACCCTCGAGGTCGGCGAGCACGGGCATGGCGACGGTGTCCACCCCGAGCACGGCCCGCTCGTCGGGCTTCGCCGGCAGGATCACGCGCACGTAGTCCTCGATCGCCGCGGCGAGCGGCGTGTCGTGGTTGGCCCGTTCGGACAGGTACCACCGGTGTTCGAGCACCTCGTGGAAGACCTCGGCGGCCTCGAGCTTGCCGGTGAGCTCGCGGGGGATGGCCCGCACCGTCGGCTCGTAGACGTTGACCAGCCAGTCGTGGGCGACGAGCGACTCGTCCTCGCCGAGCCGGTCGGTGGCCGCGCGGAAAGAGTCGAGGTCGTTGAGCAGCCGCCGTGCCTGGTTCTCCTCGACATCGAGGCCGGTGAGGCGCAGCAGGCGTCGCGAGTGGTGGCCCGAGTCGACGACCTTGGGCTGGATCTGCAGGGTGGTGCCGTCGAAGTCGGTCGACATCGCGAGTTCGTCGACGTCGAAGCCGAGGGCGTTGAGCCGGCGGATCCGCTCGTCGACCCGCCACCGATCGCCGAGGCCGAAGCGCTCGATCGCGGTGAGCTCGCCCCAGAGCGAGTGATAGCGCCGGACGATCTCGGTGGCGGTGTCCACCGGGTCGGTGTGCGATTCGAGGAAGCCGCCCGCCTCGAGGTCCATGAGCTCGCCGGCGATGTTGACCCGGGCGATCTCCAGGTCGTGGTCGCGCTGCCCGTCGGAGAGCCGCTCGTGCAGCTCCCCGGTCTCCGCGTCGACCAGGTATGCCGCGAACGCGCCGGCATCGCGCCGGAAGAGGGTGTTGGACAGGGAGACGTCACCCCACCAGAAGCCGTCGAGGTGGAGCTTGACGAGCAGGACGGCGAGGGCGTCGATGAGTCGGGCCGCCGTATCGGGGCGCAGGGATTGCGAGTAGAGCGCCCGGTAGGGCAGCGAGAACTGCAACTGGCGGGTCACCAGGCAGGCGTCGAGCGGCTCGCCGGTGGCCGAGACCCGGCCGGTGACGACCCCCACGGGTTCGACGCAGGGCAGGTGCAGCCGGCCGAGCGCGCGCAGCATCCGATATTCGCGGGCGGCCAGGCTCGCCTCGATCTCCTTGATGGCGATGACCCGGCCGGAGAGCCGGGCGAAGCGCACGACGTGCCGGGAGATGCCCCGGGGGAGCGCGGCGAGGTGTTCGGCCGGCCAGTCCGCGAGCGGGATCGACCATGGCAGGTCGAAGAGCGCCGGGTCGGGGCGGGCCGAGGTGATCTCGAGGGCCATGAGCAGGTCACGGACGCGGTCGCCGTGGCCGCGCCCCACGCGGGGGGCGCGGCCACGGCATACCGGACGTCAGTTGATGCGGACCCCGGACTCGGCGTCGAACAGGTGGACGTGACCGGGCTTGGGCACCAGGTGCACGGTCTGCCCGCGGGTGGGGGGACGGCGACCGTCGACCCGGGCGAGGAAGGGCTTGGTGCCGCCCTCGCCGTCGGTGTCGATCTGCTGGACGTCGCCGGGCGTGCCGTAGACGTAGGCGTCGGCGCCGAGCTCCTCGACGACTTCGACGGTGACCGCGAGGCCCTCGCCGGTCGTGCTGAGGTCGAGGTCCTCGGGGCGGATGCCGAGGGTGGCGTGCTTGCCGGCCTTGGCGAGGACCTCGCGCTCGATCGGCACGGTGTAGGCGCCGAGCTTCACGCCGCCCTCGACCACAGGCACGTCGAGCAGGTTCATCGCGGGCGAGCCGATGAAGCCGGCGACGAAGACGTTGTTGGGGTGGTCGTACATGTAGCGCGGGGCGTCGCACTGCTGGAGGTAGCCGTCCTTGAGGACCGCGACCCGGTCGCCCATCGTCATGGCCTCGGTCTGGTCGTGGGTGACGTAGACCGTGGTGACGCCCAGGCGCCGCTGGAGCGAGGCGATCTGGGTGCGGGTCTGCACGCGCAGCTTGGCGTCGAGGTTGGACAGCGGCTCGTCCATGAGGAAGACCTGCGGGGAGCGGACGATGGCCCGGCCCATGGCGACGCGCTGGCGCTGGCCACCGGAGAGGGCCTTGGGCTTGCGCTCGAGGTAGGGCTCGAGGTCGAGGATCTTGGCCGCCTCCAGGACGCGCTTGGCGATCTCGTCCTTGGCGACCCCGGCGATCTTGAGTGCGAAGCCCATGTTGTCGGCGACCGACATGTGCGGGTAGAGCGCGTAGTTCTGGAAGACCATGGCGACGTCGCGGTCCTTGGGGGACAGGTGGGTGACGTCGCGGTCACCGATGAAGATCTGGCCGCCGTTGACCTCTTCGAGGCCGGCGAGCATCCGCAGCGAGGTGGACTTGCCACAACCGGAGGGACCGACGAAGACGAGGAACTCCCCGTCCGCGATCTCGATGTTGAGCTTGTCGATGGTCGGCTTCGGGTTGCCCGGGTAGTGCCGGGTCGCGTCCTTGAAGCGCACGGTCGCCATATCGATCTGTCTCCTTCACCGGCAGGAACGTGCCGGACGATCCGTCGTAAAGGGTGAACGGCTCGGGTCGTGCGACCCGGCCGCCGCCCATCATGACGTATGCCGTGCGGGGACGCCAGTCCCGCCACGCGCGTGCGGCCCGCGCGACCGGCGCCGGAGCGGGCCACCGTGGCCACCCGCGGCAGCGGTGGGAGGCGGTGGTCGAGGTCTCGATCAGGACACGGCATGAAGAATCTTGCACGCGACTGTGGAATTTCTTGCACAACCCCTGCTAGCTTCGAGCACGTGTAGGGCGGCCGCCGGGTCGTCCGGCTTCGAAGGAGAATCCATGCAGACACGTGCCTATGGTGCGGTCGCCCTGCTCGGGGTGACGGCGCTGGCCCTCTCGGCCTGTGGCAGCGGTTCGACGACCGCGAGTTCGAGCACGGGGGCGTCGACTGCCGCCAAGACGACGTCCGCAGCAGCCGCGAGCACGACGGGTGCCCCCGTCCGTGACGCCGCGGTCGACCTGGTCATCTGGTGCGACCAGGACCGCAAGCCGATCATCGACAAGTACGCCACCCAGTTCGGGCAGGCCCAGGGCATCAAGGTCGCCGTTCAGGTTTCGACCGACGTGCGCAAGGACTTCAAGGACGCCACGAACGCGGGCAAGGGCCCGGACGTCATCGTCGGCGCCCACGACTGGCTCGGCGAGCTCGTGCAGAACCAGGCCGTCAAGCCGGTCAACCTCGCGGCCGCCGACCAGGCGAAGTTCCCGGCCGAGGTGCTCGCAGCGACGAAGTTCAACGGCCAGATCTACGGTGTCGCCTATGCCTTCGAGAACATCGGCATCGTGCGCAACACCGCACTGGCCCCCGACGCCCCGGCGACCTTCGAGGAGATGGTCACCAAGGGCACCCAGCTCGTCAAGGACGGCAAGGCGACCAACGCTGTGCTGCTCACCGTGGGCAAGACCGGCGACGCCTACCACGCCTACCCGTTCCTCAAGGCATTCGGCGGAGGCATCTTCGCCCAGAAGCCCAACGGCGACTACGACCCCGCGCAGGTCATCGTCGGCAGCGCCGGTTCGATCCAGGGCGGCGACCAGCTCTACAACCTCGGCAAGCAGGGCATCCTGTCGACCAACATCGACGGCAGCATCGTCGACCAGGTCTTCGACGCGGGCAAGGCGCCCTATGCGATGACCGGCCCGTGGGCCATCGACAAGGCCAAGAAGGCCGGCATCAAGTATGCGATCTCGCCGCTGCCGACCATCGCCGGCAAGCAGATGAGCCCGTTCCTCGGCGTCCAGATGTTCTACGTGTCGGCCAAGGCCAAGAACGACGCCTTCGCGCAGGAGTTCGTGACGAAGTACGTCATGCAGAAGGACCTGCAGATCGACATGTACAACATCGGTAAGCGGCCGCCGGCCCTCATCGACGCCTACACGCAGGTGGCGGCGAGCGACCCGGACATCAAGGCCTGGGCCGAGGCCGGCAAGGGCGCGCTGCCCATGCCCAACATCCCCGCGATGAACTCGGTCTGGGGCCCGCTGGGCCAGGCGACCGCCGACATCATCGCCAACAAGGAGACGGCGGCCGTGCGCCTCAAGGCCGCGCAGACCGAGATCGAGGCGAACATCAAGAAGGCCGGCTGACCTAGCCCGCCGCGCCCGGGTGCGCGGCATACCGACTGCTCGCACGCGACGGTATGCCGCGCACCCGCCACTTGCCCTGCCCGCACGACCCCCGTCCCGTCGCGCCCCGGGAGTATGCCGTGAACCGCAGTCCCTGGCTTGTGCTCAAGTGGGTGGCGATCGTCGCCACCCTGGCCCTGATCCTCTGGGCCGCAGGCAAGTTCGCCGCCGCCGGCAACGTGCCGATCGTCATCCTCCTGGGCCTGCTGGCCCTGTTCACCCTCGCGATCTACGCGACCCGGCGCGCCGTGCCGATGAAGTACCTCTTCCCGGGCCTGGTCTTCCTGCTCGCCCTTCAGGTGTGGCCGATCGTCTTCACGCTCATGACCTCGCTCACCAACTACGGCGACGGGCACAACCAGTCCAAGGAGGACGCGACGAAGTACCTCATCGCGCAGTCCGTCCAGGAAGTGCCCGACGCGCCTCGCTACACGATGTCGGTCGCGGTGAAGAGCGGCGCCGACGTCGCCACCGGGCAACTCGTCCTGCTGCTCACCGACAAGGACGGGGCGACCTGGCTGGGCGACGACAACGGCCTCAGCCCGCTCACCGACGGGGTGACGAAAAACGAGGCGGGCAAGATCACCGCGGCAGCAGGCTGGACGATCCTCAACGGCCGTGAAGTCAACGCCCGCTCCAAGGACCTCGCCGCCCTCGCCATCCCGGTCGCCGGCGGGGGGATCAAGACCTCAGGCCTGTCCGAGGCATTCATCGGCAAGGCGTCGCTCACCTACGACGCGGCCGCCGACCGGATCACCGACACCGCGACCGGCAAGGTCTACCTGCCCAAGAACGCCCAATGGGTGGCCGAGGACGGCAGCGGCACACTCGCGACGGGCTGGACCGAGAACGTCGGGCTGCGCAACTACACCGACGCACTCACGAACGAGACCCTCCGCAACGGCTTCCTCAAGATCCTCGTGTGGAACCTCATCTTCCCCGCGATCTCGGTCCTCACGACCTTCCTGTTGGGGATGGCCTTTGCCCTGCTCTTCAACGACGACCGGGTCAAGGCCAAGGGGGTGTGGCGCTCGCTGCTCATCCTCCCCTATGCATTGCCGGGCTTCGTCACCGCGCTCGTGTGGCGGCAGATGTTCAACCAGGACCCGCAGTTCGGGCTCATCAACAAGACCTTCCACCTGTCCATCGACTGGCTGGGAGACCCGACCTGGGCCAAGGTCGCCATCCTCATCACCAACCTGTGGCTGGGCTTCCCCTATATGTTCCTCATCTGCACCGGAGCCCTCCAAGCCATCCCGTCGGACGTGAAGGAGGCGGCCAAGATCGACGGGGCGACCGGGCTGCGCACGGTGCGCTCGATCATCATGCCGCTCGTCCTCGTCGCCGTCGGCCCGTTGCTCGTCGCGTCCTACGCCTTCAACTTCAACAACTTCGCGCTCATCTACCTGCTGACCAACGGTGGGCCGTTCGAGGGTAACCAGACCCAAGTGGGGTCGACCGACCTGCTCATCACCTATGCCTTCCGGCTCGCCATCGGCGGCGTGACCCCGAACTACGGTTTCGCCGCGGCCATTTCGATGTTCATCTTCGTCATCGTCGCCCTCATCTCACTGCAGGGCTTCCGGCGCACCGCTTCTCTTGAGGACGTGAACTGACATGACCGCCGACGCCGCTTCCGCCCGCCCGACGACGGCCACGAGCACGGCCGCTCCCACACGGCCGCCCAAGTCCACGGGGCGCGATCCCCACGCATGGGTGCGCTACCTCGCCATCGCGGTCGCCCTCGTCTTCGCGCTCTTTCCCATCTGGTTCATCGTCGCGGCCGCCCTCAACCCCGCGGGCAACCTCAACACGACGCAGTGGCTCCCTGACGGGATCTCGCTGAGCAACTACAGCGACCTCACCGACGCCCGCCCGTTCTGGCGCTGGTACCAGAACACCCTGGTGATCGCCGGCTTCGGCTCGTTGTTCGCCGTCTTCATCGGCGTCTGTGCGGCATACGCCTTCTCGCGGTTGCGGTTCAAGGGACGCCGACCCGGATTGATGACCCTGTTGCTCATCCAGATGTTCCCGTCGCTGCTCACCTTCGTCGCTCTCCTGCGGATGTTCGGCGAACTCGGCGAAGTCATCCCACAGATCGGCTTCAACACGGCTGCGGGCCTCATCCTCGCCTACCTCGGTGGGGCGATGGGGGGCAACGTGTGGCTGCTCAAGGGCTACTTCGACACCGTGCCCAAGGAGCTTGACGAGGCCGCCAAGGTCGACGGTGCCAGCCATGCGCGGATCTTCTTCCGGATCACCCTGCCGCTCATCACCCCGATCCTCGTCACCGTCGGGATGATCCAGTTCATCGGCCTGTTCAACGAATTCCTCCTCGCGAGCGTCTTCCTGCGCGACGTCGACGCACAGACCCTCGGTGTCGGCCTCAACGCCCTGCTCACCGCTGACCGGAACAAGTACTTCGGGGCCTTCTGCTTCGGTGCGGTGCTCGCCTCGGCGCCGATCGTGCTGCTCTACCTCGCCTTCCAGAAGCAGCTCGTCGGCGGTCTCACCGCCGGGTCGGTGAAGTGACGGCGCAGCCGGCGCTCGACTGGGTCCGTCCACACCACGACGGTTCGGCTCTCTA
>JAKPEG010000224.1 GCA_029552065.1 Actinomycetes bacterium
TCCCTACCTCGCCTTCGCCGTCCTGCTCGCCGCCGGACTCAAAGGGATCGAGGAGGGCTACGAACTGCCGCCCGAGGCGGAGGACGACGTCTGGCAGCTCACCGACGCCGAGCGCCGGGCGATGGGGATCGAACCGCTGCCTTCCTCGCTCGGCCGGGCTCTGGAGGTCATGGAGCGCAGTGAGCTCGTCGCCGAGACCCTCGGCGAGCACGTGTTCGACTTCTTCTTGCGCAACAAGCGTGCTGAGTGGCGCGAATACCGTCACCAGATCACGCAATTCGAGCTCGACCGCTATCTGACCCGGTTGTGACGACGGCGTCCGTGTGCTGCCCACGGACGGACGCGTGCGCGGGTGGCGCGGCATACCCGGCAGACTGATCCCGTGGTCGACCGGTCTCCCAGCGCGGTGGCGTCGCTCGCCCGGCTCGGCTTCGCCGAACCCGACCGGGCCGTCACTCTCCTGCGCGACCCCCTCGTCGTTCGCCTGTTCGCCCCCGAGCAGGCGGACCCTCCCGGATCCGGCGGCCTCTCCGACGAGGCGCGCCTGGCCGCGACCCGGGCCACCCGGGTCTCGTTGTCCGAAGGGCTCGCCGCGGCCGCCGACCCCGACCTCGCCGCACTCGGTCTCGTGCGGCTCGCCGAGGTGGTCCACGGACTCGGTATGCCGGTCACCGCGGACTCCGCGCGCGGCCCGGCCTGGGACGAGCGGGCGCTCGCGGACCTGCTGGCGACCGACACACCTCGGCGGCACCGGCTGCTGGTCACCCTCGGTGGTTCGCGGGCCCTCGTCGACCACCTCGTGGCCCATCCCGAGCACTGGCCGGTCGCCGCCGACGCGGTGCACGTGACCGGGGACCGGTTGCGCGAAGCCCTCGTCCGGGCGGTCTCCCCGCAGGCGCGGGGTGACCACACGGCATACGACGCCCTACGGGTGGCCTATCGCCGCGAACTGGTCCGGATCGCCGCCCTCGACCTCGCCTCACCCGACCCGGTCGCCCACCAGCCCTCGGCGGCCGAATCGCTCGCCCAGCTCGCCGAGGCCGCCCTCGAGGCGGGGCTCGCGATCGCCCGGGAGGAATTCGGCCCCGGGCACGAGGACTGTCGGCTCGCGGTCATCGGCATGGGCAAGACCGGCGGCGGGGAGCTCAACTACGTCTCCGACGTCGACGTGATCTTCGTGGCCGAGCCGGCCGAGGGGGTCGAGGAGGAGCGGGCCCTCAAGATCGGTGCGGCCCTCGCGACCGCGACGATGAAGGCGTGCTCCGCGCAGACCGGGGAGGGCACCCTCTGGCCGGTCGACGCCGCGCTGCGGCCCGAGGGCAAGGCGGGACCGCTCGTGCGGACCGTCGCGAGCCACAAGGCCTACTACGAGCGGTGGGCCAAGACCTGGGAGTTCCAGGCGCTGCTCAAGGCCTGGGTGTCGGCGGGGGACCGGGAGGTGGGTCTGGCCTACAAGGAGGCGCTGCGCCCACTCATCTGGGGCGCCGCCGGCCGGGACAACTTCGTCGAGGACGTCCAGGCGATGCGCCGTCGGGTCGAGGCGCACGTTCCCAAGGCCGAGGCGGCGCGTCAGCTCAAGCTGGGGCCGGGCGGCCTGCGCGACGTCGAATTCTCCGTCCAGCTCCTCCAACTCGTCCACGGCCGCCATGACGAGTCCCTGCGCTCGGCCACCACCCTCGAGGCGCTGCAGGCGCTGGCGAGCGGCGGCTACGTCGGGCGTGACGATGCGGCAACCCTCGACGCGGCATACCGTCTGCTGCGGACCCTCGAGCACCGGATCCAGCTCTACCGACTGCGCCGCACCCACCTCATGCCCACGTCCGCCGACGAGCTGCGCGTCCTGGGCCGTGCCCTCGGCCTGCGCAAGGAGCCGGCGAGCGCGGTCGTCGACCTCTGGCAGAGTCACGCCCGCGAGGTCCGGCGCATCCACGAACGGCTCTTCTACCGGCCACTGCTCTCGGCGGCTGCCCGCCTCTCCAGCGACGACATCACCCTCTCGGAGGCGCAGGCCCACGAGCGGCTGGCCGCCCTGGGCTTCCGCGATCCGGCGGGCGCGATGCGCCACCTGCAGGCACTCACGACCGGGGTCTCGCGGCGGGCCGCGATCCAGCGCACGCTGCTGCCGGTCATGCTCGGCTGGTTCGCCGACGAGGCCGACCCCGACGCCGGCCTGCTCGCCTTCCGCCGGGTGAGCGACGAACTCGGGGCCGTCCCGTGGTACCTCAAGATGCTCCGCGACGAGGGCAGCGCCGCCGAACGGCTCGCCCACGTCCTCGCCCGCAGCCGGTATGCCGCGGACCTGCTCGTGCGCTCGCCCGAGTCGGTGTCGATCCTCGGGGACCCCGACGGATTGCGGGTGCGCAGCCAGGAGGCCCTGGCCCTCGTCCTGCGCAGCGCAGCCCGGCGCAAGGGCACCCCGGAGCAGGCGATGGCCGCGGTCGGGGCGCTCCGACGGCACGAGATGCTCCGGATCGTCCTGGCCGACCTCACCGGCACGATCGCCCCCACCCAGGTCGGGGTCGCGCTCGCCGATCTCGCCGCGGCCACCATCGAGGCGGCCCTCGAGGTGGCCTGTGGCATCGTCGGCCGGCGCACCGCGGACGGGCTGCGGATCGACGTGCTCGTCGTGGGGATGGGCAGCCTCGGCGGGCGCGAGCTGAGCTACTCCTCCGACGCCGACGTTCTCGTCGTGCACCGACCGCACGAAGACGTGCCCGACGACGTCGCCCAGCGACAAGGCGTCGCCGTCGTCCAGGAGTTGGTCCGCCTGATGGCCGCCACCGCTCCCGACCCGCTGCTGCTGGACGCCGACCTGCGCCCGGAGGGCAAGAACGGCCCGCTCTCGCGCAGCCTCGGCTCGTATGCCGCCTACTACGAGCGCTGGGCGCTCACCTGGGAGTTCCAGGCGCTCCTGCGGGCCCGACCGGTCGCCGGCGACCCCGACCTCGCCGCCGACTTCCTCGCCCTCGTCGACCCGCTGCGCCATCCCGCGGCGGGCCTGGACCCCTCCGACGCCCGGGAGATCCGCAAGCTCAAGGCCCGGGTCGAGGCCGAGCGGTTGCCCCGGGGTGCCGACCCCCGGACCCATCTCAAGCTCGGCCGGGGTGGGCTCACCGACGTCGAATGGACCGTCCAGTTGCTCCAGCTCCGGCACGCCGCCACGGTGCCGGGTCTGCGGGCGACCGGGACGGTGGAGGCCCTCGACGCCGCCCACGCGGCCGGGCTGGTCGGCGACGAGGACCACGAGACGCTGCGCACGGCATACCGGTTCGCGACGGCGCTGCGCAACGCGAACATGCTGTGGCGAGGTCGGCCGGGCGACGCGGTGCCGCCGGACGTGCGCGATGCCGACGGGGTCGGGCGGATCGTCGGCCGGGAGCCCGGCACGGGGTCCGGCCTCGCCGAGGCCTACCTCCGTCAGGCCCGGCGGGCGCGCGCGGTCGTCGAGCGGCTCTTCTACGAAGCGTGATCGCGGGCCGCACGAGGGGCCTCGTTTGTGGTTCCCTTGGCGCGTGACCGTCACCGTCTTCCTCCTAGACGACCACGAGATCGTCCGCCGTGGCCTGCGTGAACTGCTCGAACTGTCCGGGGACATCGAGGTGGTCGGCGAGTCCGGTTCCGCGCAGGAGGCCGAGCGGCGCATCCCAGCCCTGCGACCGGATGTCTGTGTGCTCGACGCGAGGCTGCCCGACGGCTCGGGTATCGACGTGTGTCGCAACATCCGCTCGATCGACCCGACACTGCGTTCGCTCATCCTCACCTCCTACGACGACGAGCAGGCCCTGCGTGCCGCGGTGATCGCGGGTGCGGCGGGATATGTCCTCAAGGACATCAAGGGCAACGATCTGGTCAATGCGATCCGGCGGGTGGCCGCCGGTGAGCAGCTCATCTCCGCCGAGGTCGTCGCCCGGGTGCGCTCGAGCCTGTCCGAGACGGCCGTCGACCCGCGGCTGCGCTCGCTCACCCCGCAGGAGCGACGGATCCTCGAGCACATCGCCGAGGGGATGACCAACCGGCAGATCGCCGAGGACATGTTCCTCGCCGAGAAGACGGTGAAGAACTACGTCACCTCGATCCTCGACAAACTCGGCATGGACAGTCGCACGCAGGCCGCGGTCTATGCCGCGACGCACCCGACCCGGGGTCGCGGCGGCCGCCGGAGCTGAGCGCGCGGACGGGATGCGCCCTGGTGAATGCCGGGTGTCCGTCCGATGAACGGGTGCTCGCGGTCACGGCTCGGTCACCGTGGGACCTTCGGCCCTGACGGGGGGCACCGAAGCCGACCGACGATGGCCGCGTGAGCACCGTACGACCGGTTGCGGGGGTCCCCTTCTTGGCGGGGCCCTCCGGTGACGTCGTGGCCGGCCTGCTCAACGACGGACACGCCGAAGGGGTGGCCCGCGCTGCGGTCGCCGAGGCGCGTCGCCGGGGGGCACGCCTGCGCTTCGTCCAAGTGATGGAAGAGGGACTGTCCGCGAAGGAGCGGGCCGACTCCGACCAGGCGACCTTCCGCGCCGCGGTCCGCGCACTGAGCGGATCACGCGGCATACCGTGCCGGTTCGAGGTCGTCACCGGCGACCCGACCGCGACCCTGCTCGAGCTCACCCGCTCGGCCTCGGCGATCGTCGTCGGGGAGGACGACGAGAGCGACCTCGCCCGCACCTGCCTCGCGCACGCCTGCTGCCCCGTCGTCACGGTCCCCTTCCACGCCGCCTGACGCTCCACCGCACGTGCCGCCGCCCGGGGCAGGACAGGGCGGCGTCCGGACAACTACGATCAAGCCCGTGCACGTGAACGTCTCGGGGCTGCGCATGCCTCGTTCGAGCGAGTCGGCGACGATGTTGCTCGGCGCCGTGCTCGACGTGAGCAGTGACCTGGACCTGCACGAGGTGCTCACCCGCATCGTCCGCAGCGCCTGTGCGATGGTCGGCGCCCACTACGGAGCGCTGGGCGTGCTGCGACCGGACCACCAGGGCCTCATGGAGTTCGTCACCGACGGCCTGGCCCCCGAGCAGGTCCGGGACGTCGGTCATTCGCCGATCGGTGCCGGCATCCTCGGCCTGCTCATCACCGACCCCCGACCGCTGCGACTGGCCAACCTCGCCGACCACCCGGCGGCGACCGGGATGCCGCCGAACCATCCCGCGATGACCAGCTTCCTCGGCACACCCATCCGGGTGCGCGGCGAGGTCTTCGGCAACCTCTACCTCACCGACAAGGTCGGCGGGTTGGAGTTCAGCGAGGACGACGAGGTCCTCATCGTCGCCCTTGCCGCGGCTGCCGGGATGGCGATCGACAACGCGCTCATGTTCGAGGCTGCCCGTCGTCAGCAGCAGTGGTCGGCGGCCTTGGGCGAGATGGGCCGGGCCCTCATGTCCGGGCTCGACCCGCGCGAGGCCCTCGCCATGCTCGCCGAGGGCGCGCTGCACGCCGCCGAGGCCCAGCTCGCGGCGATCGCCCTGCTCGTCGACGGCGAGCTGGTCGTCGAGGCCGCCTGGGGGCTCGACGCCCACGCCGGGTCGATCGTCGGCACCCCGCTCTCGGAGCCGCACTGGATGACGGTCTTCGAGTCCGGCGAGCCCCTGCTGCTGCAGTCGCGGAAGGGGGAGTCGGCCGCCGAGTCGGCCACGGCTGCCCTGCGCGCCGCGGGTGGGCTGCCCGACCACGGCCAGACCGCCCTCGTCCCGATGACCGTCGGCTCGGGCAGCATCGGCCTGCTCGTCGTCGCGTGGGACGACGAGGCGGCCCACGTGCCCTACGACGTCTCCGGTCCGCTCAAGCAATACGCCGACCAGGCGGCGGTCACGCTCACGGCGGCGAGCGCGCAGGAGGATCGCGCGCGAATGGGCGTGCTCGAGGAGCGTGAGCGGATCGCCCGGGACATGCACGACGTCGTCATCCAACGGCTGTTCGCCACCGGACTGGGGCTGCAGTCGGCCGCCCGTCTGGCCTCCCACCCGTTCGTCCAGGGCCACCTCATCGAGGCGGTCGATGAGCTCGACCTCGCGATCAAGGACATCCGCCGGATGATCTTCGCCCTTCACCAGGCCGAGGTCGACTCGCTCACCGAGGAACTCACCGAACTCGTGGCGGGCTTCGAGCAACCGTTGGGGTTCGCGCCCGTCCTGCACGTCCTCGGTTCGCCGGACGAGGTCGGCAACGAGGTGATCCGACTCGACCTGCTCGCGGTCGTCCGCGAGGCCTTGTCCAATGTCGCCCGGCATGCCCAGGCGCGCACTGTCGACGTCGAGGTGGCCGTGGCCGACGGATCGGTCCAGGTCACCGTCGAGGACGACGGGCGCGGCATGGCCGACACCGGCCGGCGCAGCGGTTTGGCCAACCTCACGGAGCGAGCCGTGCGGCATGCCGGTGCGCTCGTCGTGGAATCCCCGACCGACGAGCGCGGGGGCACCCGGCTCATCTGGCGGATCCCTCGGTCGTCGGCGGACTCGGTGGCCTGAGCGCCCGATGGACGGGCCTGCGCGCCAGCTACATCTGGACAGCCGAGCGATTGCGCTCGTCCTGGGCTGCACGCTCGTCTGGGGCATAGGTCAGCTCGCGGCCAAGGTCGCGCTGGCCGAGATCCCTGCGCTCACCCAGGCCGGTCTGCGGTCCCTCGGGGCGGGCGTGCTCGTGTTCGGTTGGACCCGCCTGCGTGGGGTGCCGCTCACCGAGCGGGACGGGACCTGGTGGCCAGGCCTGCTCGCCGGTGTCCTCTTCGCCGCCGAGTTCGCCGCGGTCTACAGCGCCCTGCGCTTCACCACGGCTGGCCGCACGACCGTCTTCCTCTACCTCGCCCCCTTCGTCGTCGCGATCGGGATGGCCCGGCTCGTGCCCGCAGAGCGGTTGCGGGGCCTGGGCCTGGTCGGCCTCGTGGCCGCCTTCGGGGGAGTCGCCGTGGCCTTCCTCGACGGCTTCACGGGCTCGGCGGTCGGACCGCAGCAGTGGCTCGGCGACCTGCTCGCGGTCGGCGCCGCAGTGGGTTGGGGCGCGACCACCCTCGTCATCCGCGCGACGCCGCTCGGCCCGGCGGATCCGGCCAAGACCCTGCTCTACCAGCTGCTCGTGAGCGGGGTCGGCCTCACCGCCGCCGGGTTTGCCGTGGGGGAGCGGCCGCACTGGCCGTTCGGCGCGCTCACCTGGGCGGCCCTGGTCTTCCAGGTCTGCGTCGTCTCCTCGACCAGTTACCTCGTGTGGTTCTGGCTCGTGCGGACGTATGCCGCGACCCGGCTGTCCGCCTTCACGCTCCTCACGCCGGTCGTCGCCCTGCTCGCGGGGGCGCTGCTGCTGCACGAGTCGCTCACGCCACGCATCCTCGTCGCGGTCACGGGCGTCGCCCTCGGGCTCGTGCTCGTCAACCGGACGCCACGACGCCTGCCGCCGCCGGATCCTGGACCCCGGCGGCCAACCGGGTGACCTCGCCGAGCGTGCCGGCCAGACGATCCCGGTCGAGGGCCGCGGTCGTGGTGAAGCGGTGTATGCCGCCCCGCACCCGGTCGGTCTGCCGCGCGAGTCCGTCGAGGGCGACCCGCAGTTCGCGGAAGGCGTCGCGGAGCACGTCGTCGCCCTGCTCCACCCCGGCTCCGAGCAGGTCCGACCACGATCCGACGAGTTCGAGGACGCCGCGGACCGACAGCGCGAGATCCTCGACCCGCGCGGCATACCGGCCGGTCGCCTCCGCGTCGCGGGCGAGGTCCGCGTCCAGGAGTGAGAGCAACGCCTCGGCGACGCTCACGAGCGCACGCTCGGAGGCTCGCGGATCCTCGCGTCCGTCGGCGACCGCCACGACATAGCGGCCGACGGCCTCGGCCTGCAGTCGGGCGACGGCGCTCGCGAGGCGCAGCTGGGCGCGATGCCGCAGGACCGGCGCGAGTTCGTCGGTGACGATCCGGGCCTGCTCGACCGCGTCGCGCACCTGGCGGGTGAGTGCACTCATGACGATGTGCTCGTCGGTGCGGCGTTCTCCCCGCTCGACGGCGTCGGCGCGGCGCATCGTCGAGGCGACCGCGGTGAGCGCGCTGGTCAACCGCCGCACGTCCCGACCGAGGTCGGCGCCGACCTCGAGCGACTCCTCGAGGTCGCCGGCGAAGGCACCCAGCTGGTCGCGCAGGTCCGTGGCACAGGTGAGCATCGTCCGCAGCGGCCCGGCGACGTCGTCCCGATCGGCGAGGTCCGGCAGCGAGGAGCAGAGCTCCTCCCGGGCGGCCACCTCCGCGGGAACGAGGTCGAGCTGGAAGTCGGCATAGGAGACGAAGCCGTTGGCGCGCAAGGCGTTCGCGAGCTGCTCGGCCCCCAGTGTGGCCGCCTCGTGGCTGCTCACTCCGTCTGCGCGCGCAGCCAACTCGAACGCGCGGACGTCGGCGTAGAGGGCCTCGACAAGGTCCCGGGCCTCGGTATTGCAGGGGCGCGAGCGCACCGACAGGAAACGGTCCCCGATGGGGACGACGGTGGCGAAGGCGCGGTAGGTGCTGCCGTCGGCCGCGAGATTCTTCACGTAGGCGCACACGGGTTCGCCGGCCGCGAGCATCGTCCACATCGCCAGGAACACCGCTCCGGGCATGTCGGGGTGACGGATGATGTTGTGCGGCGACCCGAGCAGCTGCTCGCGGGAGAACCGGGCATTTCGGGTGAAGACCTCGTTGGCCTCGGTGATGACGCCCTTGGCGTCTGTCGTCGAGAAGAACAGGTCGTCGACGGGGACCTCGTGGACCGCGCCGGTGGGCGTGCGCGTCATCGTCACCTCGGGGAGAGTGGTGGGCGTGGCGTCTAGGCCCGAGCCTAGACGCGAGGACGCCGCGGCTGCGCGGGGTCCCGTCCACGCGGCCGCACACGCGGATGAGATGCGCCAACCGGCAGAAGACGTGCCAGCACACAGGTCGGCCCCCGATCCTGCGTCGCCGCAGATCAGGGGCCGACTCGTGACATGTGTCGTCAGATGTCCGAATCCGACCGACATCTTCCTCGGAGCTTGCTTCGCCGCGCTCTTTCGTCAGATGTCCGAATCCGACCGACATCTTCCTCGGAGCTTGCTTCGCCGCGCTCCTTCGTCAGATGTCCGAATCCGACCGACATCTTCCTCGGAGCTTGCTTCGCCGCGCTCCTTCGTCAGATGTCGAAGTACATCTCGAACTCGTGCGGGTGCGGACGGAAGCGGATCGGGTCGACCTCGTTCTTGCGCTTCCACTCGATCCACGTCTCGATGAGGTCCTTGGTGAAGACCCCACCCTCGAGCAGGAAGTCGTGGTCGGCCTCGAGGGCGTCGAGCACCTCGGGCAGCGAGCCCGGGACCTGCTTGATCTCGGCGTGCTCCTCCGGCGGCAGCTCGTAGAGGTCCTTGTCCACCGGCTCCGGCGGCTCGATCCGGTTGCGGATCCCGTCGAGCCCGGCCATCAACTGCGCCGCGAAGGACAGGTAGGGGTTGGCCGAAGGGTCCGGGATCCGGAACTCGATCCGCTTGGCCTTGGGCGAGGTCCCCGCGATCGGGATACGCACGCAGGCCGAACGGTTACGGGCCGAGTAGACCAGGTTGACCGGCGCCTCGTAGCCCGGGACCAGGCGGTGGTAGGAGTTCACCGTCGGGTTGGTGAAGGCGAGCAACGCCGGTGCGTGCTTGAGCAGGCCACCGATGTACCACCGGGCCAGGTCGGACAGGCCGCCGTAGCCGCTCTCGTCGTAGAACAGCGGCTTGCCGTCCTTCCACAGCGACTGGTGGGTGTGCATGCCCGAACCGTTGTCCCCGAAGAGCGGCTTGGGCATGAAGGTCGCGGTCTTGCCCAGGCCCCAGACGGTGTTCTTCACGACGTACTTGAACTTCATCATGTCGTCGCCGGAGGCCAGCAGGGTGCTGAACTGGTAGTTGATCTCCTGCTGGCCGGCGGTGCCCACCTCGTGGTGGCTGCGCTCGACCGTGAGACCGACCTCGTCGAGGATGAGGCAGATCTTGTCGCGGGTGTCGGCGAAGTGGTCGACCGGCGGGACGGGGAAGTAGCCACCCTTGTAGCGGGTCTTGTACCCGCGGTTGCCGCCTTCCTCCTCACGACCGGAGTTCCACGCGGCCTCGACCGAGTCGATGAAGTAGTAGCCCGCGTTCTGCTTGGTCTCGAACCGGACGTCGTCGAAGATGAAGAACTCCGCCTCCGCACCGAAGTAGGCCGTGTCGGCGATCCCGGTCGACTTGAGGTAGGCCTCGGCCTTGGCGGCGACGTTACGCGGGTCACGGCTGTAGGGCTCGTCGGTGAACGGGTCGACGATCGAGAAGTTCATGATGAGGGTCTTCTCGGCGCGGAACGGGTCGACGTAGGCCGTCGTCGGGTCCGGGATGAGCTTCATGTCCGACTCGTGGATCGCCTGGAAACCGCGGATCGACGAGCCGTCGAAGGCCTGTCCGTTGGTGAAGAAGTCCTCGTCGACACTCTTGGCCGGCACGTTGAAGTGCTGCATGACGCCGGGCAGGTCGCAGAACCGGATGTCGACGAACTTGACGTCCTCATTCTTGATGAACGCGAGGACTTCGTCAGCTGAGCTGAACAAACCAACCTCCTGTGGTGGGGCCGGGCGGCCGTGGCCACGTCCCGCCCAGGACCGCGAGGCGGTCCCGGCCGGCACGTGGCGACGACGCCTCGGTTGAGTGCTTCGACTCGACGTTAGGGGGCGCGGGTTTCCCGACCGTGTTGCCGATGTTTCACCCGCGTTACGCGCCGACCCGGCCGGACGGCATACCCGCTGGGAGGTCCGGGACGTCCGCGTGGAGTCCGCGTGGAGTCCCTGCGGGGGCGGCGCGCGGCACGACACTGTGCCGGTGGTTAGGCTACTCGGGTGGTCGATCGCCGTGACGTCGCGTCCTGGCTGGACGGTCCCCGAGCGCGCACCCAGGCTGCCGGGGAGTATGCCGGCCAGGGACTCGGGCTGCCCGCGGACGGACCCGGGTCGATCGCCCGGTTCGGCCGGCGGCTCGTCGCGATCTGCGTCGACTGGGCGCTGTGTCAGCTCATCGCGGTGGCCCTGCTGCATGCCCCGCTCGGTTCCGGTGGCGCCGGCAGCTTCGCACCCCTGCTCGTCTTCGCCGTGGAGAACCTCCTGCTGCTGCCCACCCTGGGCGCGACCGTCGGGCAGCGGCTGGTCGGTCTCATGCTCATGAACGTGGACGGTCGACGGGCCAGCCTCGTCCAGGTGGCGCTGCGGACCTTCCTGCTGTGCTTGGCCGTCCCCGCGCTCATCTGGGACCGCGACGGGCGCGGACTGCACGACCGGGCAGCCGCGACCGTCCTGGTCCGCCGGTGAGCCCCGCGGAGGAACTCGCGGCGCTCACCGATCTCGGCACCGTCCTACGGGCCGCCGCGGCGGGTGCCTTCCCGCAGTCGGACGGCGGCTGGGAGCGTGCGGGCCTGTGGCTGCGAGGCGTGGAGGCCGTGGTCGCGCTCACTGGCCACGCCTATCTCGCGGTCGGCCAGGACCTCGGCGTGGTCGAGCTGGACGCCCTGGGCGTCGACGGCTACGGCGGCGCCCATCATCCCCGGGTCGCCGAACGCATCCGCGGCTCGGGCTGGGCCGACACACTCGACGTCCTGCTCGTGCGCCCGGCCGGGCTGCCCGCTCCGAGCGGCGACACCCCCGACCTCGTCGCGCGCGAGGACCTCGCCTCGCACCCGCGGGTCGCGCTCGCCCGCCATGTCCGCTCGGGGGTCCGGGTCCTCGGTATGCCGTCGCGTCGGGCCCGCTCGCTCGTCACCCTCGCCACGGGGCTGGGCGGGCTGCCGGAGATCGGGCTCGAGGCCGAGGGAACCCAATCGGGCGCGCAACTGCTCGCAGCCGCCCTGTGCTGGGCCGAGCGTGGGCTCGGCGGCACCGACCCGCTCATCGCAGCCGTCCCGCCCGGGAACGCCCGGTCGCTGCGATTGTTCCTGGGTGAGGGCTTCGTGCCCGTGGGGTCGGTCCAGCTCTTCCGCCCGGAACGCCATCCCTGGGTGATCGACGGGCGACCCGGCGGCTGAGCACGGGAACTGGGCCCCGGGGGCTGAGCACGGGCGCTGGGCACGGGCGCGGCATACCCTCGGGGGGATGTATTTTCTGCCCGCGCGGCCCCCTCTTATCCGTGAATGCGTGCGGAGGTGAGGAGGCAACACGTGGACAGCGCTTCAGCGGGCCTCCGCGACTTCGTCACGTGGCCTC
Organism: Actinomycetes bacterium; assembly: GCA_029552065.1. Lineage (GTDB taxonomy): Bacteria > Actinomycetota > Actinomycetes > Actinomycetales > Dermatophilaceae > Phosphoribacter. The sequence continues at coordinate 12,169 of JAKPEG010000224.1, forward strand.
GGGCTTCGGTAGGGTCGGAGATGGACACGACCGGAAGGTGCCGATGGACCAGTCGACCTCCAGCGTCACCGACCTGGTGCGAGCCGCGGCAGGGGGCGACGAGCAGGCCTGGGGGCAGATCGTCGATCGGTTCGCCGGCCTCTTGTGGGCGGTCGCACGGTCCCATCGACTCGACCACGACCGTGCCGCCGACGTCGTCCAGGCGACCTGGCTACGGCTGGTCCAGTCCCTCGACCGGATCGCCGAGCCCGAGGCGTTGCCCGGATGGCTGCTCACGACCGCTCGACGCGAGGCGCTGCGGGTGGCCACGGCCCACGGGCGGGAGGTGCTCGCCGACGGCGACGAGCGGCCCGAACGGGCCGACCCGGAGGCCGCCGAGCTCGATCTCGGTCTGCTCGCACAGGAGCGCGACGCCGTGCTGTGGGGGGCCTTCGGCCACCTCGGTGAGCGCTGCCGGGAATTGCTGCGCCTGCTCGCCGCACCCGAGGCGCCGCCCTATGCCGAGGTCTCGGCGCTGCTCGGAATCCCCGTGGGATCGATCGGGCCGACCCGGATGCGGTGCCTGGCCAAGCTGCGCGAGCTGCTGGCCCAGACGGGATACGACTTCGGGGAGTTCGCGGCCGGGGGAGGCCGATGAACATGCGACGGGTGGGGAGGGGTCGGCTCGATGAGTGACCTGATCGAGCGGGACGATGCGTTGGACCCGCAGGACGCGGCGCTGCTGGCCTGGCTGGGAGGGGTGCTCGCGGCCGTCGACCCCGAGCCGGAGGTGCTGCGGGAGCTGGGCCGGGCCGCATTCTCGGTCCGACGGGTGGACGAGGAACTCGCCGAGCTCGTCGCCGACTCGGCGTTGCTCGGCGGCATGGTCCGCTCGGTCACGCCCGGCCCGCGTCTGTTGAGCTTCGCCGCCGGGAACCTCGTCCTCGAGCTGCAGGTGACCGACATGCCTCGCGGACGTGCCGCCCTGGGAATGCTCGACGGGCTGCTCGAGGCCGGACCGGTCCCCGCCGACGCGCGAGTCGATCTGGAGACCGCCGACGCGCGCGTGGAGTCCACCGACGTCGACGAGGTGGGCCGATTCGCGTTCGACCAGGTGCCGGAGGGTCTCGTGCGGCTTCGCGTCGTCTCGGGGGCGCTCGATGTGACCACGGCCTGGGTGCGACTGGACTCGGCGTTCAGGCACCCCACGCCGTGAAGGCGGTCGCGGCGGCATACCGGTCGGGCTCGTCCCGATGACTGTCCCGCGACACCCGCGCCGCCGCCGCCAGTCCGGCGCCGGCGGCGAGTTGCCGGTGGATCGTGCGCATGACCGCCACGGTCGCCTCGTCGTTGACCGGGACGACGCTCGCGAGCACCTGTGCCGTGCCCATGCCGAGCAGGCCCGTCACCATCCCCAATCCCTCGTCGACACCGAGCGCGGCGGTGTCGCCGAGGTCGCAGGCCGACAGGATGAGGGTGCCTGGCGGCTGTCGCAGGGAGTCCAGGTCGTGCAGATAGAGCGGACCGTCGGCCAGCCGCAACTCGGAGAACATCGGCGCGTCGCCGCGAAAGGCGCCGTGGGCGGCCAGATGCGCGAGCCGGGCCCCGGTAAGGGCCGCCAGGGTGCGCGCCACCGTGGCCTGTTGCGGCCCCAGCACCGTCGCCTGCGGGTAGGCCCGGGCCACGTCTGTGGCCTCGGAGGCCAGGGTCGTGAGGCCGGGTCCGGTGACCAGGACGACCGGCCCGTCCGCCGATCGGGTCGCGCGACTGGCCCTGACCCAGCTGCCGGCCGAGGGGGCCACCGAGATGGTCCTCGTCGTGAGCGCGGGCAGCAGCGACCAGGGGACCGCGTGCAGCGGGGCCGGCGGGACGACGACGACCCGCTCCGGAAGGCGGTCGGCGAGGGGCCCGAGGATCGCCTCCTGCAGCCGCGCCGCCACCCGGTCGGGCACCGGGCGACCGCCGAACGCTGCGCGACGCAGGGCGAACCGGGCGAAGTCCGCCTCCCGCAGGGCGATCGCCATCGGACCGACCTCGAAACGCCGGACCCGCCGTCGGTGCACGAGCAGCACGTGCAGGGTCCCGGAGACCTCGACGAGCGCGACGAGCGCGCCGTCGGCGATTGCCTCGACGAGGTCGCCGACCTCGTCGGGGCGCCGCACGCTGCGTCCCGCGGCGAAGGAATGGCGGGCGACCTGCCTGGCCGCCTGCTCGTGCTGCTCGCGTTGCCGGTTGAGGTATGCCGCGACCGCGGGATCGTTGGCCTCGGCGATCCGCCGCACGGCCTCCCGGGCGGCGGCCAGGCTGGCCCCCACCCGAGGGTCGGTCGGAGGTCGGACCGGCGGGGGCTGCAGGGTGACGGCGCGGGTCCGCTCGCTCCAGTGCAGGAGGGTCCGGGGCCGACCGGTCGCCAAGGCCGCCCACAGGGCGAGGTCGGTGAGTTGTCGGGCGTGATCGGTCGCGAGCGCACGCAGCTCCGGGTCGGCGCAATAGGAGCGCTGCTCCGCCAACGCCGCCAGGCCCTCCCGACACGCAGCGAGCACCGATCCGGGTCGGGCGGAGTGCTCCGCCCGACGGGCACGGGCGGTCGCCGCCAGCGCCCGGTCGAAGGCCGGGGCCGAACGCTGCCGCCGCGCCGCGGTGGCGAGGTGTCGGTCCGCGCCGGCGCGGTCGCCGCGGGCGGCATACACGTCGGCCGCGACGAGGCGGGCGAGCCGCACGGACGGACTCGATGCGGCGTCGAGGCCGGCCACCACCGCCTCGATCCGCGCCCGGTCGGCGGGTGCCGAGCGACCTGCGCTCAGCCGGGCCTGCACGCCGACGAGCACGGCGCGCCATTGCCAGTCCTGGCGACGCTGGGACCGGAACATCCTCCCCGCAGTCCGCGCCCGTTGCTCGGCCAGGTCGGTGGCGCCCTGCTCGAAGGCGCATTCGGCCGCCAACAACTCCATCTCGGCGCGCACGTGGGCCGGGGTCGAGTGCTCGTCGGCCAGGCGCTGCGCGAGCGCGCCGGCCTCCTGCACCAGCCGGGCCAGCAGCAACGTCGCGCATCGGTCGACCGCCAGCTCGGTGGGCACCTCCCCGACGGCGGCGAAGGCGGCCTCCGCCTCGTCCAGCACCGCGAGGGCGCGCGGGATGTGACCGGTGGCCGCGAGGATCCGGCCGAGGTTCTCGGTCGCGATGGCAGCCTCGAAGGTCTGCCCGTGCTCGAGGAACATCCGATGTGCGGTGCGCGCGAGGGTCTGCGCGTCATTCACCCGTCCGGTCGCCAGGTCGACCCAGCTGCGCGCGAGATGGGTGCGGGCCAGCCACAGCGGCTCGTCGGCCCCGCGCAACTCCCTTGCGACGGTCTGCAGTCCGGTGCGAGCCTGGTCGTAACGACCCAGCTGGATGAGGATCGCGGCCCGCCGATAGCCGACCTTGGCGCCGGTGACCCCGTGTGCTCGACGGGCGGCCTGCTCCAGCCGGGCCAAGCCCGCACGCGTACGACCGGACTGGACGAGGGCGACCCCCTCGCTCGCCTCGATGTCGGCGAGCCGGTTCGCATCGTCGGACTGCCGCGCCCACCGGCGGGCAGCCGCGAAGTGTCGCAGCGCGCTCGGATGGTCGCCCTCGTCCCGGCGGACGATGCCCATCGTCTGGTGGGCGACCGACATCCGAAAGGCGTCACTGCCCGCCGTGTCGGCGAGCGTCCAGGCCTTGGCCCGGGCGAACGCGGCATGCGGCTGGGCCAGCGCGAACGCCAACAACCGATCAGCCTGGGTGTGCGCGTCGCGCGCAGCTCCGGCCGTCATGGAGTTCACCCGATCACATGGAGGTATCGATGGGGAAGAAGCTCGACCGGAGTTCCGATGCGGCGGCGCGGGCGCAATCCTGGCTCGGCGACGCCGGACTGACGAACGAGCGGGTCCGCCAACAGGTCGACCAGATGGTCGACGGACTGCGTCGCGAGGGCCCGGTCCTGGTCCTGCGCGCCGACGGTGAGCCGTTGCCGGAGCGCGCGCAGTGGGGCGAGGCGGCATACGTCGTCCGCGGCGGTTCGGTGCTGCTCGATCCCGACGATGTCGGCACCGTCCGCGAGACCCTCAAGGATCTCCTCGAAGGAGACGGCACCGTCGAGCCGATCTTCGACGGCGTCGCACGGATGGCGGTCCCGGACCCGGTGCGGGCCGTGCGTACGGCGCAGGAACGGCTCAACCGACGGGCTCTGCACCTCGAATACGCCCTGCACGTCACCAACACGAGCTACTGCCCGGCGACCGAGCCGCTGCCGCCGGGCCGGCGCTCGCCGACGGGTCGGCGCTGGAGTTGCCCGCACTGCGACGGCCATGGCGTGAAGGTGGCCGTGGTCGACAGTGGTTTCGACCCGCTCGTCGCGTCGACCACAGCCTGGCTCGGCGGCGTCCAGGGGGACGCCGAGACGCTCACCGACCCGCTCGGCCCTTACCTCGGGCACGGCACCTTCATCGCCGGCGTCGTGCGGATGATGGCTCCCGCCGCCGAGGTCTACGTCCACGGCACCTTCCCGGTGTGGGGGGCCGAGTACGAGTCGACGATTGTGCGCAAGCTCATCGAGGCGGCTAAGTCCGAGCCGGACATCATCAGCCTCTCCGCGGGCACCACGACCCTCGACGACGGGGGCCTGTACTCCTTCGACGTCTGGTGGAAGCGGCACGCCTGCAAGAAGACCGTCCTGGTCGCCGCCGCCGGCAACAACGGCAACGACGTGAAGTTCTACCCGGCGGCTGCCGACTATGCGATCGGCGTGGGCGCGGTGGACAAGGACGGCACACTCGCGGCATACAGCTGCTTCGGCGAGTGGGTCGACGTCTATGCCCGGGGCAGCGACGTGGTCAACGCCTACCCCCGGGGGCGCTACCGCTACGTGCAGGCGCCGCTGCAGGGGACCTCCGACGTGCTGCTGCCCGCCGGCCTGGCGCGCTGGAGTGGCACCTCCTTCGCCACGCCGATGGTGGCCGGGGTGATCGCGGCCCGGATGACCGGTCAGCCGGGGACCGCGCCGGCGACGGCCGACACACTCGTCGCGCACGCCCACCAGCACGCCTACTCGGGCCTGCCCGTCGTGCGCAAACGCGACGCCGACGACTGACCCTCCCGCCCTGCCGGCTCTTGGAATGTAAGCGCTTGAGTGTTGCCGATTAGACGCCTCGGAGGCCCAAACGGCGCACAATCGGCAACAGGCAAACGCTTACATTCCGGAGGGGGATGGGCCGCTTCCTCGGCGCTGGCGCGCCTTCGTCAGCGGCCGCGCATGGCCTTGCGGTCGGGGCGAACCCTCGTCGGGTCGATGCCCTGGGGAAGCGGGACCTTCACCCCACCCAAGGCGCGCAGCCGCTTGTTGACCGCGGCGACCTCCTCCTTGGTGAGCACCGGCTTCATCCGCTGCACCCGGCCGGTGAGCTTGCGGATCGCCACGATCCCCTCGCCCTCGCCGTCGCCCACCCGGTAGGTCGTCACCGGGACCCCCGACGCGACCCGCTCGACCTTCTTGCGCTCGGCGGCGAGCAGTCGGTCGGCGCGCGCCTGCGGACCCTCGGCGACCAGGACGACGCCCGGCCGGCCGACCGCACGGAAGACGAGCGCCGAGTCGTTGAGGGTGCCTGCGCGGGCCGCCTCGATCGCCACCGGGTCGGCGCTGGTGAACCAGCCGCCCCGCAGTGACGTGAGCGCCGCCCCCGCGGCCCCCGGTTGCCCCTCGAGCCGCCGGTATGCCGCCCGCTCGGCTCGGCGGCTCATGACGATGGTGGCGGCCAGCGCCCCGAGCGGGATGCCGAGGATCGCGGCGTAGATGAGCCCGGCCGTGCCGAAGAACAGCCCGATCCCCATCGCCACCGCGAGGGTGACGACGAAAGCGAGCAGCATCCACCACCCGATCTGCGGATCGAGGGTGCGCGACTGGGTGAAGACCTCGCGCATCTGGGCGATCCGCCCGGGCTTCTTGGGGGAGGCTGCCTTTGCAGGCGAGCCCGGCTTGGCGGGGGTGTCCTTGGCCATGGGGGTCAGGATAGTGGCGCAGTCGAGCCCGCTCGGGCCACGAGGGCTGCGGCCTCCTGGCGGGCCGGTTCGTCGGCCCCTTCGCCCAGGTGCGCGAGGTGCTCGGGCAGCGGTCGGCCGGCGGCCCGCATCGCCTGCACCCACAGCCGCCCCGCCCGGTAGCTCGACCGCACGAGCGGCCCGGCCATCACCCCGGGGAAACCCGCGTCCCGCGCGACGTCGGACCAGTGGAGGAACTCCTCCGGCCGCACCCACCGGTCGATCGGGTGGTGCCGGGTCGAGGGACGCAGGTACTGGGTGATCGTGAGGATGTCGCAGCCGGCGTCGCGCAGGTCGTGGATCGCCGCCTCGATCTCCTCGGACTCCTCGCCCATGCCGAGGATGAGGTTGCTCTTGGTGACCAGCCCGGCGTCGCGGGCCATCGAGATCACCCGCAGCGACGTGTCGTAGCCGAAGGCCGGCCGGATCCGCTTGAAGATCCGCGGCACCGTCTCGAGGTTGTGTGCGAAGACCTCGGGCCGGGCGTCGAAGACCTGTCCGACCAGCTCCGGACGGGCCCCGAAGTCCGGTGGGAGGATCTCGACCCCGGTCGAGGGGTTGAGCGCGTGCACGGCCCGGACGGTCGCGGCATACAGTCCGGCGGCGCCGTCGGACTGGTCGTCTCGCGCGACCCCGGTGATCGTGCTGTAGCGCAGGCCCATCCGCCGCACCGACTCGGCCACCCGCCGCGGCTCGTCCGGGTCGAGCGGTTGCGGGCGGCCGGTCGCGATGTCGCAGAAGTCGCACCGCCGGGTGCAGGTGTCGCCGCCGATGAGGAAGGTCGCCTCGCGGTCCTCCCAGCATTCGTAGATGTTGGGGCAGCCGGCCTCCTGGCAGACCGTGTGCAGTCCCTCGCCGGTCACCATCGAGTGCATCCGCGTGTATGCCGGCCCCATCCGGGCCGTCGTGCGGATCCACTCGGGCTTGCGCTCGATCGGGGTCTCGGCGTTGCGCGCCTCGACCCGCAACATCCGTCGTCCCTCGGGTGCGATGGTCACCGGGTGAGTCTACGTGGGCCTTCCGGCCGAAGGTGTCGGATGCCGGCTGGGGAGTCCTCGAGCACCACGGTCACTCGGCGGCCGCCGTCCCCGACGGAGCTCGCGGCCCCGGCTGGAGGGATAGTCAATCCTTTTGCGGGGGAACCGAACTCGGGCGCAGAGTGGGCAGCAGGTCGCCGAGGTGTTTCTCCACGTGGGGGAGCACCTCGCGGACGGGCACGTCGCGGCGCAGCTCGGCCGAGAGCGACGTGACCCCCCTGCCGGTGATGCCGCACGGGACGATCACCGTCGCCCAGCGCAGCGAGGGATTGCAGTTGAGGGCGAAGCCGTGCATGGTCACCTGCCGGCTCACCCGGACACCGATCGCGCCGACCTTGCGGTCGGGGCGGCGCACCGGGTCGGCGGGGTCGGCGAGGATCCACGCTCCGCTCTGGCCCTCGACCCGACCCGCGTCGATGCCGAAGTCGGCGCAGACCCGGATCATCATCTCCTCGAGCATCCGGACGTAGCCGACGACGTCGATCGGCGCGGGCAGCCGGACGATCGGATAGCCGGTGATCTGCCCCGGCCCGTGCCAGGTGATCTTGCCGCCACGGTCGACGTCGATGACCGGGGTGCCGTCGATCGGTCGCTCGTGCGGCTCGGTGCGCTTGCCGGCCGTGTAGACCGCCTCGTGCTCGAGCAGGAGCACCGTGTCGGGGTCCTCGCCGGACACGACCCGGGCATGGACCTCGCGCTGGCGCTCCCACGCCCAGACGTAGTCCACGAAGTCGGGGTCCAGACCCAGGTGGACGACACGCATGGGCCCCACCCTACGCGGCCTTCACGTGGGTAGGCTCTGGCCCGAGAACCAGCCGCACCGCACGCAGGGGGTATGCCGCATGGCCCGGGTCGGCATCGTCGGCTACGGCCTGGCCGGGGCCGGCTTCCATGTCCCGCTCGCCCGGGCTGCCGGCCTGGAGATCGCCGGGGTCGTCACCCGGGCCCCGGAGCGGGTCGCCCGGGCAGCGGCCGACCTGCCCGACGCGCAGGTCGTGCCCGACCTCGAGACCCTCCTTGGGCTGCCCGAGCTCGACCTCGTCGTCGTCGCCTCGCCGAGCGGCTCGCACGTCGAGCATGCCCGGAGCGTGCTCGCGGCCGGCATCCCCGTGGTCGTCGACAAGCCGCTCGCGTGCGAGGCGGGGGAGGGGGCAGCTCTCGTCGAGGAGGCGCGGCAACACGGCATACCGCTCACCGTCTTCCAGAACCGGCGCTGGGACCCGGAGTTCCGCACCGCCCTCGACCTCGTGCGCTCGGGTGCCCTCGGCGACCTGCACCGCACCGAACTGCGCTGGGAGCGCTGGCGCCCCCGGTCTCTCGGGCGCTGGCGGGAGACGCAGAGCGCGGCCGAGGGCGGCGGCCTGCTCCTGGACCTCGTCACGCACCTCGTCGACCAGGCGGTGGTCCTGCACGGTCCGGTGGCCACCGTCTACGCCGAGCTGGCCGCTCGGACGACCCATGCCGAGGACGACGTCTTCCTCGCGCTGCGGCATGCCGACGGCCACCCGACCCACGTGTTCGCCAGCTCGGTGGCCGGAGCGAGCGGCCCGCGGATGCGCATCGGCGGCAGCGCCGGCACCTTCGTGCTGGGCTCGGCGGGCACCGAGGGGACGAGCTTCCCGGACGCCGACGGCGGGCCGGGGCAGCACGGCTGGCTCGTGCGGGGGGCGGACCGCGAGCCCGTGACGGCCCGGGCCGCAGACCCGGCCGACTTCTACCGGCAGGTCGCCGCCGCCCTCGCGAGCGACCACCCGCAGACGGCCATGCCGGTGGATCCGCGGGAGGCGGTCCACGTCCTCGCGGTCCTCGACGCCGCCCGGGCCAGCGCGGAGGCGGGTCACATCGTCGAGGTACGCACTCCCGACTGCCAGCCGGGGGTGGCGCCGGCGTGAGCCCTGTGGACGAGCAGATCCGGTTCCTGCCGCGATCAGGGAGGATGGGCCGGTGACCGTGCCCACGCCCGGCCCCGGTGCGCCTCTTCAGGTGCCCGGCTTCGAGCTGTCCGAGCTGCTCGGCGTCGGTGCGACGAGCACCGTGTGGTTGGGCACCCGCACGTCGACCGGCGAACGGTTCGCCGTCAAGGTCATCCGCACCGAACACCTGCACGTCGGGCAGCTGCTCGAGTTGTCCGACCGCCTGGCCGCCCTGCTCGGTCGGGTCGGCCACGAGCACCTCGTGCGCCTGCACGAGGCGCACCCACTCGCCGATGGTTCGGTCGCCCAGGTCCTCGACCTTGCCGACGGCGGCACCCTCACCGAACTGCTCGCTGCCCGGGGACGGCTCGAGCCCGGCGAGGTCGCGACCATCTGCACGCCGATCGCCGGCGCGCTCGCGGCCATCCACGCCGCAGGAGTCGTCCACGGGGGCCTCACCCCCGACAAGGTGCTGTTCACTCGCGAGGGCAAACCATTGCTCGCGCTGGGGTCGGCTGCCCGGCTCGCCGAGGAGCGGCATTCCCCCACGGTTGCGGGTGCGTCCGGCTTCCTTGCCCCCGAGCTCCTCGCCGGTGACCTGCCCAGCCCCGCGAGCGACGTCTACGCACTCGGCGCCCTCGTGTGGTTCGCCCTCACCGGGCGGGCCCTGCTGCCCCAGCCGGGATCCTCGCCGCAGGCCGCCCCGGTCGCGCTCTCACCGGCCGCCGACGAGGCCACGCCGGTGGTCGGGTCCGCGTTCGCCCCGGTCGTCGCACAGTTGCTCGCCGCCGACCCGCGGGTGCGCCCGGAAGCCGACGAGGCCGCGATCGCCTGCTACGAGGCGGCCGACCCGCGCCCGGTCCGGCTCGTGCCTCGGCCGGCCCCCGTCCCGGCTCCTCCCGGGGCCGGCGGGCCGTCGCCTGTCGCGTCGGTCGCGCGGTCGGCCGGCACCGTCGAGTCCCCGGCGGCTCCCACCGCCGCCAACGCAGGCACCGCGGGCCCTGCGGGGCCCCCAGGTATGCCGCCCGCGCACCCCGCCGCGCCTGCCGTTGGGGTGCCCGCCGTCAGCCAGGTGCCGACGCCCACAGGGAGGCCAGGCCCTGCGGCTCCCCAGCTGCCGACCACCGGTGCGGCCCCGCGTCCGGGGCAGGCGGGAGCCGCAGGGGCCCCGCGACCGGGGCGGGCGACGGCCGGGCCGCTGCCTCGCCGGGGCGGCGGCATACCGGTGGCCGGGCGGGTCGCCATCGTCCTGGCAGGTGCGCTGCTCTTGGCCGCGGCGATCCTCGCGCTCATGTGGCGCCAGCCCAGCACCACGGCAGCTGCCGCGCAGTCAGCGGTCGCGGCGACCTCGACGAGCTCGGCAACCTCGGACGCAGACGTGAGTGACCGCAGGGGCGACGCACGCACGGTCGTCCAGGCCGTGGCCGACGCCCGGGCCGCCGCGCTCGTCGCTGGCGACCCCCAACGACTCACCCAGGCCGACGCCCCCGGGTCGCCGATGCTCGCCAACGACACGACGATCCTCGACTCGCTGCGCCGCGACGGGCGGCGCTATGCCGATCTGCGCTTCACCGTCACCCATGCCGAGTGGGTGGGCGGCGACGCGACCACGGCAACCGTCCTCGCGGTCGTCGACCGGGCGGCATACCGGGTGGTCGCGGCGGACACGACGGTGACGACGGTGCCGGCCGAGGCGGGCCGCCCGTTCACCTACACGCTCACCTGGACCAACGCCGGCTGGCGGCTGGTCACCGTGACCGGGTGAGCCAATCGACCGCGGTGAACAACGTGGGGTGTTCGTGGCGGAAACCCGTCCGAGTGAGCACCCCCGGCGTCGCCCGCTGACTACCCAGGATGTCTTCGGCGAACTCGCCGAGCGCGGCGCGCAGGGCGATGGCGGGAGCGGGCAGCAGCGCCGGACGATGGAAGGCCCGGGCGATCGCCGTCGCGACGTCCCGTTGGGTCGCGGCGGCGGGGCCGACGAGGTTGACCGGGCCGGTGATCTCCGGCCGGTCCAGCAAGTGGGCGACTGCTCGCACGTGGTCGGGCAGGGTGATCCACGGCCACCACTGCCGACCGTTGCCCAACGGCCCGCCCAGCCCGAGCCGGGCCAGGGTGACCAGCTGCTCGAAGGCGCCGCCGTCCTGCGCCATGACCAGTCCGGTGCGGATGCACGCGACGGGCGCACCCGACTCGGCGGCGGCCGCGGTCGCACTCTCCCAGGCGCGCACGACGTCGGCGAGGAATCCGATCCCCGGGGCACTTGACTCGTCGAGCAGTTCGTCGCCGCGGTCGCCGTAGAAGCCGACGGCCGACCCGCTCACGAGGCGGATGGGACGGTCGGCGGCGGCGATCGCCTCGGCGACCGCGGTAGTCCCGTCGACCCGCGAGTGCAGGATCTTCTTCTTGTATGCCGCGGTCCAGCGTTTCGCCCCGACGCCCGCCCCCGCGAGGTGGACGACCGCGTCGATGTCCGCCAGGTGCGCGGGGTCCATGCCCCCGGGAGTCGGCTCCCAGGGTCGTTCGGCGGGCGACCTGGGTCGGCGACGGACGAAGGACACGACCTCGTCACCCCGGGTCCGCAGGTGGGTGGTGAGGGCCGTGCCGATGAGCCCGGAGGCTCCCGTCACGGCGACCCGCATACCGGCCATCGCTGCTCCTCGTCGAGCGCCTGGACGACCTCGGCTCAGAGGCCGAGGTCGGCCTCGAAACCGCCCTCCTCGAGGCGGGACTTCATCGCGCCGAGGAAGCGGGCGGCGTCTGCCCCGTCGACGATCCGGTGGTCGTAGGAGAGGGCGAGGTACATCATCGAGCGGATGGCGATCGTCTCCCCGCCTTCGGTATCCGTGACGACCACGGGTCGCTTGACGAGGGCGCCGGTGCCGAGGATGGCCACCTGCGGCTGGTTGATGATCGGGGTGTCGAACAGCGCGCCCCGGCTGCCGGTGTTGGTGATGGTGAAGGTGCCGCCGGCCAGGTCGTCGGGGGTGATCCGGTTCGTGCGCGTGCGATCGGCGACGTCGGCGATCGCCCGGGCGAGGCCGGCGATGTTGAGGTCACCGGCGTTCTTCACCACGGGCACGAGCAGGCCGCGCTCGGTGTCGACCGCGATCGAGAGGTGCTCGTGGCCGTGGTAGGTGACCTCGTCCCCTTCGATGCTCGCGTTGACCATGGGGAAGGCCTTGAGGGCCTCGACCGCGGCGAGCGCGAGGAAGGGCAGGTAGCTCAGGCCGACGCCCTCGCGGGCCTCGAAGGCCGACTTCGAGCGGGCGCGCAACCGGGCGACCTTGGTGAGGTCGACCTCGACGACGGTGGTGAGCTGTGCCGACACCTGCAGGGACTCGACCATCCGGGCCGCGATGACCTTGCGCAGGCGGGTCATCTTCTCGGTGGTCCCGCGCTTGCCACTGGCGTCCGGGGTGGGCCGGGCGGCGGCAGCGGGGGCGCCGGCTGCCGCAGGGGCAGCCGTGCGTGCGGGTGCCGGCGCAGGGGGCGCGGCGGCCGGGACCGTAGCGGCGGCTTTGGCTGCCTCGGCGGCGTCGAGGACGTCCTGCTTGCGGATCCGACCGCCCACCCCGGTGCCGGTGAGCCCGGCGAGGTCGACGCCGTGCTGGGCCGCCAGCTTGCGCACGAGCGGAGTGACGTAGACGCCGTCGTCGCCGGACTCCTCGTCCGACGCAGCGACGGCTGCCGGTGTTGGGGCGGCTGCTGGTGCAGGGGCGGGCACGGGTGCCGGTGCCGGTGCCGGTGCAGGTGCAGGTGCAGGTGCGGGTGCGGCTGCCGGTGCAGGGGCGGGTGCGGG
>JAKPEG010000229.1 GCA_029552065.1 Actinomycetes bacterium
GTCGGCAGCGAGTGCCCCGAGCGCGGCAGCGGTCTCGCGCCGGTCCGCGCGCCCCACCCGCGCCTCGATGACCAGGGGTCCGGTGGCAGTTTCGCTGAGCGCCTCGCGCAGCTCGACGCGAGACTCGACCCGTCGGTATGCCGTGTGGCTGGCTCCCGCGAGCGCCTGCAGGTCGGCGTGCACCGGCGTCGCGAACACCCGCTCGAAGGCGGCTGCGTAGTCAGGGGTGCCCTGCTCGAGCAGCGCGAAGATCGAGCCGCCGTCGTCGTTGACGACGACGATCGTCAGGTCGGGACGGGGTTCGTCCGGACCGATGAGCAGCCCCCCGCTGTCGTGTAGGAAGGTCAAGTCGCCCATGACGGCCAGGCTCCTGCCCGGTCGAGGTATTCCGCCATCCTCAGGCGATGGCGGAATACCTCGACCCGGCGGGGGAATGCGGCCGGCCCGGCCCAGCGCGACCCCGATGGCGGTCGAGACAGTGCCGTCGATGCCGGCCAGGCCCCGGTTGGCGACGACGAGCCGGTGTTCGCCTGGCCGATAAGGGGGGAGCATGAGGTCCAGGTCGCGGATCGGGTTGGACGAGCCGACGACGAGGCTCTGACCCGGCGACAGGGCCGCGGACACCTCGGCCGCCACGTGCAGGGCGTGCAGGTCGGGCAGGGCCTCGACGTGCGCGTCGACCCGTTCGGCCAACGCGGCATCGGCGGCCTGCCACGCAGTCAGCCACTTCGCGTCGGCGTCCGGGGCCAGTCCCGGGGTCTGTCCCAGAGGCAGCGCCGGCGTCAGTGCCGGTGGCACGTCGAGGATGATCGCGCGTCGGGCCGGGTCGGTGGCGACCCCCGTGCGGGTGCGGACGGCATACAGGGCGATGTCGGGCCGTGACAGCAGCGCGGTGACGGGGCGCGAGAGGGTCGGGTGTCCGATGACGATGACCCGCTCGATGGCGGCCCCGAGCGCGGTGCCGAGCAACAGTCGATAGGTGCGGATCGCGTGGTCGCCGGCCCGCGATCCGGAGGTCGGCTCGGCAAGCAGCGGCACCCCGGCGGATTCGGCGAGGACGCGAGCGGCCGACCCG
>JAKPEG010000231.1 GCA_029552065.1 Actinomycetes bacterium
ACAAGCCGGTGCCCACGATGAGCGACGTGGTCTACGAGCCGGTCGGAGTCGTCGCGGCGATCACCGGCTACAACTACCCGCTCAACCTGGCGATCTTCAAGTTCGGCGCGGCGCTGGCGGCCGGCTGCACGGTCGTGCTGCTGCCCTCGCCCCGGACCCCGCTCACCACCTTGCTGCTCGGCCAGCTCATCCTCGACGCCGGGCTGCCGCCCGGGGTGATGAACGTCGTCATCGGCGGCGCCGATGTCGGCCAGCAGCTCTCCTCACATCGGGCGGTCGACCGGGTGTCCTTCACCGGCTCCGACGGGGTCGGCGCCCGGATCATGGCCCAGGCGGCCGCCAACCTCACCGGGGTCACCCTCGAGCTCGGCGGCAAGTCCCCCAATATCGTCATGCCCGACGTCGACGTGCGCCAGGTCGCGGTGGAGATGCACCTGCGCTGGTCGCGTAACGCGGGGCAGGGATGCGCGGCACTGGCCCGGCTGCTGGTCCACGAGGAACGCTACGAGGAGTTCCTCGAGGCCGGCCGCAGCGCCTTCGACCAGATGGTCGTCGGGGACCCGTGGGACCGGGCGACGAACATCGGGCCGATGATCCGCCCCGACCACAAAGCCCGGGTGCTCGGGTTCATCGACGATTCGCTGGCCGCCGGTGGGCGCAAACTGCTCGAGGTCAGCAAGCCCCTGCCCGAGCGTGGGTGGTTCGTCAACCCGGTGCTGCTCGGCGGGCTCGACCACTCCGCCCGGGCCTGCCAGGAGGAGATCTTCGGACCGATCGCCGTGCTCGTACCCTTCCGCGACACCGACGATGCGATCCGACTCGCGAACGACACGGCATACGGGCTTGCGGCGAACGTGTGGTGCGCCGACCCGGTCGAGGCGCGGCGGGTGGCCGAACGGATCCGTGCCGGCACGGTGTGGATCAACGGGGGTGGGGCAATGCGCCCGGACGCGCCGTTCGGTGGCTACGGCCGCTCCGGCGTCGGGCGCGAGCTCGGCGAGTGGGGCATGCGCGAGTACCTCGAGGTCAAGCACATCCAGTGGAGGGTCTGATGGGCGGCCCGCTCGAGGGCGTGCGCGTCCTCGAACTCGGCACCATGTATGCCGCGCCGACCTGCGGGCGAATGCTGCGCGACTTCGGGGCGTCGGTGACCAAGGTCGAGGACCCGGCTGCCGGGGACTACGCCCGGCAGTGGACACCGATGAAGAACGGGCAGTCGCTCGGCTTCGCCAGGCTCAACGCCGGCAAACGCTCGCTCGGGATCGACGTTCGCGCCGAGGCCGGGCGCGCGCTGGTGCGCCGGCTCGCTGCTGGCGTCGACGTGGTCATCGAGTCATTCCGGCCGGGGCGGCTCGAGGCGTGGGGCCTGGGCTACGACGTGCTGTCGGCGACGAACCCGGGGCTCGTGCTCACCCGGGTGTCCGGTTTCGGGCAGACCGGGCCCTATCGGGAGCGACCCGGCTTCGGCACGGTCGCCGAGACGGGCAGCGGCTTCGCCTATATCAACGGCTGGCCGGACACACCGCCGACCTCACCGCCGTTCGGCTTCGCCGACTCCATCGCAGGGATCGCCGCGGCAATGGGCACCGCGATGGCGCTCTACCGGCGCGAGCGGACGGGGGGTGGCGACGTGGTCGACGTCGCGCTCTACGAGCCGCTCATGTTCATCCTCGGCGACATGATCCTCAACTACACGGGGACCGGTTTCGTCCAGGGGCGGGTCGGCAACGGCACCGGCTCGGCGTCGCCGCGGGGGGTCTACCAGGCCGGCGACGGCAAGTGGCTCTCGATCGCCGCGAGCAACCAGGGCATCGCCGTGCGGCTCTTCGCGGCGATGGACCGGCCCGACATCCTCGAGGACCCGCGGTTCGCGACCAACGCCGCCCGGATGGAGCACAACGACGCGATCCAGGCGATCGTCAGCGCCTGGGTGGCGCAGCGGCCGCGGCACGACGTGCTCGCGATCCTGCAACAGCACGAGGTCGTCTGTTCGCAGGTCAACGACGCGAGCGACATCGTCGCCGACCCGCACTTCAGCGAGCGCACCCTGGTCGAGCTCACCGGGAGTGAGGCGCTAGGACGCGTGCTCACCCCCGGCCCGGTGCTGCATCTGCGCGACTGGGACGGTCCGGCATACGACGGCGTGCCGAGCATCGGCGAGCACACCGACGAGGTACTCGGCGAGGCCGGGCTGTCCGCGGTCGAGATCGCCGCCCTGCGACGCGAAAGGGTCGTCGGCGGGGCGACTTAGCCGGTCGCTGCCGCACGGGTCGGTTGGTGGTTGCCCCGTCCGGCCCACCGGTCGGGTCCTCCTCGGGGAAACACTGAGTATGCCGTGGCGCACCGCGCCGTGGCGCGACCTGCCGTGGCTCGACGTGGCGAGCGGGCGGCAGCACCGGTGGTATCCGATGACACCGCGACTCAGCTTCCGGTTGCGCTTCGCCGTTCGGCCAGCGTGACCCCACCTACCGCCCAGTGCGTCGGAGGTACCTCACGCAAGACCACCCGGACCGACTCCGCCGGTGCATCGATCGCCTCCATGGCGGCCTGGGTGAGCGCCAGAACCAACCGCCCCAACTGCTCGGGAGTGCGGCCCTCGGCGAGCGTGACCTCGATGAACGGCACCGCGATCACCCTGCCCCGGCGTCGAACCGGGCCGATTCCTCCACGCCCCTCAACCCCGGTCGATCTGCATGATGACCGCCTTGGGTTCGGTGAAGAACTCGCGGGAGAAGTTCCCGCCTTCTCGCCCGACCCCGCTGTCACCGACCCCGCCGAAGGGCGTCCGCAGGTCACGGATGAAGAAGCAGTTGACCCACACCGTGCCGACCCGCAACCGGGTAGCGAGCCGATGGGCCCGGGACAGGTTCTCGGTGAACACCATGGCATTGAGGCCATAGGGGGTGTCGTTGGCCAGTGCGACGACCTCGTCCTCGGTCTCGAACCGGTTGACGACGCACACCGGCCCGAAGATCTCCTCGCAGTAGGGCGCTGCGGTGAGCGGGAGGTCCTCGACGATCGTCGGCAGGACCACCAGCGACCCGTCGCCGGCCGCGCCGCCAGTGACCACCCGGCCGCCGTAGTCCTGGACCGAGGCGACATAGCCGGACACCTTCTCGAAGTGCCGCTGGCTGGCCAGGGAAGAGAACTGGGTCTGCGGGTCGAACGGGTCGCCGATCCGCAGTTGCTGCGCGGCCGCGACGAAGCGCCGCAGGAACTCGTCGTAGATCGCGTCCTGCACGAACAGGCGCGACCCGGCCAGACAGATTTGGCCGGCGTTCCGGAAGATTGCCTCGCACGCCCAGTAGACGGCATTGTCCAGGTCGGCGTCGGCGAACACGATGTTCGCGCCCTTCCCGCCGAGTTCGAGCGACACGGGCGCGAGGTGAGTGGCGGCTGCGGCCATCACGCGGCGACCGGTCGCCGAGGAGCCGGTGAAGGTCACTCGATCCACCTTCGGGTCGGCGGCGAGTGCCGAGCCGGCCGGTGCCCCATGTCCGTTGAGGACGTTGAGCACACCCGGCGGAAGCCCGGCCTCCGCGGCGAGTCGCCCGAGCATGGTGACCGAGGCCGGGGTGTCCTCGCTGGGTTTCACCACGCAGGTATTGCCCCAGGCCAAGGCCGGGGCGATCTTCCACGAGGCCATCATGAGAGGGAAGTTCCACGGGCTGATCGCGGCGACCACTCCGGCGGGGGCGTATTCGACATAGGAGTGGTGGCCGCTGTCCATCGGGTAGGCCTCGCTGGCGCTCTCCCGCTGGTGGTCGGCGAAGAACCGGAAGTTCTGCACCGTGCGCGCCACGTCATGGCGTGCCTGCGCGAACGGCTTGGCCATGTTCGTGGTGTCCAGGGTAGCCAGCTCGTCGGTGGCGGCCTCGATCCGGTCGGCAAGCCGATGCAGCGCCTTGCCGCGTTCCGCTCGACCCAAACGCGGCCACGGCCCTTCGTCGAAGGCGCGTCGCGCGCTGGCCACGGCGCGCTTGGCATCCTCCTCACCGCCTTCGGCGGCCTGCGCCCAGACCTGCTGCTTCCACGGGTTCCAGACGTCGAAACGCGCGCCGTCGACACTGTCCACCTCGACGTTGTCGATGACATGGCCGAAGAACTCACGGGTACTCACGGTGCCTACTCTCCGATGGTGTGGGAAGGGACTCGAACACTGCGACGCGCGCCCGGGCCGAGCTCCGGGAAGGGCGCCGGATGGTTCAGGACAGGGCTGGCCCGGCGGCGACGCCGGGTCCGCCAGGTGGCCGTGCGGCGGCCGGTAGGAGGATCACCGGCTTGACCACCGCGCCCGAGGCGGCATCGCGCTCGGCCTCGTCCAGCTCATCGAGGCCATAGGTGCGCACGAGCGATTCGACCGGAAAGGCCCCGGCCCGCCACATCCGGACCAGCTCGGGGATCAAGGTGTGCGGATCGGCCGAACCCTCTCGGACATAGGTGAGCGATCGCCCGACCAGGGCCTGCGGTCGAACGGTCAGTTCGTCGGTCGCCGCGCACAATGCGGAACGTCCGCCCATGCCGAGCGATTCGACCGCCGCGGCCATGACGGACGCGCGACCGGTCGTGTCGAAGGTGGCGTCCAAGCCGGACGTGCCGGCGCGAACGGCCTGGACCAGGTCGGGCGCGGTCCCGTCGACGACCCGGGTGGCACCGAGCCGTTCGGCGACGGCGAGCCGCGCCGGCTGGACGTCCACCGCGACGATCTCCGCCGCACCGCG
This sequence comes from Actinomycetes bacterium, assembly GCA_029552065.1. GTDB lineage: Bacteria > Actinomycetota > Actinomycetes > Actinomycetales > Dermatophilaceae > Phosphoribacter. Next base: position 4,722 of record JAKPEG010000231.1, read on the forward strand.
GGCCTTGGCGGCCAGGATCGCCGAGAGCCCCACGGCACCGACCCCGAAGACGGCCAGGGTCTCCCCGGCCCGGAGGTCGAGCTCGACCAGCACGGTGCCAGCACCGGTGAGGAAGCCGCAGCCCAACGGGGCCAGGATCTCGGGGGGCAGGTCGTCCTCGACCGGGACACAGTTGCGGGCCGTCGCGATCGCGAACTCGCCGAACGAGGACTGCCCGAACCAGCGGCTGGTGAGGGGTGCCCCTCCGGCGTCGCGGATGGCGACCCGATCGTCGATGCCTCGACCGCCGATGTTCCGCTCGAGGAATTCGACGCAGTACGAAGGCCGGCCGGCCCGACAGGGCGCGCAGCGGCCGCACGAGTCGAAGGAAAGAACCACGGTCGTGCCCGGTGCGAGGTGTTCGACGCCAGGTCCGACGGCGACGACGACCCCGGCTCCCTCGTGGCCGAGGACCGCCGGGAAGAAGCCGGCACCCCCGAGGCCAGACCGGGCGATCGCGTCCGTGTGACACAGGCCGCAGGCCTGCACCCGGACGAGAACCTCACCGGGCCCTGCCGGCCCGACCAGAACGTCCTCGACGACGTAGCCGCCTCGCAGCTCTCGCACGACGGCGCTTCGGGAACGGACCGCTGCGTCCGTGATCGGGCCGCCCGTGGCGGCGACGCCGGGCTCACGACTCAAGGTGGGCCTGGACAAAGGTGCGGGCTCGGTTCAACCGCTCCAACAGCAAGGCTGCCACCGACTCGACGTCGCCGGCCGTGGCCGCCACGAGCATCTGCTCGTATGCCGTGGCCGTGGCCCGCCGACTCGACGCAGACATCGTCGAGTAGTAGAGGTACTGATGAGACAGGGTGGCCTCCTCGAGGATCCTGATGAGATGCATGAGCCTGGGCATGTGACACGGCTCCATGAGACCGAACCGAAAGGCCCGGTTGGCCTCGATGACCGCGCGCACGTCCTCGCCGTCCAGGGCCCGCACGATCGCCTCGAAGCGCGCGCGCAGCACACCCAGGTCTTCGGTGGTCATCCGGGGGATCGACTCGCGGATGGCTTCCAGCTCGAGCAGCCGGCGAAGTCTGTTCACCTCGTCGAGGTCGGCGCTGGACAGCTCCGAGACGAAATATCCGCGGTGGGGGATGTACTCGACGAGACGGTCGGCCTGCAGCACCTTGAGGGCCTCCCGGACCGGGACCCGGCTCACCCCGAGGTCGGCGGCCAGGGTCTCCTGGCGGATGGGGGTCCCGGGAGGCAGCCGACCGTCGGTGAGCTGGCGACGAAGTTCGGCGAGCACGGCCTCCTGAGCGGTCGGCGGTCGGACGAACGGGCTCTTGTCGCCCGCGGACATCGCGGGGGTTGCAGTCATGACATCTCCTCCGAGTGAGAGCGACTGGAATTCTGCTGCCGAGCCATCTCAGGGCCTCACCAGGTCGGCCGAGGGGTCGACCCGATGGCCGAGCGATCCGAGCGGTCGTGGGTCGGCCGTCCCGAGTTCGCGAGCCACCAGGGCGGTCAGGCGGCGACCCAGGTGGTCGAGCTGGGCGGCATACTCGGGTCGGTAGGCGAGGTTGTCCAACTCGTGCGGATCGGCGTCCAGGTCGTAGAGCTCGAGATCCCCGTCCGAGGCCAGCCGTCCCGGTGCCGCGATCCAGGGGTCGTCGGCGCCGAAGTAGCGGCCCAGCTTCCACGACTGGTCGATCAGACCGTGGATGGTGCCACGGAAGTCCGGCCCCAGGGCCGGGCCGCCCATCGACACCAGGATGCCCTCGTCGTCCCGGCTGCTCGTGCGGCGCGGCTGCCCCACGAGGGCGGACAGATCGTGTCCACGCAGCTGCGGGTGGGCCTCGGCGACCACCTCGGCCGACACGCCGGCCAACCCCAGGATCGTCGGCGCGAGGTCGACGCAGCTCACCAGGGCGCTGCTCTCGACCTGCGACGGGGCGTCGGGGTGCGCGATGACCAACGGGGTGTTGAGGACCTCGCGGTAGAGGCTGTGCGGCTTGTCCCGGAAACCGTGGGCACCCGCTCCCTCGCCGTGGTCGGTCGTGTAGACGACGACGGTGTCGCGGTCGTGCCCCGTGGCGGCGAGGACGTCGAGCAGCCGCCCGACGTGCCGATCGAGATCGGCGAGACAGTTGAGGTAGTAGCTGCGCAGCCGCCGCCACGCGGCCTCGTTGGCCCGGGGGATCTCACCGAGCAACCCATTCATCCGTGCGATCCGCGCGCGTTGCGACGCGGGCTTGCCGCTCAGGTCGTCGGTGAAGCTCACCGGCAGGGGCAGGTCCCACTCCCGCTCGTATATCGGGTCCAGGGGGGCGGGCATGCGCGGCTCTGCCACGGTGCCGGTGGCGTTCATCGCTCCGGTCGCGTCATAGAACATCACGTCGTGCGGGTTGATGAAGTTCACCGCGAGGAACCACGGCCGGTCGGTCGGCTTGCCACCGTGACCCTGCAGCCAGCGCGCGGCGGCGGAGACGATCACTGGATCCTGGCCGTAGCCTTCCCAGCCGAGCCCGACGACGTCTCCACCCGGATTGAACTCCGAGAAGCCGTATTCCTCGAGAGCGTTCACCGCCGACCCGCGCATCGGGTCGGGGGTGACGATCCGCGAGAGGTGCCACTTGCCCTTGTATGCCGTGGCGTAGCCGTGCGCGCGCAGCATCGCCCCGATGGTCGGGACGTCCGTGGACATGTGGACGCCTGCGGAGTTGGGGTTGACATGCAGTCCGGTACCCACGGTGTGCTGGCCGGTGTAGAGGACCGACCGGCCGGGTCCGCAGGGCAGGGCCACCATGTGGCTGCGGGCGAAGGAGGTGCCGCGCGCCCGCAGTCGCTCCAGCCCCGGACGCTCCAGCCCGGGCGGCAAGAGGTCCCAGGACTGCTCCTGGTCGCTCACGACGAGCAGGATATTCGGCTGCTTCACGACGGCTTCTCCGGTGGTGGAATCGGGGTGTGGGGGCGGCAGTCCCGAGCCTGCCGCCCCCACCGGTCACGAACCCAGGGTCTGCTTGGCAAACGTGGTGAACTGGCTCATCAGCTGGGCGTAGGTCGTCACGTCCGGCACCGGGACGGCGTCCGTCAGCTTCGTATAGTCCTGCAGCTCGGCCGGGAGTTTCAAGCCTGGCAGAAGGCCGATCGTGTTGCCCTTGTCGACGATGAGCTGCTGGGCCTCCGGGGTGACGAACCAGGCCTGGAACAGCTTGGCGGCATTGAGGTGCGGGGCACCCTTGATGATCCCGCTCGCGCCGAGCACGAGGTTGCCGAGACCGGGCTTGGCCACCCAGCCGACCGTTGCCCCGGCCTGCTTCATCGTCGCGAACTGGGCGTGGCCGACGAAGGGCATGAGCGGGACCTGCCCGGCGGCGACCTTGGGATAGTAGGGCTGCTGGACCTCGACGAACTCAGAGTTGGCCTTGAGTTTGACCAGGTAGTCGGCACTCACCTGGCCCTTGACATGGTGCGGGAGGAGCATGAAGGCCGACACCACCCCGAGCGTGGGGTTGTCCATGACCTGCCCCTTGTACTTGGGGTCCAGCAGGTCTGCGAGCGAGCCGGGAGTCTCCTCCGCAGTCATCTTCGAGGAGTTGAACAGCGAGCCGAACACGTCCCCGAACTGGACCACGAAGCGGCCCTTGGCGTCACGGTACGTGGACGGCAGGGTCGAGGCATTCGGCGGCTGGTAGGGCTCGAGTTGGTCCTTGTCGGCCGGGACACCCACTCCGGCCAGCCCCATCATGATGACGTCGCCGACGTGCGGCCCGGTCTGCACCTCGGCCGCCACCGTCGCGGCCGTTGCGGTGGCCGGAAGCACCTTGGGCACGATGGTCACCTTGGGGAAACGGCTGTGGAACTGGTCCCACAACGGCTGGAACAGCTGCGCGTAGGGCCCGTAGAGCACAAGCTCGGACTCCCCAGCCGCTGTGGTAGCCGAGTAGAGGTCGTCAATCGCCTTCGCGATGCCCGCGGAGCCGGCCCAGGCCGTGTCCGAGGAGGCAGAGGACCCGGTGGGCGCGGTGGCCGTCGACGTGCCGCCGCTGCAGCCGGCGACCCCGAGGGATAGCGCGACCGTGACTGCGGCCAGAAGAGTCCGTGGCCGGGAAGGGGCCTTCAGGGTTGGTTCGAGTCGCACGCTCGGTTTCCTTCCTCGATACATCGGTGGGTGATGAGGTGATGGGTGGAACGGGGAGTCAGGGGACAAGGGTGGACAGAGAGGATCGTTCGGTGGCGGCAGCGCGGCGCCGACGACTCGCGCGCCAGAGCGCGCCGAGCAGCAGCGCGGTGAGGCCGATCGCGAAGATGGCCGCCATGAGAAGGACGAGGACCGCGCTCGCGAGCGAGGGCAGGCTCGTGCCGTAGAGCAAGCCGTAGACGAGGGTGGCCACGTTGGGTGACGGAGCCGGCAACAGCAGCAGTGGGATGTCGAGGGAACCGGCCACGATGACCCCGCAGACCAGCCAGCCCGCCAGGAAGCTCCGCCGCAGCAGCGGGGCGACGATCTGCACGAGGACGCGGCCGTCGGACGCGCCCGAGGTCTGAGCGGCCTCCTCCAGCTCACGGCCGAGTTGGGCCACGGCGCCGGTCGCGTTCCGGCTGGCGATCGGGGTGACCCCGACGATGACCGCGATGATGCAGAGCCAGATCGTCGCGTAGAGCTGACGCAACCCCGGGATCGAGATGTAGGCCCACAGGATGCCCACACTCAGCACGACGCCGGGCATGGCGATCGGCAGCACGGTGAGCACGTCGAACACGGCCGCCACCCGTCGCGGGACCCGCTGTGACAGGTATGCGATGAGCACCGCGATGAGCATCACCGCGAAGCCGCACCCGACAGCCATCTCGGCGGTGAGCGCGAAGGCCTTGCCGGTGAGTGGGTCGGCCAGGACCGTCTTGAAGTTGTTGAGCGACAGGTTCGTCATCACGCCCGGGAACGGCTGGAAGGCACTGAGCACGACCTGCGCGCCGGGTGCCAGCAGGGCGACGACGGTGAAGAGGATGATCGCCGCCGTGCCGAGGTTGCCCGCCCGACCGAGATTCCACCGCTCGGCGGCGTGGCCCTTGCCCGATACCGTGACGAAGGACCGGCCCTGCATCACCCGCCGCTGCGCGAGCGAGGTGAGGATGAGGGCCGCCACGAGCAGCAGCGCGATGGATGCCGCACCCGCGTGGTCCGGACTGCTCGAGGACAGCACCGCATAGATCCGCGTGGACAGGGTCGGGATGCCGGCGGGAGATCCGAGGATCTGCGGGAAGTCGAAGGCCCCGAGCGCGAACACCCCGGCCACCAGCATGACACCGAAGACGGCCGGTGCCATCAATGGCACGTCGATGGTCAGCAGGGTGCGCAACCGTCCGGCACCGCATGCCGACGACGCCTCTTCGAGGCGCCGGTCCATCTGGGCGAAGGCGCCGATGAGCATGAAGTAGGCGAAGCCGGTGAGCTTGAGCCCGCTGGCCAGGATGAGCCCGGGCCAGGACTCGGCGCTGAGCGAGGGCGAGTCGAAGATCGGCCGCACCAAGGCATTGACGAGTCCGCCGGCGGGGTTGACGAGCTGGTCCCAGGCGACGGCATACATGAGGTTCGGCAGCGCCATCATGAGCAGCATTACCGGGGTGAGCAGGCCACGCAGGCGGATCGTCGTGCGGGTCGAGATGAAGGCGAAGGTCGCCCCGATCGTGGTCCCGACCAGGACGACGCCCACGGCGTAGATCACCGAGTTGAGCAGAGCCCGGTAGGTCGCCGGGGTGGTGTAGGTCTCGGTGACCGAGCGCAGCGACCAGCCGCCGGGCTGGCCGGGCGGAGCCTCCCGGAAGATGCCGACGACGAGCATGGCGACCGGCCAGGCGAACAGCCAGACAGCCAGCCCGAGTGCGCCGGCGACGATGGCCGGCCGGACCAGCCGACCCCATCGCGTGGTCGGCTTGGGACTCCTCGAGGTGGCCGGGCGGGTCGGCGTGAGCGTCGTCACGACCCCTCCTCCTCCGGCACGACGGCGAAGCTGTCCACTGGGAGGTGCACCTCGACGTCCCGACTGTCGGTCGGCAGGGCGGACTCGGCGGCGTGCACGCGCAGCGCGGTCCCGGCGACGTCGACGACGTATTCCATGAGGTTGCCCAGGTAGGTACGGTTCAGCACCGTCCCGGGGAAGGTGTTGACCGGGGTGGGACGACTGACGTCGTCGGCCTGCCGTGGAGTGAGCAGGATCGATGTTCCGCGCACGGCGATCGCGGCAGCCGCGCCCGGGCGCAGGTCGAGGGCCTGGGGATAGTGGACGGGTGCGGCCCACCCGGGGATGGCGATGGCGCTGCCGTCGGCCTCGACCCGGGCGACAGTGCCCGCGACCACATTGTCGAACCCGAGGAAGGTCGCGATCCAGCGGTTCTTCGGTCTGCCGAAGATCTCCTGGGGCGAGCCCTGTTGGCAGGCGATACCGTCGCGCATCACGACGATCCGGTCGGAGAGGGTGGCGGCCTCGAGCTGGTCATGGGTGACGTAGACGGTGGACCGGCCGGCGGCAAGGTGGATCCGGCGCAGCTCGGTGCGCATCTGGGCGCGCAATGCCGAGTCGAGGTTGGACAGCGGCTCGTCGAGCAGCAACACTCGCGGGCTGCGGACCAAGGCCCGCGCCAAGGCGACCCGTTGCTGCTGGCCCCCGGACAAGGCGGAGACGGCGCGCTTGTCGAATCCCGCCAGTCCGACCAGGGCAAGAGCCTCGCCGACCTTGGCGCGGATGGCAGGCTTGGATTGGCCCTCGACTCGCAACGGGTAGGCGACGTTGCCGTAGACGTTCATGTGGGGCCACAGCGCATAGCTCTGGAACACCATGCCGATGTCCCGTCGATGGACCGGGACCTCGGTCTTGGTGGCGCGGTCGACGATGACGTCGTCGCCGAACAGGATGCGTCCCTCGTCGGGGGTCTCGAGACCGGCGATGCAGCGCAGGGTGGTCGTCTTGCCACAGCCGCTCGGGCCGAGCAGAGTGAGGAACTCGCCCTGCTCCACCGTGAGGTCGAGGTTCTTCACCACCATTGTCCGCCCGTAGGACTTGACCAGTCCATGCAATGAGACGGCGGCGGTGCGCCCAGGCCCCGGGACGGCACCCGAGCGGGTGGCGGCGGGGGAAGTCGGCTCAGACATGGGCCGCCAGCCATTCGATGATCCGGCGATTCTCGCCCGCGGCGTTGGGCACGAACTCGGGGATCTTGTGGAACTCGTGGTCAGCGTTCGCGACGACAGAAACGGTGACCGGCACGTCGCGGCCGGACAGGGCCTCGGCAAAGGCGAAACACTGTCCGAGGAAGGCGTCCTCGGCACCGACGCTGATGTAGGTCGGGGGGAGCTCGGCGAGGCTGGGGTGCTCGATGGGACTCACCAACGGATGGCGCAGCTTGCCGGTGAAGTTCGGGCCGAGGTAGGCCTGCATCATGATCTCGACGTCACCGGCGTAGTAGCCCGGTTCGCTCACCCAGCGGTGCACGTCGAGCACGCCGAAGAGCAGCAGCACCGCCCGGAAGGTCACCGGTGTTCCTGCCAGCTCCCCACCGTCGAGCCCCTGGTCGTCACCGTGCAGGACGAGCGCGGTGAGCGCGGCCAAGTTTGCACCGGCCGAACCACCCCCGACGCTGAGCCGAGTGGGGTCGCCGCCGTAGCGAGCGATGTTCGCCGTGATCCACCGCGACGCGAACACGCAGTCCTCGAGCCCGGCGGGGAAGGGATTCTCGGGGGCCAGTCGGTAGTCGATGTTCACCACCACGAAGCCGGCTTTCGCGATGTTCATGCACCACCGGCGTTCGACCCGAGCCGAGCCGGTGAACCATCCGCCGCCGTGGATATGCAGGAAGACCGGCAGCGCGAACTCACGCTCTGCCGGGCGGTAGATCTCGGCGGTCACGCCGTCGCGGATCGGCACGCCGGTCTCGACGTCGACGCCCTCGGGCAGGTCGCGGAACAGGTGCGGATGCTCAGCTGAACGCGACAGCTGTGCGCGCTCGTTGAGCTCCGCCACCGACCGGGCCGAGACGTGTTCGAAGTCGGCCTGGCGGTAGAGGCGCTGCCAGTGCGACATGTCGGCGTGGGGCACGTGACCTCCAAAGTCGGGGCTCGGGTGACCCCGACGAGGTCGTCGAGGGCCGTGGGCGGGGACGCTAGCAGGAGCAGAATTTGGAGTCAATAGATTGTATCCAATCTTCAATCTCGCTATCGTCCAGGTCGCAGCTGCGGGCAGGAGGCGAGATGGCAACGAGCGACCACCGGTCCTCCCACGCGTCGGGGCAGCTGTTAGGGCGGCGCGAGCCCGAACAGGCCGGCGGCCGTGCCGCCGAGCACGGACCTGCTCCGGTCGGGGTCGAGCCCCAGGCGCTCCACCCGGGCGACGCCGTCGGTGTCGCCCAAGTCGAACGGGTAGTCGGTGCCGAGCAGGACGTGGTCGGCACCCACCCGGTCGATGAGAGCGCGCAAGGCAGCGTCGTCGAAGGTCGCCGTATCGAACCAGAATCGGCCCAGGTAGCTGCTCGGCGGAGTCGGCGTCGTCCGCGCGACCTCCTTGCGCTGCCAGCCGAGATCCAGCCGTGGCGTCAGCGAGGGGAGGCACCCCCCGCCATGACACAGGACGATCGACAAGTCGTGCCGGTCCAGCACCCCGGAGAAGATAAGGCGGGCGGCAGCGATCGCCGTCTCCACGGGGTAGCCGAGCAGCTGAGTGAGGTGGAAGTCGCGCATCCGCTGCGGGGCAGGTGCACCGGTCGGGTGCAGGAGCACGGGGACGCGACGCTCGGCGAGCCAAGACCACAAGGGCTCGTTGACGGGGTCGTCGAGGTCACGCGCGGCCCCGGTGGTGCCAAGCGTGACCCCCACGAAGCCCAACGAATCGATCACCCGGGCCGCCTCGGCGACCGCCGCCCGGCGGCCCACCGGCACGGTGCCCAGCGGCAAGAACCGATCTCTGGCGGGGGCGACGAACTCGGCGAGCGCGTCGTTCGAGCGGGCGACGAGGTCGGCCGCCGTCACGTCATCGGTGACGTCGGCCGCGAACAGGAAGGGCGGGGCTGCCACCACGTCGCGGCCGACCGCCCGGCGGGCGGGATCCGATGAACGAGCAGCCACGTCCCACATCGACGGCGGGCAGGGGATCCGGGATCCCGCAGCGACCCCGGCGACGGCCGGGTCGATCCGGACGTATCCCTCGGCCAGCGAGCTCAGGTCGGCCAGCCCACGGTCCCGCAGGAGCCGCAGGAAGGTCAGCGGCATGGCGTGGGTGTGCGCGTCCACGACACCGACACCTCGGTCCGGTGCCAGAGCGGGTGAGCTGGCCACGCCCGGGCTCACCCGAACCTGGCCCGGGTGGCCGACTCCGTCTCCCCGGGGTCACACTCGAGCAGGGAGGCGACCAACGCAGTCGCGGCGACCGAGGTTCCGGCCTGCTCAGCCGTGCCGTAGAGTTCGCGCGCCAACTGGCCGAGCAGGTAGGGATGCAGGCCGAGCTCGTAGAGCGCCTTGAAGTCCCGTTCCAGGATGGCCTGCCGCTCGACGTCCAGCAGGTCATAGTCGTCCAGCACACCGGCGGGGTCATCCTGAAACCGGTGCAGCAGGTCGGCGTCCCACTTGAGGTCCTGGACGAGGTCGTTGCTACGCAGCATCGGGTCGAAGTGATCGAGCGACATGAAGGGTCTCCTTTCCGTCTATGCCAGTTCCCAGGTAACCGCACCGACACCACAACGCCACTGGCTCACGCAGGCGTATCCCAGTGCGGTGCAGGGATGTTCACCGATCGCCCCCATGACGACGAGCCAGGAGAGCAGCTCCGCGGTTCCCCCGGAGCCGGCCGTCTCCATCCGCTCGAGGGTCGCTTGCTCGAGCACTGCGCCATGGTCGCCGGCCTCGAGCAGGCGCAGGAACCACCGGTCGAAGTCCTCGTCGATCTGCAGGTACCGAGGGCCGCCCGGCTCATGGCTGAGGCCACCGGAACCGAGCAGACCGACCCGCAGATCCGGCGGCAGCCCTTCACGCACGAGCTCACCCAGCGCCTGTCCGACGGCGTAGCAGCGCCGCTCGTCGAGGATCGGCGGCACAGTGCAGTTCTGCAGGATGGGGATCACCGCAATGCCCGTCTCAGGGAGCCGGAGCAGTGCCGTCGGGACCGAGATGTTGTCGTCGAAGCGGAGGTTGTCATAGGCCCGAGTGACGTCGTGGCCACGTCGGCTCAGCCCGTCGGCCACCGTCGCGGCCACCTCCGGCGCACCAGGCAGCCGGTACTCGGACAGGTTGAGCCACGGCCGGAACCAGTCGTCCGGGCCGACGTGTTCGGCCGCCATCCCCACCGTGAAGTCGGGGTACTTGGAGACCCGGTAGTTGGACAGGTGGTCGTTGCCGATGACGAGCAGCACGTCGCAGCGCGACCGGACGAGACGCTCGTGCAGCTCACCGTAGGCGCGGCGGACCACCTCCTGATCCTCGACCGGCGCCTTGTCCATCCATCCGGTCAAGCCGGGGGCGTGGCTGGCGGCGGCGGCGAACACGATCTGGGCCATGTCGGTTCCTCTCCAGGGATGCGAATCCACTATATTCATTATAGGTTTTTTGTCAATCGCCGCTACACTCGTCGGCGTGACCACGCACCAGGGCCCGGCACCGCTCACGCGACCCGAGGCGATCGCCCGCTCGCTACAGCAGCGGATCGACGCCGAGGCACTCGCCCCGGGCTCGCGGCTCGGCACCAAGCACGAGCTCACCGAGTCCTTCGCCGTCGCCCCGGCGACGTGCAACGAGGCGCTACGGATCCTCGAGTCACGGGGCGTGGTGACCTTGCGGCCGGGCCCGGGCGGAGGGGTCTTTGTCGGCAACCCGACGGTGCTCATGCGCCTGGGACAGAAGTTCCTGCACCTGAGCGGCGACCCGGTGAGCGTCGCGGACGCCCTCGTCGTACGCGATGCCCTCGAGGGACCAGTGCTGTTCGACGCCGTCCGCTACCGAACCGAAGCCGACGTCGCGGAATTGCGGACACTCGCTCGCGCCCTGACCGGCTCGCGATCGCCTCGGGGATACCTCAGGGCCACGTGGGCGATGCACCGGCGGATCGCGATGATCAGCCCCAACCCCTTGCTACGCGAGGTCTACTGCTCGGCGTTGGAGCAGGCCGAGTCGCAGGTCCGGGGCGTGCACACCCCGGAAGGTGTGGCCGTGCCCGGACCGGAGGGCAAGGAGGTCCACGAGTCGTTCGTCACGACCATCGCCACCGGGGATCCCGCGGCGGTCGAGCCACTGATCGCCCGGCATCGCCTCCTGGTGTCGATCCCGGATCTGCCAGCCGATCCCCAGTTCACCTGACCCTCACCCAGCTTCTCCTCACTCCGAAGGTTCACCTGCCATGAGCGAGCCCCCGCAGCGTCGGCTGCCCGACCGAGGGCGACCCACGGCCCTCATCGTCATCGACGTGCAGAACGACTACTGCCACCCGCTGGGTCGTTTCGCCGCGGCCGGCCTGGTCGTCACCGACTTGGACCGCCTGCGCGCCGCCGTCAACGCCCATGTGGCAGCCGCCCGGGCGGCCGGTGCCCCGGTCGTGTGGGTCACCATGGTCTACGACGACGTCGCGGACATCGGGCTGTTGCGTGAGTCCTCGCCGGTCGACCTCAGCCTGGCTCTGCGTCGCGGGGAGTGGGGCAGCCAGCTGCTCGACGGCCTGGACGTCGCACCGACCGACCCCGTGGTGCCCAAGCAGCGATTCAGCGCCTTCTTCGCCACCGACTTGGACGAGTTCCTGCGGAGCCAGGGCATCGAGCGGCTGGTGGTATGCGGCGTGCGCACCGACGTGTGCGTGGAGAGTACGGTGCGGGACGCCTTCATGCGGGACTACGAGGTGCTGCTGTCCAGCACGGCCAGCGCCAGCTACTTCCCACAACTGCACGCGGCTTCGCTGCGCGCCCTCGGGGTGCTCTTCGCCGAGACCTCTGACCGGGGCGTGGAGGTCCTGAATGCCGCAACGAACCAGCCGAGGCGATGACGTGAGGACGAAGGACATGAGGATCCGTAGTGCCGAGAGCATCCGGATGCGGCCGTGGTCGGTGACCGCGCCGGGCCCACGGCCCCGGCCGTTGTGGTTGCAGCAGGCCCTGGACCGCGACCCGGGCACAGCGGCCCCGACCCTGGACGCCGTCGTGTCGGCCGACGTGTGCATCGTCGGTGGAGGCTTCACCGGGCTGTGGACCGCCGTGCGGCTGCTCGAGGCCGACCCGAGCCTGTCGGTGGTCGTCGTCGAGGCGGACATCTGCGGGTCCGGGGCCAGCGGTCGTAACAGCGGTGGGGTGGGGCACTACTGGACCAAGCTCGGGATGCTCGCCCGGGTGCTGGGCCGCGAAGACGCCCTCCGGCTCATCGAGTCCAGCGTCCGGGCAGCCCCGCAGGTGATCGAGCTGTGCGACCGCTACGGCGTGGACGCCCAGCCCCGGGTAGGTCGTTCAGTGTGGGCCGCGACGACTCGGTCGCAGGTGGACTCGTGGGCCTCGATCCTGCGGACCGCCGACGCGCTCGGCGTGCGGACTCCCTACCGGCCGCTCCAGGACGAGGAGCTGCGCGAGATGTACGGGCCGGCCCCCTACCTGGCCGGGGTGGTTCAGGACGGCCAGACGGGCGTGCAACCCGGCTACCTCGTGCGAGGGCTGCGGCGGGTGGCACTCGATTTGGGTGCCCGGATCTTCGAACAGTCGCCGGTGGTGAGCATCGACTCGATGTCGGACCAGGTCGCCGTCCTCACCGAACGGGGTCAGGTCAACGCCGACCAGGTCGTCCTCGGTGCCAACGCCTGGATGGCCCATCTGCCCGACTTCCGCAGACACGTGATGGTCCTGTCCAGCGACTGTGTGGCCACCGACCCGATCCCGGAGCTGGTCGTCGAGCGGGGCCTGGACCGGCGCCCCCCGGGGATCAACTCCCGGCTCATGGTCAATTACGGCGGGGTGTCCCGGGACAAGCGCATCTACCTGGGCCGGGCCGGCGGGACGGTGGCCCGTGATGCCCGGATCACCCCCGAGTTCGACCGATCGACCCGAAACGCGCGCCAGATGGAGGCCGACTTCCGCTACCTCTATCCACAACTGCCCGAGGTCCGGCTGACGACCTGGTGGTCCGGCGCCGTGGACCGGTCGGTGAGCGGACTGCCCTGGTTCGGCCGCATGCGCCACGACCCACGGATCCACTTCGGCATCGGCTTCACCGGCCACGGGGTCGCGGCCACCGTCACCGGTGGCGACATCCTGGCCTCGCACGTGCTCGGTCGCGACGACGAATGGGCCGACCTCGGTCGCCTCCTTGCGCGCGTGCACGAGTCCTCGTCCACCTTCCCACCCGAACCGGCGCGTTACCTGGGTGGTCGGGTGGTTCAAGGCGCGCTCTACCGCAAGGAGACCGCCGAGCGAGACGGTCGCCGCGTGCGCCGAGTCGACGCGGCGCTGGCGCGGCTGGCCCCGGGCACGTTCGTCGAGCTACGGGCCGGAAGCGGGTCGACACCATGACGGCGCGCGGCGCCACGGCCGCGCCGGAGGCGCGCGCCGGGCGACGAAAGCCTCCGCGCGGCGCGCGGCATACTGTCAGCGGAAGGCGGAAACTCCGGTGAGGGCCTGCCCGACCACGAGCGTGTGCATCTCCACGGTTCCCTCGTAGGTGAGCACCGACTCGAGGTTCGCCATGTGTCGGATCACCGGGTACTCGAGGCTGATCCCGTTGGCGCCCAGGATGGTTCGGGCCGCGCGGGCGACCTCGAGCGCCTCACGGACGTTGTTGAGCTTGCCCAGACTCACCTGCTGTGGCAGCAGCGTGCCGGCGTCCTTGCGACGCCCCAGATGCAACGCCAGCAGCTGTCCCTTGACGAGTTCGAGCGCCATGTCGGCCAGCTTGGCCTGGGTGAGCTGGAACGACGCGAGCGGCCGCCCGAACTGCGTGCGTTCGGTGGAATAGCGCCGGGCCGCATCGAGGGAGGAGCGGGCCGCACCCAGCGCACCCCAGACAATGCCGTAGCGCGCCTCGTTGAGGCAGGACAGCGGGCCGGCCAGGCCGCGTGCGCCAGGCAGCATGGCCGAAGCGGGTAGACGCACCGAGTCCAGGACCAGTTCGGAGGTCACCGAGGCACGCAGGGAGAGCTTGTGGCTGATCTCCGGCGCGGAGAATCCCGGGGTATCGGTGGGCACGACGAAGCCGCGAATGCCCTCGTCGGTCTGCGCCCACACCACCGCGACGTCCGCAACCGATCCGTTGGTGATCCACATCTTCGTGCCGTCGAGCACCCAGTCCCCGCCGTCACGGCGCGCAGACGTGCGCATCGACCCCGGGTCCGACCCGTGGTCGGGTTCGGTCAGCCCGAAGCAACCGATCGCCTCTCCGGCGGCCATCGCGGGCAACCACTGCTCGCGCTGCTGCTCGCTGCCAAAGGCATGCACGGCATACATGGCAAGGCTGCCCTGGACCGACACGAGCGAGCGGATCCCCGAATCGCTGGCCTCGAGTTCGAGGCAGGCCAGCCCGTAGTCCACGGCCGACATCCCGGCGCAGCCGTAGCCCTGCAGGTGCATGCCGAACAGGCCCAGCGCACCCAGCTCACGGCTCAGGGCCCGGATGTCGTCGATCCGTCCGCGCTCGAACCAGTCGGCGACGAACGGGTCGACCGCGGTCCGACAGAGCTGGCGGACCGCGGCGCGGATCGCCCGCTCCTCGGTGGTCAGCAGCTCATCGATACCGGCGGGATCAGCAGGGTCGAAGCGTGAGTTTCCAGGCTGTGGTGTCATGCCGGGAGTCTGCACAACTCTTGCCTCCCTTGACACTAGTGGCAGACGATTGATGTTGTGATGGCATCACTGTCGGACCGGGTTCGGCCGAGTGTTGCCGCGCCGGGCCACCGTGCGGCAGCGTCGCACCCGTGAGCGCCCACCCTGACGAGGCTCCTGCCGACCACGAGATTCGGACGACCCGTCCCGGCCCCTTGGCCGGGATCGTCGTCGCCGACCTGTCGCGCGTGCTGGCCGGTCCCTACGCCACCATGCTGCTGGCCGACCTCGGGGCCACGGTGATCAAGATCGAGTCTCCGTCTGGCGACGACACCCGCCAGTGGTCGCCACCGGTGCGCGGGGACGAAAGCACGTATTTCCTCTCGGTGAATCGCGGCAAGTACTCGATCGCCCTGGACTTCACCCGACCGGCGGACCTCGAGGTGGTCCGGTCGATCGTCGCGCGGGCCGACGTGGTGGTGGAGAACTTCAAGGCGGGTGGACTGCAGCGGTTCGGACTCGACTACGCGAGCCTGGTGAACGGGCGACCGGACCTGGTCTATGCCTCGATCACCGGTTTCGGCCCGCAGGGCAGTCGACTGGCGGGATACGACCTGCTGGCCCAGGCCCTGTCCGGCATGATGGATCTGACCGGCGACGTGCACGGTGAGCCGATGCGAGCAGGGGTCGCGGTCATCGACGTGGTGACCGGTCTGCATGCGGCAGTGGGCATTCTCGCCGCCTTGCATCGGCGACGCGAGTCCGGGCGTGGCGACCTCGTCGAGGTCAACCTCATGTCGTCGGCGCTGTCCGCGCTGGTGAACCAGAGCGGTGCCTTCGTCGCGGGCGGGGTGACCCCGACACGGATGGGTAATGCCCATCCGAGCCTGGCACCCTACGAGCCCTTCCCCACTCGCGACACCGAGTTGGTCATCGCGGTGGGCAACGACCCCCAGTTCGCCAGGTTGTGTCGACACCTGGGTCTCGAACGACTCGTGCAGGACCCGCGATTCACGACGAATGCGAGTCGCCGTGCGCACCGGGAGGAGCTTCGGGAGTTGCTCGCGCAGGCGCTCGCCGCGCACGGTGCCGACCATTGGTTCGACGTGCTCACCGGCGACGGCGTCCCCGCCGCACCGATCCTCGACCTTGCCGAGGGGTTCGCGTTCGCCGACCGGCTGGGCCTGTCCCCGGTCGCCATGACCGGCACCGGGGCCCGCCGCATCCCCACCGTCCGATCACCGATCCGGCTGGCCGTCGACGAGGTCGACTACGCGATCGCGCCACCCGAACTCGACGCCGACCACGCCCGGGTGCTGCGGTGGTTGGAGGCGACAGCAGCGTCTGGGCCCGCCCGCGATCCCGGAGGGGACCCGAACGAGCCGTAGGCTCGGGCGCCATGGAGGTATCCCAGGCGCGGGCCTTCCTGGCGGTCGCCGAGGAGTTGCATTTCGGCCGCGCCGCCGCACGGTTGCACATGGCCCAACCGCCGCTGAGCCGCCTGATCCTGCGGCTGGAGGCCGAGGTGGGTGCTCGTCTGTTCGATCGGAACACCCGCGCCGTGTCGCTCACCCACCTCGGGGCCGCGCTCGTCGAGCCGGCCCGTGAGCTCGTGCTGCAGTCTGAGCGGATGAGCGAGGTCGTCCGCCGTTCGGTGGCCGGCGAGACCGGACGGCTGCGGCTCGGCTTTGCCGGCTCGTCCGTGATCCACCTGGTCGGTCCGATCGCCCGGGCCGTCCGCGTGGAGCGCCCCGGCATCCGACTGGAACTCGTCAGTTCCCAGTTCTCCCAGGCCGGGCTCGAGCGGGTCGTCGACGGCTCCCTCGACCTGCTCGTCGGGCGCTGGGACTTCCTACCCGCGCGCGTCGAGTCGCTGCTGTTGGAGGCTGAATCGCTGGTGGTCGCCCTGCCCACGTTCCACACCTTGGCCAGGGCGGCCCGGCTCGACGCGTCGGCGTTGCGAGACGAGACGTGGATCCCCTTGCAGTCCGCGAGCGGCGGCATACTGAGCAACCGGCTCAACCTGCTTGGCGCCTCGGCCGGGTTCGTCCCGCGCACCGGGCCGGTGGCCCCGGACTCGGCCACCCAGCTCATGCTCGTCGGGGCCGGCGCAGGGGTCGCCTTGACCTTCACCACGGTCGCCGAGAACGTGCCGTCAACGGGAGTGCTCTACCGTGAGCCGACCCCCGCACAGCCCGGCGTCGAGGTCCGGCTCATCTGGCGGCGCGGCGAGGGCAACCCCGCGCTCACCGAGGCGGTGCGGGTCATCCGAGCGGCATTCGGGCCGGGGCCGGACTCCCCGGGCACGGAGTGACCCGGTCGGCCGTGACGCCTAGGGCTGCCCGCCGTCGACGGTGAGCAGGGCGCCGGTCGTGTAGCTCGACAGATCGCTGGCCAGGTAGAGCGCAGAGCCGACGATCTCCTCCGGCTGTCCGCCCCGGCGCAGCGCGAAACCCTCGGCTCGTCGAGCGAAGGCACCCGGGTCCCACGAGCGGCTCACGTCGGTGAGGAAGGTGCCGGCGAGGATCGCGTTGACCCGCACGGTCGGCCCGAAGGCGTGCGCGAGCCCGACGGTGAGCGCGTTGAGCCCGGCCTTGGCCGCGGCATACGGCAGAACGTGCGGCCGCGGGTGGACCGAGGCGGCGCTCGAGATGTTGACGATGGAGCCGCCGCCGGCCGCGACCATCCGCGTGCCGACGAGCGCGGAGAGCCGGAACGGGCCCTTGAGGTTGACCGCGACGACCTTGTCGAAGAGCTCCTCGGTGACGTCGGTGACGGCGTCGTAGACCGGTGACATCCCGGCGTTGTTGATGAGGATGTCGACCCGGCCGAGCCGGTCGTACACGGTCTCGACAAGCCCGTCGAGCGCCGCCCAGTGCCCGACGTGCGCTGCGAGCCCCCACGCAGGTATGCCGGTCGCGGCCGTGATCTCGGCGGCGGTCGCCTCGCAGTGCTCGCCGTTGCGGCTCGCAACCACGACCTGCGCCCCGGCGCCGGCCAAGCCGAAGGCCATCGCTCGGCCGAGACCGCGACTTCCGCCGGTGACCAGGGCGACCCGGCCGGTGAGGTCGATCGCGGGGGATGTGGGGCTGGGCATAGGGGCTCCCGGGTGGTCGGTCAGACGACTCTACTTGACTCCGTCTAATTCATCGCTATGGTAATCATAGTTATCAGAAAGTACCCCCGGGAGGTCGTCGTGAGCGCATTCGGACTCACCGTCGAGCAGGAGCACCTGCGCGAGGTTGCGGCCAAGGTTGCGGCCGAGGTCTACGCGCCGCGCGCGGCCCAGTGGGACCTCGACCGCACCCCGCTACCGCACGACGAGGTGGCCCGGCTGGCCGAGCTCGGCTTCCTTGGCCTGGCCATCCCCGAGGAATACGGCGGGCAAGGGGGCAGCCTCGTCGACGCCCTCGTGGTCATCGAGGAACTCGCCAAGGTATGCCGGCCGGCCGCCTTCCACGTCTTCGAGTGCAACACCGGACCGATCCGGGTGGTGGAGCAGTTCGGCACCGAGGCACAGAAGCAGCGCTGGCTGCCCGCGTCCTGCCGCGGCGAGCAGACGATGGCCATCGGCATCTCCGAACCCGAGGCCGGCTCGGCCGCCACCGACCTCACCACCCGGGCTCGACGCGAGGGCGACGAATGGGTGATCAACGGCAACAAGCGCTGGATCTCCAATGGCGGCCACGCCGACAGCTACCTCGTCTACTGCCGGATGTCCGACCAGCCCGGTGCCAAGGCCATCGGCGCCCTCGTCGTGCCGGCCGACGCTCCCGGCGTGAGCTTCGGAGCGCAGGAGCGGCTCATGGGCTTCCGCGGCATCCCGAGCGCCGACATCTACTTCGACGACGTGCGGGTCCCCGCCGACAACCTCGTCATCGAGGAGGGCGGCTTTGGCAAGCTCTTCGGGGTCTTCTCCATCGAGCGGCTCGGCAACGCCACGATGAGTCTGGCCCTCGGGCAGGCGGCCCTGGACCTCACCAAGGCCTACGTTCAGGAGCGCGAGCAGTTCGGTCGCCCGCTGGTGGACTTCCAGAACGTCCAGCTCTCCGTCGCGGACATGGCCGTGCAGGTCGAGGCCACCCGGCTGCTGGTCATGCGGGCGGCGGCCAATGCCGGCCACGGCCTGCCCGACCCGTACGAGACTTCGGTCGCCAAGTGTTTCGCCAACGAGATGGCCAAGCGGGTGACCGATCTGGGGATGCAGCTGCACGGCGGCAACGGCTACACCGAGGAGTACGGTCTGGAGCGGCTGCACCGCGACTCCCACGGTTGGGCGATCGCGGGTGGCACCCCCGCCATGCAGCGTGTCCGGATCGCCTCGCAAGTCTTCGGACGCACCTTCAACCAGCGGCCCGAGCGGCCGGAGCCGAGGGCGACCTGATGACCGAGCCGGTGGGGCTGTTCGAGCTTCCGAAGCGCTATCTGGACCTGCAGGCGCAGGCCCGCGAGCTCGCCCGGGCTTGCGCCCCGTTCGCAGCCGAGGCCGACGAGGCCGACCGTGTCGATGATCGGGTCCTGCAGCGGCTGCGAGACTCGGGCCTCGCGCAGGTGACCGTGGCGGCGGCATACGGCGGGCGATTCGACGCGGTCGACTCACTCGCGGTGACCGTCGTGCGCGAGGTCCTCGCCGCAACCTCGGCGCACCTGGACTCACTGTTTGCCATGCAGGGGATCGGCAGCTTCCCGGTTTCGACAGCGGGTTCGGCGCGGGTGCGGGAGACGTGGCTGCCTCGGGTGGCGCGGGTCGAGGCAATCGGAGCGCTGGGGCTGACCGAGCCCGAGGTCGGCTCGGACCTGCGCGCGATCGCCACGACCGTGCGCCAGGAGGGCGACGAACTCGTCCTCGACGGGCACAAGTCCTTCATCACCAATGCCGGCGACGCACGCTTCTACAGCGTCCTGGCCCGCGAGGGCGCCGACTTCTCGCTCGTCTTCGTGCCCGCCGACACCCCAGGGCTGTCCGTCACCCATCCGCACCAGATCATCGCCCCCCATGTGCTCGGCGACGTGCTGCTCGACGGAGCGCGGGTGCCGCTCGACCATCGGCTCGGCGAGCCCGGCGAGGGCTTCTCGCTCATGCTCGCAACCCTGGCCACCTTCCGGGTTTCGGTGGCGGGCGCGGCCGTCGGGCTGGCGCAGGCTGCGCTGGAGGAGGCCGTCGCCCACGCGACCGGCCGCGAGCAGTTCGGCACGCCGCTCGCGCGGCTCGGCCCGATCCCCGCCCAGCTCGCCCAGTGCTGGGTCGACGTCGAAGCGGCACGGTGCACGGCATACCGTGCAGCGGCGGCGGCTGCTCGGGATCCCCTTGCGGCGCTCCACCTGTCCTCGATCGCCAAGGTCGCCGCGACCGAGGCTGCGGGCCGGGTCACCGACCGGGCCGTGCAGATCATGGGCCGTTTCGGGCTCGTCCGAGGCAGCACGATCGAGCGGCTCTATCGCGAGGCCCGACCGATGCGGGTCTACGAGGGTGCGACCGAGGTGATCCTCGACAGCCTGGCCAGGCGGCTGGTCAAGGACGTGGCCGCGCGGAGGTCCCCGGCGTGATCGTCGACGCCCACTGCCACGTCTGGCCCGACCACATCGCCAAGGCCGTCCTTGCTCAGCGACCGGCTGGCCTGGACGGCAGCTTCGACGGGACCCTCACCGGTCTGCTCGACACGATGGACACCGCCGGCGTCGACCGGGCCTGTGCCCTCGCCATCGCCAACAAGGCCTCGACGGTCGAGCGGACCAACGAGTGGATCGCCGGTGTGCCTCGCGACCGGCTTGTGCCCTTCGGCACCGTGCATCCCGGGCTGTCCGACGAGGCCAACCTCCGATCGTTGCGCGACAACGGGATCCGCGGGGTGAAGCTGCACCCGCTCTTCCAGGAGCTCGACTTCGCCGACCCGCGCGTGCTCGATCTGATGCGAGCGCTCGCCGATGACCAGGTCACCGTCCTGACCCACGTCGGTGCGGGTGGCGACGCGCAGGCAAACGAACGCGGAGCCCCGGCTGCGCTGCGCCGACTCGTCGACGCAGTGCCCGACCTGGTAGTCGTCGCCTTCCACTACGGCGGCTACCACCGGCTCGACGAGGCGCAGCAACAACTCATCGGCACCCGGGTGCTCGTCGAGACCTCGTGGCCTCCGTCGCTGGCCACCCTGGACCCGCAGCGGATCGTCGAGGTGATCCGCCAACACGGGGTGGATCGGGTGGTCTTCGGCTCGGACTGGCCGATGACCGACCCCGGGGCGGAGATCGCGGCGATCCGCGAGCTCGCCTTGACTCCGCAGGAGCAGCACGCGATCCTCGGCGGGAACCTGGCCCGGTTGCTGCAGCTCTGAAGGCGACGTGATGATGAGCCGAGCCGAGCCCGCTCCCCCGCCGCCCGGGGTCACCGACCCCCAACCGCCGGCTGGTCTCGTCCCGTGCCTGGTGTATGCCGCCCTCTGCGGCTCGGTCGTCGCCGGACTGGGCAACCCGATCGTCGTCGAGGTCTCGCGTGAACTGCGCGTCTCGCTCGAGGCCGCCCAGTGGGCGCTCACCGTCACCCTGCTGTTCGGCGTGGTCTCGACCCCGATCGTCGCGCGGATCGCCGACGGGCGGCTGCGCACGAAGGTGCTCACCGCCGCCCTCGTCATCGTCGCCCTCGGTTGCCTCGTCGGTGCCGTGCTCCCGACGTATGCCGGGCTGGTCACCGGACGAGCGCTCAACGGGTTGGGCTACACACTCGTCGCCCTCACCGTGGGGATCGCCCGCGAGCACCTGAGCGGGCGGCGGCTGGCCCGCACCCTCGCCGTGCTCTCGACGAGCCTGGCCGTCGGTGCCGGCCTGGCCAACCCCGCCGTCGGTCTTGCGGTCGGCCTGTGGGACTACCGTGCCGGCTTCGTCCTGGCCTTCGTGGTGTGTCTCGTGGGCGTGGTGTGGACGTGGCGCGCGCTGCCTGAACCACTCACCCACGTCGACCCCATCCGAGCCGACCCGTGGGGCGCCCTGCTGCTCGTGACCGGCCTGGGCTTGGCGCTGCTGGCCATCACGCACGGCAACTCCTGGGGGTGGCACTCGGCCGGCGTGCTCGCGATGGCCGTCGCCGGCATACTCCTGCTCGTCGCGTTCACCGCCGTCGAGCTGCGGCTGGCCCACCCGCTGGTCGACCTGCGGCTGGCCGTCTCCTCGGGCGTGCTCGGTGCCAACCTGGGGGCGCTGCTCATCGGCTGGTCGGTCTTCGCCGGGGCAGGAGCGGCGATCATCCTCGTCCAGCAGCGCCCCGCGGGAGGCGTGGGCCTCGGGCTTTCGGTCTTTGTCAGCGGCCTGCTCATGGGGCCGATGGCGCTGGGTTCACTGGTCTCCCCCTGGCTCGCCCGACGGCTCGCCGACCGGGTCGGGGAGCGGGCTCTGCTGCCGATCGCCGCAGCGGCCTGCACCATCGCCTTCGGCGTTTTCGCCGTCCGTCACCATTCACCTGCCGACGTGCTGCTCATGATGGGGCTCATGGGTCTGGGGGTCGGCGTCGGCTATTCGGTGCTGCCGAACATCGTCGTCGCCCGGACCCCACCGGAGCGCACCGCGAGCGCCACCGGGGTCAACCAGGTGCTCCGGTTGCTCGGCGGGGCCGTCGGCGCGGCCGTGGCAGTCGCCGTACTCGTCGCCCACACCGATCCGGCGACCGGGCTGCCCGCGGATTCGGGATATGTCGCCGCGTCGCTGGTCAGCTCGCTGGTCGCGCTCGCCGCCGTGCCGCTCACCTGGTGGCTCGTGCCGCCCCGCCCCTCGTCGCACCGACTTCCCACCCCACCGGAGCCACTCGGATGATCCTCGAACCCGGCCAGGTCGCGGTCGTCACCGGCGCCGCCAGCGGCATCGGTCGCGCGCTCGCCCATGCCTTCGCCCGGCGAGGCCTGACGGTCGTCGCCGTCGACGTCGAGGAAGGCCCACTCAACGCGATCGTCGCCGAGTTGCACGGGCTCGGCGTCCCCGCCCAAGGGCAGCGCGTCGACGTCCGCGACCCCGAGGCCGTGACCGCCCTCGCCGAGGCGGTCGTCACGGCATACGGGCGGGTCGACGTTGTCTGCAACAACGCGGGCGTCGTCACCCCCCGAGTGCTCTCCTGGGAGGTCTCGGCTGCGGATGCCCGCTGGACGCTCGAGGTCAACCTGCTCGGCGTGCTCAACGGCATCCGGGCCTTCGTGCCGTACCTCGTCGCGGCCGGTCGCGGCCACGTCGTCAACACCGCGTCCGTCGCCGGGCTCACACCGGTGCCCGGGGGCAGCACGATCGCCTACACGGCGAGCAAGTATGCCGTGGTCGGCGCCTCCGAGACCCTCGCTCTCGAGCTCGCCCACCTGGCACCCGAGGTCGGGGTCACCGTGCTGTGCCCCGGGCCGGTGCCCTCACGGATCCTCGAAGCGGGGCGCAACCGACCGGCCGAGGCCGGAGCGTCGAGCGTCGGCGTCGGTGCCCTGCCTGCGGTGGCGTTGGGGATGACCCAGGTGCCGGCCGAGCAGGTCGCCGAGCTCGTCTGCGCGGCGATCGAGGCGCGCCGAGCGCTCGTCGTCACCGCTGCGGACGTCGCCGAACTGGCCCGGGCCCGAGTGCGGCGGCTGCTCGCCGAGCTCGACGGCTAGCGGTTGGGCTCGTGGGTGCCGGTCCGTCCTGGCCTTATCGGATCGCGGTGACGGTCAGCAGGGTGATGCCCCGACTGGGCGTCGTCATCCAGATCTGATAGCCGCCGGGGACCGTCCGGATCTCGGCGTGCGTCGGGTGCCAGGCCAACCTGCCCCACTGCGGTTCGACGACGACGTGGAAGATGCCGGTGCGGGGGCGTGCCGCATTCGACGTCGTGTCGAGCCAGCACAGGTCACCGTCGCACATGTACCAGAGCAGGCCGTCGGGACTGACCCCGAATGCGCCGGTCTCCGCTCCGCGCACGGCGGCCGGCGGATAGCGAACCCAGGTCCCCGCGGCCATGTCGACCCGGTAGAGACCCTCGTCGCTGCCGACCCACGCCTGCCGGGTGCCGATGGGGGCGACCCAGCGGCCTCCAACCGGCACGGAGCGGGTGTCTGTGCCGTTGGTCCAGAACGTCCCGCCGAGGCCAGCTGCCCAGACGTAGCCCGGATGATCGGGATCGGCGACCGGGTCCGTGCCCCACAGTGCGCCGGTCCCGTCGGCGAAGCTGTGCCAGGAACCGTCCTCGAGGTATCCGTTCATCGCCGACGAGCCGCCGGCCCACAGTCGGCCGAGCCCGTCCTCGGCGAGCGAGTAGGTGTCGGCGGGCAGGTTGAGGTCGACGTACCCAGCGCCGTCCCATTGCACGAGGCCGCCCCCGGTGAGGGCAATCGCGACGGCGCCCGAGGCGCGCCGGAGGATGGCATTGGTGGACGCCGTGGGGAACTCGAATGGCACGGTGCCCGGGAGGCCATGGCCAAGCTGGGTGTTGTTCTTCCACCGGACGCCGTCCCACACCGCCCATCCGCCGACGGAGGTCGAGACGTTCTGGGTGACGTAGACCTTGCCGTCGGCGCCGATGTCCAGGCCGAGTGGGAAGTTGTCGCCCATCGAGGAGTTGGTGATCCGCAGTCGCTGCCACGTGCCGGTGGCCGGGTCGCGGAACCTCGCCCCTTGAGCACCGGAGGCCCAGATCGTGCCGGTCTGCTCGTCGAGATCGACGCTTTGGATGCCCAGCCCGAAATTGCTCTCGCCGCCGACCCCGAGATCCGTCCAGGCGGCGCCGTCCCACCCCCAGACGTGCCCGTCGCCGTAGCCGACGAGCACCTTCCCGTCGCCGTATCCCTTGAGCCGCTGGATGTACTGCGCGCCGAGCCCGTCCGGCAGCGTCGAAGGCGTCCAGCTGAGGTCGGGGGCATAGGAGCCGAAGGTGTAGCCCGTCTCACCGTTGGCGTCCGGTCCGACGGCCCGGACGGCGAACAGCCGCCCGCGCCCGTCCGTTGGGTCCTTGCCGAGCCAGTAGACGTGGGCGTCGGTGTCGAACAGGGACCAGGCGCGGGTCGCCGAGTCGAAGCGCCGGGCACGATAGGTCGACTCCTCGGTGATGCTGACGAACACCGAGTACGACCCGTCGGGGCGGGGCTGGACGGCGATGCTGGTCGCATTCTCGGCCCACGTCGTGGCCCGACCCGTCCGGGGGTCGATCTGGGCGACGAGGGCACCCTGCGCGGCCCAGACCGTACCGTCAGGTGCGATGTCCAGGTCGTAGGCGCCACCGGAGAAGCCAGCGTTCCCGTCCAGGTCCCAGCGCCGCAGCGAGCTCGTCCCGAGTCGCGGGTCCATCGAGAAGACGCCGGTCCCGGAGGCGAACCAGATCGTCCCCTGGGCTTCGGTGATGTCGCGGACCCGTGCAGTGCCGGTGATGTTCGGGCTGCCCAGGATCGGCAGGTCCACGTTGGAGACGTTGACGAACCGGTCCTCGGCCACGCGGTACTGTGCGAGGCCGCCCTCTTCGAAAGTGGGGTCGTAGCCGCCGATCCACGGGTTGCCGTCGGCCCCGACGAAGAGCGCCTCGCTCCAGTCGCCCTGGACCCCGGTGTTGCCCATCCGGATGTACTGCATCGAGACGGTGCCCGGTGGCGGCTGGTCGGGTGCGACCGCGTGGGCCGGCACGGTCCACAGGCCGAGCGAGAGGGCGAGCACGACGACGGCGGCGGATCGCTTCATGGGGCCTCCTCGGTTCACGTCTGGCCTGACCGACCTTAGGAGGAGGGGGCACCGTGGGCACCTGCACCAATGGACGGTTGCGGGTGTCCGGGCGGGTCGGGCAAACTCCCCTTCCCACGATCCGCTTCGGTGGCTGGTCTCCCGGCGGTTGGCCGGTGTCGAACCGCGGCTCAGGCCCTACTTCGCGGTGAGGCCGCCGTCGACCGGGATCGTCACGCCGGTGACATAGCTCGACAGGTCAGAGGCGAGGAAGAGCGCGACGTTGGCGATCTCCTCCGGCTGGCTGGCCCGGCCGAGCGGGATGGTCGCGGCGAACGCGGCCTTGCGTGTGGCGATCTCCTGCTCGTCGTCGATCCGGAAGAACGCGGCCAGGCCGGGGGTTTCGACCTGTCCCGGGGCTATCGCGTTGACCCGGATCCCGTCCGCGGCCAAGGCGAGGGCGTAGGAGCGGACCAGGGCGATGATGCCGCCCTTGGTGAAGGAGTAGAGCGGCGAGAACGGGCTGCCGACCAGGCCCGAGGTCGAGCTGGTGAAGATCACCGAGGCTCCGCCGGCGGCCTTGAGCGCGTCGAGCAGGTGCCCGGTGAGGAAGAAGCTGGACCGGGCATTGATCTCGATCCCGGTGTCCCAGTCCGCCTCGGTGAGCTGCATGCCGGCCGCGCCGGGGATGCCCACGTTGTTGTAGAGCACGTGCAACGCGCCGTGCTCACGGGTCACGTCAGCGCCAAGCCGCTCGAGCGCCCCGAGATCGCGCACGTCGACGGCGGCCGCTGTCGCACTGCCGCCGGACTCGCGGATGCCGGCTGCGGTCGACTCGGCCGCATCGGCGTTGACGTCGACGACAATCACGTGTGCGCCCTGTGCGGCGAACGTCCGGGCCGCGGCCTGGCCCATGCCGGAGGCGCCTGCGGTGATGAGGGCAACCTTGTCCTGCAACAACATTCGTGTCTCCTGAAGGGTCAGGCCGGGCGGGCTGCGGCGGGCTGGGTTTCTCGGTGGGTGAGCAAGTCGGCGAGCGCATAGGCCTGCCGCGTGGCGAAGACGAGCCGGCGAGGCGCATAGGCGTCACCGAGCAGGTGGACGTCGGTATGCCGCCCGCTGGCGACGATCTCGTCATAGAGTCGCGAGTCGGAGACCCCGCCGCAGGCCAGGACCGTCGTGTCGACGTCCTCGATCGTGCTCTCGCGCAGCGAGTAGACGTTGCGGGTGCGCACCCGTCCGGGTTCGATCCGGACAACCTCCTGCATCGCGCGTAGCACGACCTCCTGCGCGTCGAGGCGGCCGAGGATGCCGCCGGAGATGTAGCGGCCGAGCAACGGGGCCGGGGACGGCGTGGCGAAGACGAGGGTCACCTGGTGACCGCGGCCGGCGAGATAGTCGGCGAGCGAGAGTGGCGGGACATGGTCGTCCTGGGCGACCACGACGACGCGTTGTCCCGGGGCGGCTCGGCCGGCCAGGACGTCGCGGATCTCGAGGACCGCCGGAGCGTCGGCGCCGAGGATGGGCGGCCGACGCGCCCTGGCACCGGTCGCCACCGCGATGGTGTCGGCCGCGGCGCCGAGGGCTGCCTCGAGGGTGGCCTCCCGACCGAGCTCTACGGCGACGCCGGCGCGCCGCAGGCGCTCCCGCTGCCAGGTGAGGTAGGCGGCATACATCTCGTGGCGTGGCGCGAGGGCGGCATACCGGAGTTGACCGCCGAGCTCGGTGTCCTTCTCCCACAGGGTGACGCGACGGCCCGCCTCGGCCATCAGCGCAGCCAGCTCCATGCCGGCTGGGCCACCGCCGACGACGAGCAGCCGCTCGGGCCGAGCGCTGCGGGGCAGGGGACCGTCGACCTCGCGGCTCGTGCCGGGGTTGACCGCGCATCCGAAGCCCAGGCCTTCGACATAGCGGCGGCTGATGCACTCGTTGCCGCCGACACAGGGGCGGATCTGCTCGGGGTGGCCCTCACGGGCCTTGACGAGCAGGTCGCCGTCGGCGATGTGCGCTCGGGCCATGCCGACCAGGTCGGCCTGGCCCGCGGCGAGGATGCGTTCGGCGACGTCGGGGTGGTTGATCCGACCGGTGTGCACGACCGGCAGCGAGATGGCCGCCCGCAATCGTCCGGCCAGGTCGGCCCATTGCCCGGGCTCGTAGTAGGTGGGCTGGATGTAGCTCGGGTTGCCCCAGGGACTGCCCACCACTCCGTGGACATAGTCGATGAAGCCGGTGGACTCGAGGTACTGGGCCAGCTCGATCCCCGCACCCGCGTCATAGCCCTCTGGCGCCTCCTCGCGCAGGTTGAGCCGGACACCGACGGTCATCGACCCTCCGACCTCGTCACGGATCGCCCGCAGGGTCTCCACGGCGAACCGGCAGCGGTTCTCCAGCGAGCCGCCATACTCGTCGTCACGATGATTGGTGTAGGGCGAGAGGAACCACTCGTGGACGTCGTCGTGGTTGAGGTGCAGCTCGACCCCGTCGGCTCTCCCCTGCAGGGAAAGACGCGCGGAATATGCGTATTCGCGGACGAACTCGGCGATGTCGGCACGGGTCATCACATGCGGGACGAGATTGATGACCGGGGCGCTGAGCGTCGCTGACGGGCCGTGCGGCATACCACCCTGGTGGACGATCTGCACGCTCACCGCGGTCCCGTGCGCGTGCAGAGCGTCGGAGAACGCCTGGACCCGCTCGACGAAGTAGGGCAGCCGGAAGAAGCCGAGCGTCGCCGCGCCGACGCCAGTGGGCTCGAAGCCGGGGATGACGTGGTTACGCAGGTGGGTCGAGAGGGAGGCGACCCACGCGACACCCGCCCGCGCCCGCTGTTCGAAGTACGCGATATTGCGGGCCGCTTCCTCCTCGGTGCCGTAGATGTTGCCGATCGCCGAGGCGTGTGGCGGAAGCATCACCCGGTTGCGCAGCCGCATCGTGCCGACCGTGATCGGCGCGAAGAGATGCGGATAGCGCTCGTCCTGTCCGATCGACGCCGGCTCGCCCACGACACACCTCCTGAGTCACTGCATATCATAACCATAGATTAGTCTCGCCGGAATGGCCCGGCGGGAGATGCGGTGCACGGAGGACCCACGGGCAATCGTCCGCGGTCGCGCGCCTGAAACACACCACCCGCCAGACAGGCACCCTCGACCGCCTTCCTCGCGGTCGAGGGGGCCAACGGTCGAGTTCCCAGGGCGGCACCCGGGTCGCTGGCGCTGCCGGGCTCCCCAGTTGTGAACTGGCCCCGGTCGGCTCAGCCGTGGGGTTGTGTCCTCGCGGCGAGGACGAGCCCGGCCATGGCGGCATCGGCGGCGCCGAGGCCGGTGAGGTCGCACACCCGGATGCCGTCCGGCAGCGCAGCCTCGGCGCTCGCGAGCAGCGAGGGCAACTCGACGACCGATCCAGCGAGCGCGGCAGGCGTGACGTGCTGCAACTCGCCCACCGAGGTGGACTGGGCCAGCGAGTCTGCGACGATCAAGGTGGCCCTGGCGAGGACGGCCGCGTCACATTCGCGCTTGCCGACGCTGTCGGCTCCGACGGCAACGACCAGGGCCGCCGCCTCGAGCCACTCCCCCTCGACTACGGGCACACGCGCCGGCGTCGTCGTGATGACCAGGTCGGCACCCGTGACGGCCTCGCGTGCCGAGCGCGCGGCAATGGGCGAGGTCGCGCCTCCTCGGTGGGGGGCGAGCAGACGCTCCACTGCCTCCGGCGTGCGTCCCCAGACACAGACCTCGGGCGGCAGCAGTCCGGTGGCCGCCAGGGTGCGCAGGGTGAGATCTGCCTGGACGCCGGTGCCGAGCAGGGCGAGTCGGCGCCGTGTGCCAGGCCCGCCGAGCGCCCGCACGGACACCGCGGTCGCCGCAGCCGTCCGTACGTCGGTCAGCCACCCGCCGTCCAGCACCAGCGCTTGCACGGCCCCCGAGTGCGGGTCGAGCACGACGAGCGCGCCGTCGCCGGTCGGTCGCCCGCGCGCCGCGTTCCCCGGGAACCCCGAGGCGATCTTGACGACGACCGGAGCATCGGGAGCGAGTTGAGCACCCTTGACGTGCACCTGCCCGTCCGCGAGGTCGAAGCCGATCGGGCGCGGCTGCTGGGCAACACCCTGGGCGAGCGTCGCGTAGGCGACATGAACGGCCTCGACCGCCGCCGGCAGAGTCAGCGCCCGGACGACCTCAGCACGATCGATGACGCGCGGAATGGGCCAGGATTCGCTCACCCTGGAGAGGCTAGACCGGGTCACGCCCGCGTCCCGGTCTGGACGAGCACCCGGGTTGCCTCGCCCTTGACTTCCGTCGCAACGGCGTCGACGATCCCCGAGCGCAGATTCCACTGCTGCCAGTGCAGCGGGACGTCGAGGTGCCGCCCAGGGGCGAGGTCGACCAGGTCGCCTGCTTCCAACGCGGCGGCGCAGTGCGCGGTCGGCAACATCGCCCAGCCGAGCCCGAGCCTGGTGGCGACCGCGAAGTCGGCGGAGGCCGGCACATGGTGCCGCGGCGGGTCGACAGTGCGTCGGGCCAGCCGCCGGGCGAAGCGGGTCTGCAGACTGTCCTTGCGATCGAAGTCGAGGACCGGCGCCCGGGCGAGCGCCGCAGCCGTGACTCCATCCGAAAACCAGCGCGTGACGAATCCTGTTGTCGCACAAGCCCGGTAGCGCATCCGTCCGATCGGGGTCGACGTGCACCCGGGCACCGGGACCGCTTCGCTGGTCACCGCCGCCATCACCGTCCCCGACGCGAGCAGGCCCGCTGTGTGGCCTTCGTCGTCCCGGACCAGGTCGAGCACGACGTTCTCGCGCGCCGCGACCCGGGCCAGCGGGGGCAGGATCCAGGTGGCGAGCGAGTCGGCGTTGACGGCGATGGCCACGGTGGTGGGTCGGCCGTCGCCTCGCTCGGAGCCCAGCTGTCGCAGGGTCTCGGTCTCGAGCATCGCCATCTGTTGGCCCAGCCGCAGGACGGCCTCGCCCGCCTCGGTGGCCACGACCGGTTTCGAGCGCACCACGAGCACTCGGCCGATCCGGTTCTCCAGCGCCTTGATTCGCTGGCTCACCGCGCTCGGGGTGACGTGCAGGGCCCGCGCGGCCGCGTCGAAGGTGCCCTCGGCCACGACAGCGGCCAGGGTCTCGATCAGCTCGGGAGGGATCTTCATCATCAGACAGACTAATGGTTCTGAAGAATCCTGAACTGGACCACAGGAGACGCACCGCCCTACCGTCGACGGGTGACCACCACGCAGCTGCTCTCGAGCGCCCTGTCCGGCTTGGGTCTCGGCCTCGGGCTCATCGCCGCCATCGGCGCCCAGAACGCCTTCGTGCTGCGCCAGGGCATCCGACACGAGCACGTGCTCGCCGTGGTCCTCGTGTGCATCGGGTCCGATGTGGTGCTCATCATCGCCGGCGTCGCCGGTGCGGGCGCGCTCTTCACGGCGGTGCCCTGGCTGGTGGTCGTCGCGCGATGGTGCGGCGCGGTCTTCCTGCTCGGGTATGCCGTGCGTGCCGCCCGCCGCGCCTGGCGCCCGGCCGGCGCCGACGACGCTCTTCGCACCGACGAGGCGACTGACGAGGCCTCCGGGGAGGACTCCGGCGTGGCCGCGACACCGGCTCACACCGAGGTGATCGACGGTGAGACCGATAGGGCGACAATCCATGCCCCCAGCGGAGCCGCGCCGACGACGCTGCTCGACGCACCGGCATACCTCCGAGCAAAGCGGCGCGGGACGGGCAGCCGCCTCGCACCCACCCTCGCCACCGCACTCGCGCTGACCTGGCTCAACCCGCACGTCTACCTCGACACCGTGGTCCTGCTCGGCTCGGTCGGCTCGGCCCGAGGCGACGGACGTTGGGCGTTCGCGGCCGGCGCTGCCCTGGGCAGCGCACTGTGGTTCACGGCCCTCGGCCTGGCCGCACGGGCCCTCGCCCCCGTCTTCGCGCGGCCGGGCGCCTGGCGGGTGCTCGACGGACTCATCGCCGTCGTGATGACCGGCGTCGCCGCCGGGCTGGTCCTCGGCAACTGACCCGTCCCGCTCGCTGCCACGGGGTGCTCGGCGAGGTGCGGAGATGGGCCGATCGCCGAGCCGCACAGCGGCCCATTGCCGACACCTGACGGGGAGAGCCGGCCAACCACGGCGATCCCGCCAGCGGGTTCGACGCAATCGGGTATGCCGTGCGGCCTAGGCTGCGGCATGGCCAACCACACGGCATACCGCATCGTCGCGCTCAGCCTCGAGACGTGGCCGGCCTTCGACGCACTAGTGGTGCGGCACAACGGGATCTTCGGTGGCTGCTGGTGCACCTGGTTCCACGACGGTCACCCCAGCTGTCAAGGTCGCGGCGAAACGGCCGAGGGCAATCGGGCGATCAAGCAGCGCCTCGTCGAGCACGGGGTGGCGCACGCGGCGCTGGTGATGGACGGCGACGAGGCGATCGCGTGGGCCGAGTTCGGCACCCCGACCGAGCTGCCGACGCTGCACCACCGCAAGGAATACGACGCCACGACCACGGTGGTCCCCGACTACCGGATCACGTGCGTCTTCGTCGACAAGCGCTACCGGCGCCAGGGCGTCACCGAGCGCGCGATCACCGGCGCGCTCGAGCTCATCGCCCGCGCCGGGGGTGGGCGGGTGGAGAGCTATCCGCACGACCTCACCGAGCAGACCAAGAAGGTGTCTTCGTCGTTCCTCTACAACGGCACCCGCCGGGTCTACGAGCGGCTCGGCTTCCGCTACGACCGGCCCAAGGGCCTGAAGAACTGCGTGATGGTCAAGGACGTCGCACCAGCCTGACGACGACCTCACCCACTGAAGGTGGCGGCTCGGTCAGTCGACGAAGAACTGCCGCAGGTCGGCCGCCACGAGCTCGGGGACCTCGATGACCGCGAAGTGGCCGCCGCGCTCGTGCCGCGTCCACTGGAGGATGTTTGAATTGTCGCGCTTGGCGAAGGTCCGGATCGTCTGGAAGTCGGCGGCGAAGTCGCTCACCCCGGTGCGCGCGTGGTCTCGGTGACCGGATTGCGAGCGGTGACGGCGTCGGCCGGCACGCAGCTTGCCCGAGCCTGATCTCAGGCCGACCGGGCGCGAACGCGCTCGGGAGTGGTGCCGGTCCATGAGCGGAAGGCCCGGTGGAACGCGGTCGTGTCGCTGTAACCCAGCAGGTAGGCGATCTCGACGGTCGGCAACACACCCTCAGCGAGATAGTGCCGGGCTAGGTCCTCGCGAGTCCGGGCGAGCACGGCCAGGAAGGTCGTGTCCTCGGCATGGAGTTGGCGTTGCAGGGTCCGCGGGCTGGTTCGCAGCCGCTGACAGACGGTCTCGATCGATGAGTCGCCCGCGGGGACGCTCTCGACGAGCACGGCCCGGACCCGTTGCGCCGCAGTCGCCGAGGCATCCAGCTCGTGCAGGCGCCGACGCAGATCCGGCGCGAGGGCGCTCCACATCGCCTTGCTCTCGGTGAGGAACGGGCGGTGGGCGTCGACGCGACTGAACGACACGGCATACCGGCCGGTGGTGCGCACCCGAGCGCCGACGAAGCGCTCGATCTCGGCCCGCTGGGCCGGCACGAGCGGCTCGACGACCTCGACCCGGGTGGGCCGGACCGGAGCGCGGGTGGCGATGCGGGTCAGCGCGACCCAGAAGAGCAGCTCGCTGAGCGCCAGCAACTGCGGGGGTGCCGGCTCCAGGGGCCAGCGGCAGTGCACTGTCACCCCGTCGTCGGTGGCCACGTCCAGGCGGAGCGGCCCGATGAGGGGTTTGTGCTGGGCCAGCCGGGGGGCGGCGACGGCGAGGTTGGGGCAGCACAGGGCGGCAAAGAGCGGCGGCGAGAACAGCTCGGCGCTGATCGTCTGGCCGATCTCGACGGCGAGATTGCGCTTCCCGCCGTCGGGTGAGGCCGCCACCTCCATCTCGACGGCGTCCCACAGGGCGAAGTATTCGGCAGGGGCGAGCTCGATCGGCGGACGGGCGAACAAGTCAGCCGGCAGGCCCGCGCGACGTAGGACTCGCGGCACGGAGATCCGCAGGTCGGCCAGCAGGGCTCGCAGGCTCGGCTCCACGGAGTAGCGATCGCCGGCCATGGGAGTCATGCTACGACGGGAGAGCCGCCGGAGCCTACGACCGAAGGCGCCATGCGGCTTGCATCATGCGCCAACCCGGATTGGCGTAAAATGTCACTCGTCTGGCGCACAACGGCGTGGCAGCGGCGGTCCCCCTGCGCCTATTCTCAGCCGTGTCCGCGACCGAACACCCCGCAGGAGAATCTCGATGACCACCACCACAAAGGTCGCCCTCGTCACCGGCGCCTCGTCCGGGATCGGCGAGGCGACCGCGATCGAGCTCGCCGACGCTGGCTTCACCGTGTATGCCGCAGCCCGCCGGGTCGAGCGGATGACACACCTCGCCGAGCAGGGGATCCACGCGATCGCCATGGACGTCACCGACGACTCGTCGATGCTGGCCGCCGTCGAGCGGATCCTCGCCGAGCAGGGCCGCCTCGACGTGCTCGTCAACAACGCCGGCTACGGCTCGTATGGCGCCCTCGAGGACGTCCCGATGGACGAGGCCCGCGCCCAGATGGAGGTCAACGTCTTCGGCGCCGCACGCCTCACCCAGCTGGTCCTGCCGGCG
This sequence comes from Actinomycetes bacterium, assembly GCA_029552065.1. GTDB lineage: Bacteria > Actinomycetota > Actinomycetes > Actinomycetales > Dermatophilaceae > Phosphoribacter. The sequence continues at coordinate 38,724 of JAKPEG010000231.1, forward strand.
ATGCGCGCTCGGCGCTCCGGCACCATCGTCAACGTCACCTCGATGGGCGGCAAGATCACCACCCCGCTCGGATCCTGGTATCACGCAACCAAGTTCGCGCTCGAGGCGATCAGCGACTGTCTGCGCCTGGAGGTTGCCCCCTTCGGCATCGACGTGGTCGTCATCGAGCCCGGTGGCGTGAAGAGTGAGTGGTCGGGCATCGCCGCCGACAAGGTCCGGCAGACCTCGGGCACCGGCGTCTATGCCGCCCTGGGCCAGGCCGTCGCGCAGTCCCTCACTTCCGGCTCGACCGAACGGCTCTCCTCCCCGCCGAAGCTCATCGGCCGCACCATCGTCAAGGCCGTCACCGCGCGCCGCCCGCGCACCCGGTATGCCGTCGGCTTTGGCGCGAAGCCGATGATCGCCGCCCACGCGGTGCTGCCGGACCGGGCTTACGACGCGATGATGCGCCGGGTCACCGGGGTCCCCAAGGCCTGACCAACGGGCCGGCCGGTCGAAGCGCACCGGGTCCTGGTGGAGTAGTGCCGTCATTGCGGTCCATGCTGGACCTCACACCGACGTCCGACGTGCGAGAGGCTGAAGTGCGACGACTCTTCTATGGCATGAACGTGAGCCTCGACGGCTTCATCGCCGCCCCGGGCGACGAAATCGGCTGGAGCGGGCCACCGAGCGAGGAGCTCTTCGCCTGGTGGCTCGACCAGGAGCGCGCGAACAGCCTGTCCCTCTACGGGCGCAAGCTGTGGGAGACGATGAGCGCCTATTGGCCGAACGGCGACCAGCAGCCCGACGCCACTCCGGCGGAGGTCGCCTTCGCGCGGAACTGGCGCAGCACCCCGAAGGTCGTGTTCTCCTCGACGCTCGACACGGTCTCGTGGAACGCCCGGCTGGTGCGCGGCGACGCGGTCGCGGAGATCCTCCGGCTCAAGGCCACCGACGGTGGCCCGATGAGCATCGGCGGCGCCACCCTGGCGCGGGCCGCCGTGCGGGCCGGCCTGGTCGATGAGTATGCCGTGGTGACGCACCCGGTCATGATCGGCGGCGGCACACCGTTCTTCGCCGCGCTGGACAACTGGGTCGATCTCGATCTCGTCGAGACGCGGACCTTCCCGGGCGGGGTCGTCCTCGCGCGCTATGCGGCCAGGCGCTGACTCACGACGTCCTTTTGTGCACCGCCGCCGATAGCTCGGCCACGAGGCTCGGGGAGAGACCGCCTGGGGTCGGGGCGGGGAACTCGCGCGGCACCCCGCGGAATACTTCCCAGACCACGGGCGGGACCTCCGGCAACTCGTCCAGCGACGCGATCGCCGGTGCCTCCGTCGCGGCGACGACGCAGGCGAGTTGGTGCGTGCCGGGATCGAGCTTCCCGGTCAGCATCGGAACGACGCCACGGGAGCGGAGGATGTTCGTGTTCGGTTGAAGCGCGTGCACTGCCCCCGCGCGCGAGGCCGACAGGTCTGCGATGAGGCTGCTCGCCGCCCCGGTGGCGACCTGCGCCCCGTGGGCTCGGACGTCCTGCGGCGTCGGTCCCTCGTCGTCGGGGGCAATCGAGAAGCCCGCCTCGACCGCATGAAGCGCGCGAGCCGTCGTCACCGAGTGGATCCGCACATGCCAGGTGCCCTCGCCGTACAGCGCCGTAATCACCTCGACGTCGTCGAACGGCCGCCAGCGGGACCAGACGACGCCCTCGGTGATCCCGCTGTCGATGACCGCCGAGCGCACCCGACGCACACCTTGGTCGTCGGTGAGGACGAGCATCGAGTCGGTGATCCCGGTGGCCGTGAGGTCATCGGGCTCGAGGCTGAACCCGAAGGCCGTCGAATAGGCGAACTTGCCGTATTTCGCGGACCCGTGGCGCATGAACCAGAGGCCGCGTCCGCCGTTGAGCAGTTGAGTCTGTATGCCGTCGGTCTGCGCGACGACCACCGGCTGCGGCTGCGCGCGCGGGCCGGACGCAGCGGCATACCCCTCCTCGGGGGTGGACCAGAACGGGTGGTCCTCGCCGAGCGCGAGGGGGAGCGCCGCCTTGAACGCCCAGTAGGGCGAGCCGGGCCCGTTGTAGGTCTCGGACATGAGCAGGTTGGGGTAGCTGTAGCCGATGCTCAGGACGCCGTTCTCCTTCGCGATCGGCTGCGTGGCCCAGTAGCGCATGTGCCGCGCCCACAAGCCTCGAATGCGACCCCAGGGCAGGGCCTCCTCGCCGGCGAAGGCGAGCGCGCCCCAAAACGCGGCGGCACCGAAGCGGTAGGTGAGGCTGCGCCCGAACGGCACCACCCGCCCGGACGGGTCGAACCAGGCCTCCCAGTCGGGCGCGAACTCGCGCGCTCGGTCACGGAAGCGCTGCGCGCGATCGGGGTCGTCCTTCGCGGCGAGCTGGGCGTAGATGAGGCCGTAGAAGTGGAACCCCCACGGGTTGTAGAAGTCGGTGTTGTCGATGAGGCCGTCCCGATACCAGCCGTCGCCGAGGTAGAAGGACTCGAGGGTGTCGAGGGACTCCCTGACCGCGGCCGCATCGAACGGCCCGCCGACTCGCTGGAAGCCGAGGTTGACCAGGACCCGGAAGAACCACCAGTTGTTCGGTGCGGGAGCGATGGTGCTGATCGGCTCGAGCCAGCGGACCAGGTTGTCCTGCTGGGCCTTGGTCAAGGGGGTGAAGATGTGCTCCGGGACGAGCGCGAGGGCGAGACCGATCGGCGCCATCTCCACGATCCGCTGGTCGGCCGGCGCCGGGATCGGCCCCCAGTACTGGGGGTCGTCCGGGTCGGTGCCGCGCGCGAGGCCGGCCCGGATGAGGTCCCAGTGCGCGAACTCGCCTCCGCCGGCAACCAGCGGCGCGATGCCGAACAACGGGCGCGCGAACGCCTCCAGCTCCACCGTGCGCTGGTCGTAGGTGGTGGTGGTCTCACCCAACTTCACTCGGGCGCCTTCGGCCCGGAAGATCGGCAGCAGTGGAGCGAAGATGTCGGCGATGGCGCGCTGGGCATCCGCCCGCGTGCGAAAGTCGTTTCCTTCGAACGGGTTCACGGCAACTCCTTCGTCTTTTCGCCGCATGAAACGATCGAACCTCGCGCGCCGGCCCCCGCATCCGTCCGCGCGCGCACGATACACCGGCAGGTGTCACCGAGGGGCATCGGGTTCGCCTCGCACCACGTCTGCAAGCGAGGGGCGCGCCGACCGCTGAGCGGACTCCGCGACTCGCGCTCGAATTCGGTGAGCGCGCGGCGCCGTCACGATCGCGCTGGGCATGCCTGTCTGGCCGACAGACTGCCCAGCCCGGCATGTCCGCTCAGGCTCCGACCGGCCAATGGATGACCTCGAGTTCAGGCATCGGGAAGTCCTTCGGGTTGCCGGTGACGAGCGGTGCCCCCGCCGTGACACAGGCGGCAGCGATGAGGCAGTCGGCCTGCCACAGGGTCACGCCTGCGGCGGCGTGCTCACGTCGCCAATCGCCGGCACGCCAGGCCACCTCGCTCGTGATCGGCAGGACGATCAGACCGTCGAAGAGCCGATGCGCGACGTCTCGTTCGGCGGCCCTCAGCCCGCGGACGATCTCCTCGACGTTGACAACGGTCGTCGCCGGCCTGATGCCCCGGTCGACCAGGGCGGTCACCCGGGCTACAGCTGGCCGTCCCCGCAGGTAGTCGATGAGCACGGTGGTGTCGAGCACGTGGAGCATGTCGGCCTGCCGGGCCTCAGCCCGCCCGGCGAGCGTCGCCCCGACGACCGGTCCGCACCCACCGGGCCGGGTCTTCGTCCCAGTCATGCGAGTCCTCGCCGTCCTTCAGGGCTCCGGCAGCGCCCAGAAGCGATTCGGCGCGTCGGGCGTCCTCGACGGCCTGCGCGACGGCACGGCGGACGAAGCCACTGCGTTCGCGCGGGCCGGCGAGCCGGTCCACCTCACGAACCAGTTCGTCGTCCAACTCTATGTGCATTCGCATGTGCAGAGCTTAGCACCAAGGATTGGGCCGATCTGGCACAGGAGGCGACGGGCGACGCGGCTGCGCTAGTCGCCGCGATTGTCGGTGGCACCGAGAGTGGTGAGGAGGGCGCGCTGAGCGTCCCGGGAGGCCGAGAACCTCTACTACGCTCGAGGCCGAGCCCAGCAGAAGCTGGGGTCGTCAAACCAGTAAGTCTCCGGACATGCCGGGGCGACTCAGCCGACAAGCACCTACTCGGGGTGGGCGCGCAGGTAGCGGCCGAAGTGGGGGACGGTGAAGGCGATCCGGCCCCGCTCGCTGGAATAGACCAACCCCTTCTTCATCAGCGAATCCCTTGCCGGAGAAAGTGATTGGGGTCGCTTGCCGAGAACCGTCGCGACGTCGGCGGTGGCCACGGAGTCCAGCTCGACCGCGAGCGCGGAGGGGTATGCCGTGCTCCCGCCATCCCCCGGCACCTCGCTGTATGCCGCCTCGGCCATCGCCCGCAGGTACTCCCGCTCGGCGGGTGTCGCTCTCTCGTAGCGGGATCCAAAGAAGCCGACCGCCAGCTCGGCCTCGGCCTCCGGCGCAGCGACCGCGACGTCGGCCGAACCGATGTCTGGACCCACCGCCACGTCCCAGACGGCCTTGCCGTAGGCCTGGACGAAGTAGGGGTAGCCGGCGGTCACGGCATACATCGCGTCGAGTGCCTCCGGCGACCAGGAGGCGCCCTCGTCGCCCGCGGGCGACGCGAGCGCGACGTCGGCCGCCGCGCGCTCGAGCCGGTCGATCCGCGAATAGCGAAACAGCCTCTCCGAGTAAGACTTCGACGCAGACAGCACCGCCGGCAGGTGCGGCAGGCCAGCCCCGACGAGGACCACGGGCAGGCCGGTCTGCGAGATCTCGTGGGCGGCGGCGCACAGAGCCGACACGTCGGCCGGCCCGAGGTCCTGCATCTCGTCGATGAAGATCGCCACCCCGACACCCCGGTCGGCGGCCAGTCCGCCTACGTCGGTGAGCAGTTCGACGAGGTCGATCTCGATGTCGCCCGAGTCGGCCCGGCCGGTCACCGCTGGCGCGTCGATCCCGACACTCCATCGGTCGCGCAACCGAGCGGCGCCCGACAAGGCCCGCCCGCCGATCCCCCGCGCCGGCCCCGTCTGCGACCCGGAGTCGCGCTGGGCAAACGCCTTGACCACCCCGAGCACGTGGGCAACCTCGTCCGGCTGCGGGTGCCCGAGCTCCCTCACCGCCATGTGCAGCGCCGCCGACAGCGGCCGACGCAGCGCCTGATCCGGACGCGCCTCCAACTTCCCTGTGCCCCAATGGGATCTGACCGCCGACGAGCGCAGCGCGTTGAGCAGCACGGTCTTGCCGACTCCGCGCAGTCCGGTGAGCACCACCGACCGCTCGGGGCGGCCCCGCGCCACCCGCTCGAGGGTCACGTCGAAGGCCCGCAGCTGCTCGTCGCGGCCGGCCAGCTCAGGCGGCCGCTGCCCCGCCCCGGGCGCGTAGGGGTTGCGGATCGGGTCCATGATCGGACTGTATGCCGCTATCTAGCGTTCACCCGATATTTCGGGATACACCGCTAGGCCGTGTCGCGGGCCCGCTGCTCCGCTCCGCTTGCGGGCCTCCGCCCCAACCACTGCGCCACCACTACCCCGCCGCTACGTCCACCGCGACCTCGCTGCCCAACGCCCAGCCCGGGCGCAGCGGCAACGTGTCACCGCTCCAGAACGCCCCCGGGTCGTACCAGTTCACCGGGAATGCCGGGTCGAGCAGCCCCATGTCGGCATAGGTCGCGGCGACGACCTCCGCGCAGTAGGCGACCTCGGGGCGCACCCCCCGCCGCAACCGCTCGCGACGGGAGACATGCGCGTCCCGTCCGGAGAGCCACCGCCAGGTCAACCTTGCGGTGCTCGGGAAGGACACCCCGTCGAGCCGGGCGATCGTGCGCAGCAGGGCATCCTCGTGCGACCGGCCCACCTCGGGTGAGAGTTGGCGCAGCCAGGCGCGCTGCCCGTGGGTGTCCTGCCAGCGCACCACGGCCTCGCGCAGATCGTGCAGCTGCACGCCTCGGTGGTGGGTGCCGGTCCACACGTCGACCAGGTGCTGGCCAGCCTCGGCGTGCCACATGAGCGGCGGGAGGTCGTCGAGGACGACCGCCATGCCCACGTGATTGACCGGCGCATTCGTGAGTGTCTGGATGGCCCGGTCCGCGACCGTGTCGCCGCGGAAGATCCAGATGTCCCCCGTGCGGGTCAGCTCGACCGCGGTGTCGAGGGGGATCCGGTGCGGCGAGGCGGTCATGCGCCCCAGTCTGCCTGCACGGCATACTCAACTCATGGCTCGCTCGTGGTGGAAATGGGTCGGGCTGGCCGGCGCCGCGGGCGTGCTCGCCACCGGGGTCGTCGTCGCGCGCAACGAGCGGGCCCGGCGCAGCTACACCCCCGAGCAGGTCCGCGAGCGGCTGCGCCAGCGGCTGGCGGAGGCGACGCCGGACGGCGAACGCACCTCCTGACCCCGGCGTCCGCTGGCCGATTCAGCGTCGGCGCGGCCGGCGACAGTGCGCTTCGACCGTGGCCGCGAGCGTGCGGTAGAAGTCCGGCTCGCGCAGATAGGCCAGGTGGGTCGTCGCCGGGTTGCCGGGCCACGCGAAGTCGGCATCGTGGGCCCCGGCGACGCGCCCCTCGGCCGGGAAACTCAGCACGTCGGTCGAGCTCCACGCGTTCCACAGGTAGCCGAGCCGCTCCACGGGCACCGGCACTCGAGCGGGTGACTCGCGGCGCAGGAACATCCCCAACTCGGCGAAGAGTCCCAGCTGGCCCGCACTCGCGCACCAGAAGTCGACGCGAGGTATGCCGCCCTCCCGCCCTGTGGAGGCGGACCCATCGCCGCTGCGCCCGCTGGCCGCCTCACGCGCCCACGGCTCGAAACCGGTGAGCGCGTCGTAGACCAGCTGCCCGCCCATGCTGTGGCTGAGCACGACGAGCGGCTCACCGGGTGCTCGCTCGACGTCGGGCGACGCGGCCGCCTGGAGCGCGTCGATGACCCGCCGGGCGATCGGACCGGGCTGCTGGCTGGTACCCCGCCCGTCGAGGTAGCTGAGCACGTCGCCGACGAAGGTCGGCAGCACCTCGTTGAACGGCCGGCGCACCTCGCCCATCGTCAACCGCACGGTATGCCGCCGACGCGCCGTCCAGTCGGCCACCAGCCCCGCCACGCGCTGCCCAAGCTCGGGCTCGTACTTGTGCATCCGCGTGCGGACCCGCTTCTCCAGCCAGGTCGTCTGACGGCGAGGCGTCCGCGCAGCCAGCTGAGCATGGGTTGCCGAATCCTGGACTACCTCCCACACCGCACGAACCGCCGCCGGCCATGCCGAGGGCGGGAATTCATCGAAGAGCTTGCGCTGCAACGACTCTCCGAGCTGATCCACCGCGAGGCTCGCGGGAACGGCCGCCGGGGTGAACTCGGGCAGCCCGGTGTCGACGGGGTCCTCGTCTTGCGCGCCGAGGTCACCCCAATAGACGCGCAGCAACTCGACCCGCTCGGGCTTCTTCGGTCGCAGGGCAGGGGCCACGTGCTCGCGCAGCCCCGCCTCGACCTCCGCCCAATCGGCGCCCTGGGTCAGGCGTTGGGCGGCGGCATAGTCGGGATCGCCGGGGTCGCGGACCCCGACCCCGTGGACGTAGACGATGGGCACGGCGCCTCGCTCCTCAGCTCAGTTCGACCAACTCGAAGACCTCGTCGGGGTGCGCGATCGACTCCTGCTCGGCGACCATACGCATCTCGGCCGCGCCGAGGCGATGGGTGGCCTCGAGCACGGCATACATGCTGGCGGCGGTGCGCGAGAGAGCGACCCGCGGGCCGTCGGTGAGGGTGTGCGCGAGGAAGATCGCGGTGGTCGCGTCGCCGCCGCCGCGCACGACCATGTCGAGCATCGGAGTGGTGACTATCCACGCTCCGGCATCGCTCACGCAGGCCATCTGGATCGAGCTGGCCGGGGTCTGGTCGGTGAGGACCGACGTGACGAGGACCGTGCTCGGCCCGGCGCGCCTGAGGTCGGCGATCGCGCCGAGCAACTGCGCTTGCGTCGTGATCTTTTGTCCCGCAAGGAATTCCAGCTCGAACTGGTTCGGGGTGAGGATGTCGGCGTGCGGGACGACCTGGTCGCGCAGATAGTCGGGGATGCCCTCGCGGACGAAGAAGCCGCGCCCCGTGTCGCCCATCACCGGGTCGCAGCAGTAGACCGCGGCCGGGTTGGCGGCCTTGACCCGCGCGACCGCGTCGAGCACGACCGCGCCCATCGTCTCGGCCCCGAGATAGCCCGACAGCACGGCGTCGACCGCGGGGAATGCGCCGCGCTCCTGCACCCCGAGCAGCACCTCGGCGACATCGGCGGGCGCGACGAGCGGCCCCCGCGTGGCGCCGTAGCCGGTGTGGTTGGAGAAGGTCACCGTGAGCACGGGATGGACCTCGTGGCCGAGCCGCTGCAGCGGGAAGACCGCCGCCGAGTTGCCGGCATGGCCGTAGGCGACGTGCGACTGGATGGACAGGATCCTCATCAGGTATGCCGTTCTGCGAGTTGGTCTCTCATGTTTCCGCGTGTGGGTGACCGGGTCAGGTGGCCGGGTCGGGTGGCCGGCCCTGGACGGCCCGGGCGGGCCGGCATCGGCTGCCTGGTCAGTCCGTGGGGTCGGTGAGCGGCCGGCCGGCGGACCGCCAGCCGCGCATCCCTCCGCGCAGCACGACGGCGTCGACGCCCTGAGAGCGCAGGTAGGCGACGGCGCGGGTCTGCTTGCTCCCCCCGCCGCAGGACACCGGCAACGGAGTGCCGGCAGGTGGGGTCGGCAGCTCGGCGAGCCGGTCGACCAACTGGCTGAGCGGCAGGTTCACCGCGCCTGGCGCATGGCCGGCGGCGAAGTCGGCCGCGTCGCGCACGTCGAGGATGAGCGCGTCGTCGGGCAGGCTCGCAGGGTCCACGAGCGGCATACCCTCCTGGTGCCCGGCGGGGATGGAGTCCATGCCAGCCATCCTCCCACCGCGCGGCATGGTGATCCGGGCCTCGCGGGCGTCATTGTGTGAGCCCATGGCCCGCGACGGGCCATGGGCTCACACGATCAGCCCTGCCGTGGTGCCCCCGCCGACCCACCCACTGCGCAGTCGGCCCTGCGGCATCGCCTGAGCGAGCCTCGCCATCCTCGATTCGTCAGCAGGGTGGCCAGCTCGAGGGCGAACCGGCATGGCGTCCCCGCGACATCGGTCCAATAGCCCCGGGTCGTGAACCATCCGGCCCCGCCGGCCTGGCGATCCCGGCCAGAGTCGCGGCGGCGCCCCTGCCAGCCCGCGTGTCCGAGCCGCCCGTCCAGCTCGGCCAGCACACGCTCCGCCTCGAAGGCACGGTCGTGGATCCCGGCGACCGAGCCGAGCTGCCCCACACCCAGCGGCAATCCGTGCGCCCGCAACACATCCCGCACGAAGCGCACCTCCAGCACGCTCTCCGCGCCGTCACGCACCTCGGTGAGCACGTCCGTGAGATCCCCGCGCAACCGGTGACGACGGCGCGCGGCCAACGCCCGGGCGATCCCGGCCGGTGTGGTCGCCCGCTGGGCGCATGCCCGCGCCGCGAGCTCGATCGCCTCGTCCAAGACAGTCGAGGCCGCGTCGGCACAATCGAGGACCGTGTCCTCGACGGTGGTACGCCACGGCCAGGCAAGCTCGTCGATGCGCCGACCGAAGTCCCGGGTCCGGTGCAGGCGTACCCCCGGGAGCTGCGGTCGCCGTGACGTCGGGACGAGCAGGTCGACGTGGGCGGGCGGCATACGCCGCAGTCCGTGCAGGTATGCCGCGCTGTCATGCGAGAGGGCTACGGGGTCCCCGGCCCCCAACAGGGCAGCGGTCATCCCGACGATCGGCTCGGCCCGTCCCGGTCGGGTGAGGTAGACCTGCGGCTGCAGGGCGACCCAGCGCCCGGTGGCGATGCGCCGGTGGATGACCTTCCAGCTCAGCCCGGCCGCGCGGCATTGGGCGTAGGTGAGCAGGTCGTGCTGCTGGGCGGCCAGCCTGTGGAGTTGGGCCAGGGTCAGCGGCTGGCCGAGGCGCCAGGCCGGACCGCCGATCGACCGGGTCGGGTCGACGGGCTCGGGGTCGGCCGCGTGCGGGGTCGCCGGGTGCATGCCCCGAGGGTGCCGGACCAACCCGGCTTCCCTCGGAAGTTGTCCACAGGTCCCGCGCGACCACCCGACCCCTCGGCGGCCGGTCATTGTGTATGCCCATGGCCCAGGACAGGCCATGGGCTTACACGATCGTGAGTGAGCGGGCCCGCCCGGGCCTGCCCGCGGGCGGCCGGGCTACGTGAGCGGGCCTGCCCGGGGCGGCCACGCTACTTGAGCAGGCGGGACATCCGACGGTCGGCGAGGGGTTTGCCGCCCGTTTGACAGGTCGCGCAGTACTGGAGGGAGGAGTCCGCGAAGGACACCTCGCGGACGACGTCGCCGCAGGTGGGGCACGGCATACCGGTGCGCCCGTGCACACGCATCCCGGCACGTTTGGCGTCCTTGAGCTCGGCCGCCGGCTTGCCCGACGCGGTGGCGACCGCCTCGGTGAGGGTCGAGTGCAGCGCGGCGTAGAGGCGCGAGACCACCTCGGGTGCCAGGGAGCCCGCGAGCGCGAAGGGCGACAGCTTGGCAACGTGGAGGACCTCGTCGGAGTAGGCATTGCCGACACCGGCGAGGAACTCCTGGTCGCGCAGCAGCCCCTTGATCTGGGTCCGTCGGCCGGCCAGCAGCGCCGCGAACGCCTCCTCGGTGAAGTCGGCGGCGAGCGGGTCGGGTCCCAGCCGCGCGATCCCCGGCACCAGGGCGACATCACGCACGAGGTATGCCGCGAGCGACTTCTTCGTGCCCGCCTCGGTGAGGTCGAAGCCCGAGCCGTCGGACAGCCGCACGCGAAGGGCGATCGGCGACTTGCCCGGCCGGATCACCGTCGCCGGCAATGCATCCGACCAGCGCAGCCATCCGGCCCGGGCCAGGTGGAAGACCAGGTGGGTGCCGTCGACGTCGAGGTCGAGGAACTTGCCGTGCCGGGCGACCCCGTCGACCGGCGCACCGACGAGGGCGGACGGGGGCGGGTCGTAGGTCTTGAGCACCGAGATCGAGCCGAGTTCGACCCCGGTGACCGCGAGCCCGACGATCCGCGAGCCGAGGAAGTCGACGAGGGCCTGCACCTCGGGCAGCTCGGGCATCGCGCGTCACTCCTCGGGTGCGACTGGGTGGTGGACGAAGGGGCTGGTCACCCGGTGGGGTCGAGGACCTGGGCCGAGCGGAGCAGCCGTTGGAGGGCGTAGCCGTCGGGGCCGTGGACGACGAGGGTCTCCCCGGCGTCGCGGGCCGGCCGGCCGGTGAGTTCCTCGGTCGACATGGGCAGACCGTGGGAGAGGACCTGCTCGGCGGGGGTGAGCTCGCGGATGGCCACCGCCTCGACCCGATCCGGACGCGCCGCCGCGAAGTCCTGGTAGATCCGGGGGTCGTGCTGGCCGTCGTCGCCGACGAGCACCCAGCGCACGTCCGGGAAGTCGCGGGCGAGCCGGTCGAGACACGCACGCTTGTGGTCCTGGCCGCTGCGGAACCAGCCGGTATTGGTCGGCCCCCAGTCGGTGAGCAAGAGCGGCCCCATCGGAAAGCCGTTGCGCTTGAGGAAGCGGGTGAGGGTCGGCGCGGTGTTCCAGGCGCCGGTGGACACGTAGACGACCGGCGCCCCCGGATGCGCCTCGCAGAAGGTCCGGTAGAGCGGGGCCATCCCCGGCACCACCCGCCGGGCGCTCTCGTGCCGGAAGAAGGTGTTCCACGCGGCGATCATCGGCCGGGGCAGCGAGGTCGAGATCACGGTGTCGTCGATGTCGCTGATAAGGCCGGTCTGCGCGTCGGGCTCGACGATGACGACCGAGGCCTGGACCGGGTCGCCGCCCGGGGCGATCACCGTCACTTCGTGCCAGCCCGGCGGCAGGCCGTGGCCGCGGAAGGTGAGGTCGACGTGTCCGCTGCGGTCGCTGCGCCCGTGGGCGATCACGTGCCCCACCCGCACCTCGACCGGGACGTTCATCGCCGGGGCGGTGACGAAGGCCCGCCAGCCCCGGCGCCGGTAGAAGGGCGAGCGAAGCCCACCATAGGTCGCGTCCTGGCGGGGCTCGTCGTCGTCGCCGTGCGGCCGGCCGAGCAGCACCCGGGCGAAGACCCGCAGCCACTCGGTCGAGCCGTAGCCGGTGTGCGTGACGACCCGGCTGGCCCAGCCACGACGACGCAGCATGCGCTCGCGCTGGGAGTTCCACGCGTCCTCGACGACCGCCGAGACGTGAGGACGCGCCATGGCAGGAAGGCTATGTCATCCCTTGCAGGGTGCGGGGATGGGCCGCTGTTCGGTGCCCGGACCGGCCCATGGCCGCACCCTGAGGGCGCGGGCGACGACCCTGAGGGCTTGCGGACGCTCGTGGCAGCATTGTGGCTCACCGCGCATTTCCTGCCATACTCCCCGTATGCCGCTGCGCTCGGTCGCCGCCCTCGTGCCCCCGGACTCCACCGCCTTCGAGCTCGGGCTCGTGTGCGAGGTCTTCGGGATCGACCGGACCGACGACGGGGTGCCCCCGATGGACTTCCGGGTGTGCGCCGAGCAACCGGGCGTCCCCCTGCCCTGGGTGAACGGGATGTCGCTCACGACACCGTTCGGCCTCGACGCGCTCACGGGCGCCGACGTCGTCGTCGTCGCGGCGACCCGAGCCCGCCGCTTCTCACCCGCACTCCTCGACGCCCTGCGCGCGGCCCACGCCGCCGGGGCCGTCGTCGTCACCGTGTGCTCGGGGGTTTTCGTCGCCGCCGAAGCGGGCCTGCTCGACGGTCGCACGGCCGCCACCCACTGGTACCACGCCCAGGAGTTCGCCGACCGCTACCCGCACATCCGCCTCGACCCCGACGTCCTCTTCGTCGACGAGGGCGACCTCGTGACGAGCGCGGGCACGGCCGCGGGCATCGACGCCTGCCTGCACCTGGTCCGGCGCGAGCTCGGGGCCGACGTCGCGACCCGGATCGCCCGGCGGATGGTCGTGCCG